>NZ_JBNDMK010000027.1:0-116633 GCF_050436545.1 Paraburkholderia sp. GAS41
GGGGAGCGGCGGCTACCCTGATCGCCTTTCTGCCTGAGCTGGGCAGGCTCAGCGGCAAGGAAATCGCCTCGCTCGTGGGCCTCGCGCCGTTCAACGTCGATAGCGGCAAACAGCAGGGACAGCGCCATATCAGAGGCGGGCGTCACATCGTGCGACGCGCCCTTTATATGGCCTGCGTCGCAGCCCAGAAGGCCAACCCCGACATCAAGGCGTTTTGTGACCGGCTGCGCAACAAAGGCAAAAAAACCAAGGTCGCCTTCGTCGCTGGCATGCGCAAGCTGCTCACCCGGCTCAACGCCATGATGCGCGACTCTACACCCTGGACTCCGCCGAAATCATGATCCACTGAGCCTCTGGCACTTGACCTTCAATACAGTTGCTTTCTTTGCGGCGGCAAAGAAAGTAGGTGCCGCCCCGCACAGGGGCGAACCTAATAGACCCAAAACAAAACAAGGAAAGGCCAACACCATAAGAAAACCACCAAAACCGCCGCAGGCAAAAACAGCCCAGCAACACTACAAGAAACCACAAAAAAACCCCAATAAATCAGACAAAACCAAGAACGAAAACCTAGGGTTCGCCCTTACTACATCCCCGGCTGCCGTAGCCGTTAAACAGCATAGGCAAACGTTGTCCAAGCCTGCCAGGCAAAAAAGCGAAAAGCAAAGACAGCAAGAAAAGCAAAACCTCGATCGACCCCAACCCCAACCGAGATGAAACCCGCGCAAATGCACACCATGACCTTGAACAGAAAACTCGGGTCGATGATCGTCGTGTTATGGATCGGTCTGATCCTGATCGGCGGCTTCGGCGCGTGGCAAAACCGCGCGTCCATGATCGCCGAGCGCCGCGATCAACTCACGGCCGTCGTCCAGGAAGCCGTCAGCATCATTAACCATTACTACACGCTTTCCCAGCAACATACCGTCAGCGAACCCGACGCCCAGAAACAGGCCCTCGCCGCACTCTCCGCCCTGCGCTACGGCAAAGACGGCTACGTCTCCGTGAACGACTCGCAGCCCGTCGTCCTGATGCACCCCATCAAGCCCGAACTCGACGGCAAGAACGTCGCGCAGTTCGCCGATCCGGCCGGCAATCATCTGTACGTCAACATCGTCAACGCCGGTAACCACGACGGCGGCGGCTTCGTCGAATATCTGTGGGCCAAACCGGGCCACGATCAGCCAGTCGCCAAAACCAGCTTCTCGCTGCGCTTCGCTCCGTGGGACTGGTACGTCGTCAGCGGCATGTACATGGACGACGTGCAGCAAGCGTTCTACTCCAATCTGCTGCTGTGGCTCGCCGGCACCGCCCTGCTCGGCGGCATCGCCACCGTCGTCATGATTTTCGTGTTGCGCAGCGTGCGCCGCAGCCTGGGCGGCGACCTCGAAGTGGCCGTCGTCGCCGCGCAACGCATGGCAAGCGGCAACCTCGCCGTCAGCGTGCCGGTCAACCAGCACGATACCGGCAGCCTGCTGCACGCCCTTCATACGATGCAGGCCGGCCTCGTCGATACCGTGTCGCGCGTGCGTAGCGGTACTGACAACATCAACGTGGGCGCGACCGAAATCGCCGCCGGCAACACCGATCTCTCGCAACGCACCGAACAACAGGCGGCCGCCCTCGTTCAGACCGCGTCGAGCATGGATCAGATGACCGTCAACGTAAAACAGAACGCCGACAGCGCCACCCAGGCCGCGCAACTCGCCGGCCAGGCCGCCGACGTCGCCACGCGCGGCAGCCGTGTGGTCGACGACGTGGTCCGCACCATGGGCGAAATCACCCAGAGCTCGCGCCAGATCGGCGACATCATCGGCGTGATCGACGGCATCGCCTTTCAGACCAACATCCTCGCGCTCAATGCAGCCGTCGAAGCCGCCCGCGCCGGCGAACAGGGCCGCGGCTTCGCTGTCGTCGCCGCGGAAGTGCGTAGCCTCGCGCAACGTTCGGCGACCGCCGCCAAGGAAATCAAGGCGCTGATCGAAACCTCGACGCATACCGTCGAAGCCGGTGCGTCGTTAGTGGCCAACGCCGGTTCGACCATGGGCGAGATCGTGCAGTCGGTGCGTCGTGTGAACGAGATTCTGGAAGAAATCAGCCACGCCTCGCGTGAACAGAGTGCCGGCATCGAACAGGTCAATCGTGCCGTCGGAGAGATGGATCAGGTCACGCAGCAGAATGCCGCGCTCGTCGAGCAGGCCGCCGCCGCCGCGCATTCGCTGAAGGATCAGGTCGGCGCGCTGCGCGAGGCCATTTCGAGTTTCGCGCTGCCGGCCTGAACGCCTCGTTTGAAGCCGCGACCTCCAAAAAGAAGGCGCCCGCGAGACGCTTCCTGGCGAAGCGATTCGTAGTCGGGCGCCCCTAAACACGCCGCGTCGGAGAAGACGCATTAATCGAACGAACCAGCCGCACAGATTTTCAATCCGTGCGGCTTTTTCTTTGCCCCGGCCTGCCGGATCGCTCTCCCGCCCTCCCTTGCAGGCACTCAGCGTTGACGAGGCGCGCAACCTCATCCCCGCGCACGATTTCCTTGCATGGATCTCGCATACAGATTACGTTCTCATTACAATCACGCCTTCGCGGTACATATGCTGATGCCGCTTTCCCGGCTCGGGTTCGCGTCCGCCGCCTCGCGTCCGTTGCCTGAATCCGACCGTACCCGACCGTATCCATGATCCAGAAGAAAAAATCGCAGCCGCATGAACCGTACGTACCGGTCGTCAAAAACGCGGTACTCGCGTCGCGGCTGCCCAAGTGGCGTTCGAAATTCGTGATCCTGCTGGTGTTCACGGCATTTGCCACGCTGTTGGCGCGCGCCTTCTGGGTGCAGGTGGTCAATCAGGATTTCTATGTCGTGCAGGGGCAAAAGCGCTATCAGCGCACTATCGAACTCGACGCCACGCGCGGCCGGATCGTCGACCGCAACGGGTCGATGCTCGCAGTCAGCCTCGCCACGTACGAAATCTGGGCCACGCCGAAGCTGCTCGATGCCGCCAGCGTCGGGCCGCTCGCCACGTTGCTCGAGGTGCCGCTCGTGGAGTTGCGCCGGCGTCTGGCCGGCAACAGGTCGTTCGTGCTGCTCAAGCGCCAGGTGGATGCGGACACCGCAAGCCGCGTCGACAAACTGGGGCTCGCGGGCATCACGCGGATCGGCGATTCGAAGCGTTTTTATCCGGAAGGCGAGTCGGCCGCGCACGTGGTGGGCTTTACGGATATCGAGGACCAGGGGCAGGAAGGCGTCGAACTCGCCGCCAATCCGCAGCTCATCGGCGAGGCCGGCCGGCGCGAAGTGATCCGCGACCGTTTGGGCCGCGCGGTGTCCGACACGCGCCCGCTCGTGCCGGCCCATAACGGCGCGACGATCCGCCTGACCATCGACCGTCGCATCCAGCAACTCGCCTATGCTCAATTGAAGGCCGCCATTGCGAAACATAGCGCGGAAGCCGGCAGCGTGGTGGTGCTGGATGCGCGCAACGGCGAGATTCTCGCGCTCGCCAACTACCCGAGCTTCGATCCGAACGACCGCACGCGCCTGAGCGGCGGGCAATTGCGTAACCGCGCCGTGGTCGATACGTTCGAGCCCGGCTCGACGATCAAGCCGCTGGTCGTCGCGTTGTCCATGGACCGCGGCCTGGTCGGCCCGCAAACGCGAGTCGACACCTCGCCGGGTTGGTACCGGATCGGACCGGCGGTGATTCACGACACCTCGAATCATGGCGTCATGACGGTTGCCGAAGCCGTCGAGAAGTCGAGCAATATCGCGCTCGCCAAACTCGCGCTGAACCTGCCCGCCGAGACGATCTGGAACAAGTATCAGGAATATGGACTCGGACGCCGACCGGAGCTGACCTTTCCGGGTGCGGCGGCGGGCAAGGTGCGGCCGTTCAAACGCTGGCGGCCGATCGAACAGGCCACGATGGCGTATGGCTATGGGCTTTCGGCGTCGCTACTGCAGCTCGCGCAGATGTACACGGCCTATGCCGGTGACGGAACCTTGCAGCCGGTGCGGCTGCTGGTGACCAGCGAGGCGGATCGTCAGGGTAATGTGCAAGCGTCCAGCGAAACCGATGCGCCGCTTGCCGCCGGCACGCAGCGCACAGTGACGACGCCGGCCACCGCACGCGCGCTACGCGCGATGCTGGAAATGGCCACGAGACCAGGCGGTACAGGACAGGCTGCGGCTATTGCAGGCTACCGCGTGGGCGGCAAGACCGGGACGGCGCGCAAACAGATCGGCACGTCCTATGCGAAGAACCGCTATCGCGCGTTGTTTGTCGGCATGGCGCCGATGAGCGATCCGCGCCTGATCGTCGCCGTCATGATCGACGACCCGAGTGGCCGGGCGTATTACGGCGGCACCGTAGCCGGGCCAGTATTCGGCGCGGTGACGGGCGGCGCATTGCAGTTGCTCGGCGTTCCGCCCGATGCGTGAGGCAGAGGTGCGCGGCGCGGCGCACCTCTGGAATCCACTTACTTGGTGACGACTTCCGTCAGCTCTCCCGTTCCGAGATTCAGAACGAAGCCGCGAATGACGATATCGGCCGGTACCCACGGATGAGAACGAAGCTTCATCATCTGCTTCCTCGTTGCCTCGTTGACATCCGTGTAGAAGTGGAACTTCGCGGGCGTCACTGCCAACACGCCCGTGCGTTCATGCAGATGCTTTTCGAAGCTCTCGTCGGTGAACATCTCCGATCCGCATCCCGTGTGGCCAACAATCATGACTTCCTTCACGCCCAGGACGTGAATCGAAAACATGAGCGACCGGACCACATCTTCGGTCACGACTGTTCCAACGTTCCGGATCAGGTCCGCGTCGGCGGGCTTGATATCGAAACGTTCCAGCAGCTGGTTCATACGCGGATCCATGCACGTGATGATTGCAACCTTCGGAGCGGGTTTGCCCGCTAGCGATGGATCGTGGTGCTTTGCGCTTGCTTGACTTGAAATGACTGCTTGATCGATCAGACTCATCTAGATTCTCCGTCGGTGCGCCACACGATCGATGCTTTCGATTACGTGAGAACGCGGTTTGTCGGCACCCGTTGAAAACTGGTCATGGAAGAACGCCGCGAGTCAGGCTCCCGGCTATTGATCACCGCGCTACCTGCACGGTCAAGACAGCTTTCTACTTTTATTAATTGGCATTCCTTTATAAAACATCTCAAGCTGTTCGAAGGATTAAAAACAGCTTCACGTAGCGCTTGCTGCGCGCCCCAGGCAGACAGTCGGTCGTGTGCGGGGATGGATTGGATTCTGGACGAGTTTCGATGCGAAAACATCCCGGCTCGGGGCAATTCAATTGTTCTTTTCACTCAACCAAGCGTCGACGCTGAGCCGATGCTTACAGGCTCCTCGCAGCTAGATCCACTTGTCGGCTATCCGACAGATTTCACGCGCCAGGCATTAACCGTCTGCAACGCGCCTCTACCGTTTCGGCGTTATTGATCCAACACCTTTCATTGGGCGCGTCTGCCAGAACAACACGACTTCGATCGCGACAAAAACTGCCGCCGGCACGATCGAGCCCACCGTCCCGGCGATCTCACGTCCAAAGCGGCCTGCCACATAGAGCAGCACGATCATGCTGAGCGCCATGCCTGGCGCGCCGAGTCCGCGCAGCGCCACGCTGCGGTGATAGCCGAGCCAGAATGCGACCCGTGCGACGATCCAGACTATCGTCGTGGCGACGACCGCGCGCATAGCAGAGCCGTCCGGCGAATAGGCGGCCAGGCCGAACAGCGATGCAGCAAACACGATGATCTGCTCGAGCGTGTTCTGCAGATACCTTTGATTGACGCGCAACCTGCGCGTCTCGAAGCCTGCCAGCGGATCGAACGCGGGCGAGGTGAGTCGCTCGTGCGCCACCGCTTCGATGCCTGTCACGAGGCAGAACAGCACGGCCATGCAGCAACATTTGAGCGTCAGCAGCATCCGTGCGCCGAGGCTCTCCATACCTGGCAGTGGCGACATCAGGGAATCAATGCCGAACCAGAGTACCGACGCAACAAGCGCGGCTGCTGCGATACCCGCAACGCCGACTGCACGCTGGCGCCGAAAATCGGATGATTGATGGATCGGGTCCGACATGGATTGATTCCTCCTGGCGTTTCGTACGATGCCCGGGACCGCGCCTCGCGCGTCTGCCCGATATAGAGCCGAGTATATTTGCGTCGCGCAAAGCAGAATACACTTGGCGACTTCAGGCAATGAATCCGCTCTTTATCATCGATACCAGCGGTTTAATTCAATTCATGTATATTCTTGGCTCGACAATTCGAACCAGCATAAGCCTCGGGGAAAGGACATAGGCGCCGGTAATCAGGCGCGTTCAGGCTAGCCACCGGCTTTCGCTCACGACCGTATGCCCGCTTTCGATCTACGCACCATGCTGTTGATGTCGTCAGTCATGCCTGGACTGACGGCGTTAGTCATGTTTTCGCTGGGACGGAGTTTTCCCACGAATATCCGTGGCGTGCGCAACTGGGCGAGCGGTGCGCTGATTATCTCCATGGCAGCAATCCTGCTCGCGCTGCGTGGCGGGATTCCCGACTGGCTTTCCATCATGGGCGGAAATTGCGGCCTGATTCTGAGCACCGGGCTTTGGCTGATCGGCAGTCAGCGCTTCTTCGGCCGGCCGCCTTCGGGACGATTCGTGATCCTCGTGCTCGTCATGGGTGCAATCGGCGAGAGCTGGATGACCTGGGCGCATCCGTCCGCCGGCGGCCGGTCGCTTTGGATCAACGCCATCCTCGCGCTGATGTACGGGCGTCAGGCCTTCGTCATGCTGCGCTACGGGCGGCATGACCCCAGCGCGGTATTCGTGGGCGCGATGTTTCTGATCCTCGCCATGGTGACCGTGGTCCGTGTGGTGACGTCGATCGACGCGGGATTCGCGGAGCGCGGAATCTTCGCTAGCGATTTCGTCCAGACCGTTTATCTGGCCACCGGCGCCCTCATGTCCCTGCTGACCACGGTCGGCTTCATGCTCGTCGCGATGAACCGGCTGCGCGTACAGCTCGAACAGCAATCCCTCGCCGATCCGCTGACCGGACTGCTGAATCGGCGCGCGTTTCTGAACGCGCACGGCCAGGAGCGGGACAAGATGATGCGCACGGGTGGACTGCTGTCGCTGCTGCTGATCGATCTCGACCACTTCAAGGCGATCAACGACACTTACGGCCACGTGAAAGGCGACGAGATCCTCATCGACTTTTCAATGCGCGCGGCCGGGATACTGACACGGCATCATCATTTTTCCCGCTGGGGCGGCGAAGAGTTCACCGCGCTCGTGATCGGCGCACGGCCCGAAGACGTATTCGAACTGGCAGACGCCTTGCGGTTGAAAATCGCCCGCAACGACAATCCCTCTTTGCCCGCTTACACCTGCAGTATTGGCATCGCCTGCTCGGTCAGCGGCGATGCGACCATCGAGCGCCTGCTAAAGGATGCGGATGAAGCGCTGTACCGTGCGAAACGCAGCGGCAGAAACTCCGTCGAGGTCAGCGATCACGCCGTCCTGGTGTAGCGGAGCGCCGCTGCGGCGACCCGCTGCGTCCCGCGCTCAATCGCTCATCACCTCGACCCGATTGCGCCCGTTGTGCTTCGCCTGATACATCGCGCGATCCGCGGCCTCGATCAGCGACTGCCCCAGCGCGGCCGCCTCTTTCGCACCGCCCACGATCGTGCGTGCCGCCACGCCAATCGACACCGTCAAGGCGATCCGCTCACCGTGGTCGTCCTGCAGATCCAGCCGTTCGACGGCATGCCGCACACGCTCGGCGGCAATGAGCGCGTCGGACCGGTCCCCCTGCAGCAGCGCGGCAAATTCTTCGCCGCCGTAGCGCGCGAGCGTGTCGCCGAGCCGCACCTGCTGCCGGACGCAACCGGCAACGGCCGCAAGCGCGCGGTCGCCGGTTAGGTGACCGTAGGTATCATTGATCCGCTTGAAGCAATCGACATCGATAAAAAGACACGCCACCGGCACCGAATAACGCGCGGCACGCTGGATCTCCTCGCGCAGCCGCTCATCGAAATAGCGGCGATTGGCGAGACCGGTGAGCGAGTCGGTCATGCCGACCTGCTTGAGACGCTCGCGGTGAGCGACGTTGTCGAGACTGGCCGTGACGATACTGGCAAAGCGTTCGAGAATATCGGTCGCCATGCCGATGGCGAAGCGCGCCGGATCCTGGCTACCCAGGTAGAGGTAGCCCGACACGTTGCCGCCCGCGGCCAGAGGTAACACGATCGCGCTGGCCGGCGCCGCGGTCTTGTCGAAGAAGGTCAGACGTGACACCTCGTCCATCTCGCCGACGCGGCCAAGCCAGGGCCGGCCGGTCTCGCATAGCCTCGATGCCGCCAGTCCGCCTTCGCGCCCGGTCTTCAGTTGACGCTGGTTGAGCGCGCGCAATGCGGCAGATTCGAGCAGATCGCGCAGCATGGGCGCGCGGTCGTCGAGCCACACGCTCACGCTCGCGAGCGCGAATTCCTGCGGCAAGTGGACAAACAGCGTGTCGAGAAACGAAGCAAGGTCCTGCGCGCCGATCAGACGCAACTCCACGTCCTGGAAGCGGCGCAGCGTGCGCTCGTTATGCTGCACCGTATCGACGAGCGCACGCAGGCGGTCGGAAAGAGGCGATTGGGCGAGATGGGTCACGTTATGGCGAGACAGCCCGAAGGCGAAGCGGGGTCGGCAGCCCCAACCGCTTTAATAACGGC
Source organism: Paraburkholderia sp. GAS41 (assembly GCF_050436545.1). NCBI lineage: Bacteria > Pseudomonadati > Pseudomonadota > Betaproteobacteria > Burkholderiales > Burkholderiaceae > Paraburkholderia > Paraburkholderia sp. GAS41. The sequence goes on from NZ_JBNDMK010000027.1 coordinate 8,719, forward strand.
TATTTTTACGCGGTCTTGAGGACGACACCGCGCTCGCGCGCCAAACCGCGCAAACAGCACGCAGGGCCACGCACAATCGTGTCTTTAACGGGCGGTCTTAAGGCTGGCTTAATTTTCCCCTGCAACTATGGCACTCAACATCCCCTGTTGAGCCGCCTGAGTACCGGCGGCGTTTTTTTATCCTGGGGGTGCTGCCGGCGCATCGCGAGATGCAGCGCATTCCTGCGAGGGAAATCACACATCATGGTTGAAGATACGGTATTCGAACATCTGCGGGCCATGCCTGGCCACGATTGGGTGCGCCAGATTCAATCCTGCACGGTCTCGGACCCCTTGCAGCCGCCATGGGGACGCTCCTACCGGCTGGTCGAATGGACCATGAAGCACACGCCCGATTCATGCCGCCGCGTGGTGCCCGCCGAGAGCACGCCGCTCGAGATCGCCCAGGCCGTGGTCTCGCATATTCCAGGCCGCCGCTTCTGCCAGCAAGGCGACAGTTGACGCTGGCCGGCTCGCCTTTCAGACACACCCCGCCGTTAGCGAGCCGCGCGACGTCCTGCTAATCGACACGTATTCCGTGCCCGTTGCATCCACGAAGCCGCGCCCGAAACTGGCGGCCCCGCAATTCCGGCAGAACAGCTGGTGCCCCTTGCCCACGCCGGCCTGATAGTCGCCCAGTTCCGCATCGCCTGCCAGCAAGCGAAAATCCTCCGGCTTGACCCAAGTCTTCCACGCGAGCTGCCTCGCGCAGATCCAGCAATTGCACGGACGACGACCGACATTCACATCGATGTCCGCCTCGAAACGCACTTTGCCGCAATGGCAACTGCCCTGATAAGTCTTCTTCATGGCTCAATCTCCGCAACCCCTTCAAGGGAAAGGCTCGAACGTGACGTTGAGGCTCATTCTAGGGAGGGGCTCCTGCCAACGTGCTGTCAGGAGGGATCGCCAGTGGGCGACGCCCGTCGCGGTGTGATCGAATCCAGGACGCAAGCCGCGAATGCGGAATAGCGCGCGGGGTACTCAGTTACCAGTAAGCGGCCGCCCTGCTGCGCACGCGAGCGCATCGTCCAGACGGTCATTGCCCCAGAACATCTCCGAGCCGACAAAAAACGTCGGCGCACCGAAAATGCCGTTCAACCGCGCCCGTTCGGTCTGATAGCGCAATTTCAGTTTGTTGTCGTCGGTCAGCGCGTCGGCGATGATCTTTTGCGCCGGCAAGCCCTGTTGCATGAGCACCTCACTGACCGTCTCGGGCGAATCGATCTCGCGGTCCTGGGCGAAGTTCAAGCGCATCACGTCGCGGCAAAACGCGCCGATCCACGGCTCATCCACCCCGAATATCGCCACCCGCAAAGGCAGCAACGCGCGCCGCGGAAACACCGCTGGCCTGCGCCACGGCAGCCCATATTTTCTGCACTGCCGCACCATGTCTTGCCACACGTATTCGCCCTTTTCCTTCTGCAACACGAATGGCGAAGTGTCGTAGCCCAATGCGTGAAACACCGGTCCGAGCAGAAACGGCTGCCAGCGCACCTGCACGTGATGCAGCGCGGCCTGCGCCTCGATGCGCATCACGCTCAGATAGCTATAGTTGCTGCCGAAGTCGAACCAGAAATCGATCACCGGCGAGCCTTGCTCAAACAGCACTGTGTTCATCGGACGGACTCCTTATTCATGCAGGACCAGACAGCGTAGTTCGATACGCTCCCGGCCGCCTTCATCCTTACGCCCCTACGCCTGAAAATGCCACACAATGCCTCGACTTTGCAATCGTTGACAAACGGCGCCGCTGCTTCGTTCTATCATCAAGTCCATCGATTCATCACGTCGAGGGTTATCCCAAATGACCTACCCGTATGACATTCTGACTGCTACGTGCCTCTTCATCATCGTCGTATCATCGTCGATCCTGCTGGCGCTCACCTGATTGCAGCTTCTGTCTGCCTGACGTTCTCTATCCTCGCCGCCATTCCCCGCGCGGCACCGCGTTCACGTGAAATTGTCAGATCAGCGACAATGATCTCGCTAACCTGTCCCCCGGCATTCGAACCGCGCAAGTTCCGTTCTTGCGCTTGCCGCCGTGCGGCGCGTCCACTTCCTGTGCTTTGCACAACGAACAGGAGTTTCCCAAATGATGAATCGAGACAACCCCGTCTGGCTGATCACGGGCTGTTCAACGGGCTTCGGCCGCGAACTGGCGAAACTGGTGCTGGCGCGTGGCTGGCGTGCGGTGGTCACGGCGCGGGATGCATCGAAAGTCGCGGACATCGCCGCAGGCCACGCCGAGCGGGCGCTCGTTTTGCCGCTCGATGTCACCCAACGCGCCCAGATCGACGCAGCCGTGGCCCAGGCCAAAGAACGTTTCGGACGCGTCGACGTACTGGTGAATAACGCCGGCTACGGCTATCTGGCGGCCATCGAGGAAGGTGAGGACGCGGCCGTGCGTGAGATGTTCGAGGCCAATGTGTTCGGCCTCGTCGACATGACCAAAGCCGTGCTGCCGTTGATGCGCGAGCAACGCAGCGGCCTGATCGTCAACGTGTCGTCGATTGGCGGACTGACCAGCTTTGCGGCCACCGGCTACTACCACGGCACCAAGTACGCGGTGGAAGGCATTTCGGAATCGCTGGCGGCGGAAGTGAAGCCGCTCGGTATCGACGTGCTGATCGTCGAACCGGGACCGTTCCGCACCAACTGGGCGGGGCCGTCGATCAAGGCGTCCGCCACGCAGATCGACGATTACGCAGCCACCGCCGGCGAACGCCGCAAGCAGACCGCGGAACGTAGCGGCAACCAGGCGGGCGATCCGGTGCGCGCCGCCCAGGCAATCATCGACGCCGCGCTCTCCGATACGCCGCCGCTGCGTCTGCTGCTCGGCAGGGCAGCGCTCGTGCTGGCCCGCAAGAAGCTCGATGCGCTACGCAAGGATTTCGACGCGTGGGAAGCGACGACGGTCGGCGCGGACTACCCCGAAGCGAAGAAGTAACGCCAGCCTGAACTCAGATCAACCCGAGCGTCGACGCTTTCAAGGTGGCGGCAGCCCGGGTCGAGCATTCGAGCTTGCGGAAGACGCTCTCCACGTGCGTACGTACCGTGCTGGGGCTCATCTGCAGGGCGCGCGCCACTTCCTTGTTGCTGGCGCCGAGGCTGATGTGCCGCAGCACTTCGGCTTCGCGCGGCGAGAGCAACGCGGCGCGGGCCGCGGGCCGGGCGCGATCGGCCGTGGATTCGAAACCGTCTTTCTCGAAGGACAGCAGCGCGTCCACTGAGTCGGCGTCGAAGCGTCCCGTCCTCACTTCGTCGCCGAGCACGGCGGCCGCCTCGTCAGCAGATAGCGCCGCGCGCCACGGACGCGCCGAGCGTAACGCCACCCAGCACGCCACCGCAGCCAGCACGCGGGCTTCCTGCCCGATAGCCGCGCCGGCTGCGCCGCGGAAATAACCCGAGCCGTCGAGCCGCTCGTAGGCCTGCGAGGCGATCTCGGTTTCCCGTGCGAGCGCCCCGATCTGCTTGCCGGCGCGCGCGGTCCAATACGGCACGAGCCGCACTTTTTCCCACGCGGCGGGCGACAGGCGCCCGGGTGTGTTCCAGATTGCGTTCGATACCGCCATGCGCCCCATGCCGTGGATCAAACCGGCCAGATAAGTGCGTTGTCGGACTTCTGCGTCGAACCCGAGGCGCGTGCCGCAGCCTGCCGCGACCTCGGCGACACGCCGCGAATAACCCGCCATCCATGGAAGCTTCAGATCGATCACATCGGCGACGATCTCGGGCGCCGTGGACTGCTGCATCGGCAACGCGTCCAGCGGCGCATCGCGGCCCGCCGCGGTTTGCTGGTCGAGTTCGACGAGCCACCCGCCGGCCTGCGCACAGGCAATGCGCGCGAGCGCGTCCGGGTATTGGCGTCCCGCCTTCTGAGCGATCAGCTTTTGTGCGCCGTCCACCCCGTAGACACGGCTGAGAATCTCCAAGTCGCTCGCGAGCGCGACCAGAAATACAGCTTGCGGCACCCGCGCGCCATCGAGCCGCTCCGGAAAGCCGCCGCCGTCCCACGCTTCGAAGATGTGCCGCAAGGCCATTTGCGTCATGTCTTCGAGCCCGAGCATACGGGCGATTTCCCCGGACACCTCGCAATGAATCTGTGCGAGCGGCTGGATGGCCGCTTCGACGCGTCCCTCGGCTGCGCCCTCGCCGCTCCAGCCTGGGCGCATGGCGAGCATCGCTTCGCGCGCGCCGACATCGTCCCCCAGCCACTCGGAAAAGCCTGCCGCATTCGCCGTGCAACCCGACCAGCGCAATAGCGACACTTCCTGCACGACGCAGCATTGCGCGTCGTCGTGACCGGCTTCGGCCGCCAGCCGCGCGGCGAGCCAGCTGGTGCGCAGCGAATGATCCGTGGGCTGGCCCATGCTGAGGTCGCCGATGAACGCCAGCGCCTTGACAGCGTCGAGCGCACGGAGGGTTGAAACGTCTGCCATAGATGTCGACCTGTTTGAGTTCTCTGCGAACGCAGCGTGATCCGGCCCTCGGTCATTTGACCGATACAGCGATCCGCCGGATCGGCGCATTCTTCACACCGCTCTGACCACTTCCCAACGAGGACCCATATTATGAACACCCTGCTCAAAAAGTGTCTGACCGCCGCAGTCATGTTCGGCAGCCTGCTCTCGATCAGCGCGCTGACGCCTGCCCGCGCCGCCGCTTCGTCCGATGACCTCAAAGGTAAGAATGTCGTATTGGTGCACGGCGCGTTCGCCGATGGCTCCAGCTGGAACAAGGTGATTCCGCTGCTGGAAGCGAAAGGCCTGCACGTCGTGGCGGTGCAAAATCCGCTCAATTCGCTGGATGGCGACGTCGCCGCCACGCGCCGCGTGATCGAGCAGCAGAACGGCCCCGTGATCCTGGTGGGCCATTCGTGGGCGGGCGCCGTCATCACGCAAGCCGGCAATGACGACAAGGTCAAGGCGCTCGTCTATGTCGCCGCCTTCGCGCCGCAAAAAGACCAGTCGATCAACGACATCCTGAAGGGCAAACCGGCGCCGGAATGGGCATCCTCGCTGCAAAAGGATTCCGCCGGCTACCTGACGCTCTCGACCGACGCCATCATCCACGACTTCGCACAGGACCTGCCGGTGGTGCAGGCGCGTCTGGTGGCTGCCACGCAAGGTCCGTGGTTCGCCGGTTGCACCGACGACAAGGTGACGCAAGCCGCGTGGCAAGCCAAACCGTCGTGGTTCGTGGTGACGCAGAAGGATCGCATGATCCCGCCGCAACTGCAGGAGGCGATGGCGCAGCAGATTGGCGCGACCGAGGTGAAGGTGGATGCGAGCCACGTGGCGATGCTGTCGAAGCCGACCGAAGTCGCAGCCGCCATCATCGACGCAGCGCGCGCGGCGAAGTAATCAACAGAGCTAAGCATGCAAAAGCGGCAAGACGGTCGGCTCTCCGACCGTCTTGCCGCTTCGTGCTGCTCTTGCTACTGGATGATTCTCGGCGTGAGGCTCAGATCATCAGGCGCGAAATTTTCGAGCCTTCCAGCGATACACCGGCCATCAACCCCTCGTTGGTCATCACGAACGCCTGCACGGGGCTCGTTGCGGTCGAAGTATCGAGGTTGCCGTTCGCACCCACCTTCAGCACGGCCACCGTCGCATCACCGCCCGCCGCCCAGCCTTGTCTCTGGCGGAATGTGTTGAGCGCGTCCTGCGTCATGAACAGGAACACGATAGCCTTGGACTGTGCACCAATCTGCAGACCGAACGATCCTGCAGCAATGCTGTAATAGCCCGAGGTCCGGCCTGCCTGACGCAGCGCGCCTTGCCCATACTGGCCGCCCACCCAGAAGCCGGCCGCGATCACCGAGGGGAACACCAGCACGCCCTGTGCTTTCCCTACGAGTTCGCGCGAGCCGTGCACGGTGTCATACAGGCGAGACAACGTCGAATCGACCCCGGCGTTGATAGTTTGACGCTTGCCCGCATCTTCAGATGCACCCGTGTCGGAAGAAGGCGGAGTCGTGGTGCAGCCCGCCAGCGCGAGACCACCAGCGGCAAATGCGGCACTGCTCGAAAGAATGAATTGTCGGCGACGCATGGTTGACTCCCTGTTATGTGTAGATGGAATAGTTGAAGCGAGTTAAAACGATCAGTCGATACAACGGTTGCCCGATCCGACGCCCGAGCCCCGGGCGTCGCATCAGCCGAGCGATTTCTTGATGCGCGCTTTCGCCTTGCCGAATGACTGACGAATTCCGCCTGCAGCCTGCTGCAAATCGCCTTTGAGTTCCTGCGATCTGTTGCCGGTTGCCTTGCCGACTGCTTCATTCAGCTTGCCTTTGGCCTTTAAGGCCACGCCCTTGAACTGATCCTGGTTCATGCGACCTCCTTGAATGACGCGCCAGCGTGTGGCGGATGCCCACTACCCCGCAAAATACGGGCCAGGTCGATGGATACAGAGATTGACCGGCGCGGCAACGCATTTGCCGCGCGGCGGCGCGTCCGAAGACGAGCCATTGAACAAGACGGGATGGCGCATGACGAAGCGCCGATCGATCACGCTACCGGGCAAAAACGACATCCACCCGGTACGTCTTACGTGTGCCTTTGCCAGGCAACGCTGAGGATGGCATGCAGGTGCCGCCCTTGGGGAGGCACATCATGCCTGTTTGAAATTGGCCCAGACGGACCGTAAGGTCACTGCGCTTCGCGCTAGCGCGGCGGGCGCGTGCCTGGTCGCCGGTGTTTCCAGCTTTGGATCAGCAGCGCCACCATGCCACCTAACGAAAGTGTCGCCACGTAGCCACCGGCACGCACGACGCTCTCGCTATAGGAGCCCGCAAACACCGTGACGAGAATCGCCACGACAAACAGTGCAAGCAATCCGAGCATCGGTTTCATATGGAGCACCTCCGCGGTTGGCTTCAGAACGAACCTTACATCTGAAATGAGAAGCTCGACGAAGAAAACACGCAAGTGCGGCAAACCCGACAATCCGCTCGACCTAGCTACCGAAGTACAACGAACAAAAGCTGATCGGACCCGTGCAGGCCGCGCTACGTGACGTGCCTTTGACCGAACCACGCGTGCCGCTCTCACTCGTGCCCGAAGGCTCCGCGCCTACATCGCTCGCATCGGCAGTTCCAGCCGCAGCATTGCCTGCGACGCGTTCACTATCCTGAGCGGCGACTTTTGCTTCGGCTGCCTGAATGTCGGCAGGATAGTTCGCATCGCCGGCGGCCGACGGGCTATAGCCGGCCTGTTCGAGGCGCGCGAGTTCCGCAGTTACCTGGGCACGCGTGATGGGCGCGCTGGTGGATTGGGCAAAGCTAAGTGCCGGGCTAGCGAGGGCACTGACCGCGAGGCTAAGACAGATGAGCGTTTTCATGAAATAAATCTCCTTGATTCTTCGAAACTAAAACCAGACCGTTGACGTATATCGGATAAGCAGCCGAACGCCTTAGCCGCCAAAGTACGCGGTGCAAAAGTCGACCGGTCCCACACAGGCCGAGCCGGAGGATTTGCGATTCATCGGGGCACGTTGGCCGCTTGCGCTGGAGCCAGACATCCCCGAGCCGACGCCGCTGGCGTTTTGCTGTTTGAGTTGGGCAACCTGATGGGCGAAGATCGGATTCACTTCGGGATACGACGTATCGGTCACGAAACTCGAACCGTTGTTCTCAGCCTGAATCAGTTCCTGCCGGACTTCGGCGCGGGTCGCTTGCTGGGCGAAAGCATTGGAAAAGACGCTCGTCGATGCGAGCATGGCAACCGACAGGGTGATAGTGGCAAGCTTGTTCATTTCCAGCTCCTGACTAATGGTGATTGGGTGACGCATTCATCAAGGCGAACAGCAAGACTTCGATGGTTATTCCAGCGCTCTACAAAACATTTTCAGGGAGTGTCAGGTGCCCCTGCCATTTAATTCGGATTACTATTTAACGCATCGCCGCCGACGATCTTGCTGGCATTTGCCGAGGAAGCCGCAGTCTGTTGTTGCAGACGAGCCGCCTGTTGCGCGTAGATGGAATTGACTGCCGGATACGAAGAGTCCGTCACGTACTCGAGACCGTTTTGCTGAGCCTCGATCAGTTCCTGATACACCTGCGCACGTGTCTTGCCTTCAGCAAAAGCGCTCGATGAGGCAAAGACAGCGACGGACACTACGGCGAATACGATCTTCTTCATGATGAACTCCTGTGAAATTGAGTCAGCCTACGTATGGGAGAACCCGAGATGCCCTGGTTTTATTCCCGGAGAATTGAAAATTCACGCGCGCACACGCTGAAATTCGGCTCAAGCGAAAAATCTCGAACCCCTTGGAATAAACGGAATGGCGCTCGTGTTCGCGCCTACGAACAGGGTGATCTCGGCCTGCTGTTTTCATACGAAGAATTGCTGCTGTCGGTCGAAGCGCCAATGCGTAAGCGATCAAGCCACTCGAAATGCCGCCCGGTGGCCTACCATTCTTCATTAGCGGTACATATGGCGCCCGCCTTCCGCTCGCGGCGCTCAACCGTTTATCGAGCTCTTTATGACACCGAGCACCGCTGCGCATGACCCCGGCCGGCAACTGCTGCCCTTTCGTGAATCGTTGCTGGCGATGGTGGGCGTCGCGTTCGTCGCCATGCTGGTCACGCTCGACCAGACCATCGTCGGCACGGCCTTGCCGCGGATCGTCGCGGAGCTCAAGGGCTTCGATCTGTACGCATGGGTCGCCACGTCGTACATGCTGGCCTCGGTTGTGACGATTCCCATTTTTGGGCGCTTAGGCGATCTGTTCGGCCGCAAGCCATTTCTGCTCGCCGCCATCATCGTTTTTACCGTAGCTTCCGTGTTGTGCGGCGTCGCCACCAACATGCTGTTCCTTGTTCTCGCACGCGGTCTGCAAGGGATCGGCGGCGGCATCCTGATCGGCACCATGTTCGCAACCGTCGCCGATCTGTTTCCCGATCCCAAACTCCGGCTGCGCTGGCTGGTATTCGTCACGTCGGCGTTCGGCTTTGCCAATATTGTCGGACCGACGCTCGGCGGCCTGCTGACCCAGTACGGCGACTGGCGCCTCGTGTTCTTCGTCAACGTGCCGGTCGGACTCGTGTCCCTGCTATTCGTCTACCGGTTCCTGCCGCATCTGCGGCGCACCAGATCGTCCATGCCGGTGCGCCTCGACTGGCTCGGTGCGGTGGTGCTCGCCGTGACTTTCGGGGCCCTGCAACTGCTGATCGAGTTGTTGCCGAGAGACGGCATCAGCACCGCGACCCTGGTGCTCGGCTCCATCACGGCAGCGTGTGCCTTGACGCTCTGGCTCTGGGAAAAGCGGATGACCTACCCCATCGTTCCGGTCGACATGCTGCTCGACCGCAAGCTCGCTGCGCTCTTTGCGATGTCGGTACTGGGCGGTTTTGCGCTGTTTTCGCTGGTGTTCTATGTACCGCTGCTGTTCCAGGGCGGATTCGCGATGTCGCCGCACGCTTCCGGCATGCTGATCACGCCGCTCCTGCTCGGCACGTCGCTCGGCAGTGTGCTGAACAACCGGATCGTCACGCGCGTTCGCCGTGCCAACGGCATCATGTACATCGGTTTCGCGCTGTCTGCGCTGGCGTCGCTGAGCGTGGTCGCGCTGAGAGGCAACGAACCGCATCTCGTCTGGATGTCATGCATGGGAATCAGCGGTCTCGGGCTCGGCCTGGTGGGAACCAGCCTCACGATCTGCTCGCAGCAGATTGTTTCGCGCGACCATATCGGCGCAGCCACGGCATTGCTGCAATCGCTTCGTACCTTCGGCGGCATGCTCGGCACGGTGATGACCGGCGCATTGTTAGGTCACCTGTACACAATGGGCGTACATCGATCACTGGACTCTTACCAGGCCACACAATGGTTCAAGTCGTTCGCGAGTCCGGAACTCCTGGTGGACCGTTCGGAACAGGCCGCGTTGATCAGTCGGCTCGTTACCGCAGGCCACGCGGGCGACGCGATGATGAATTCAGCGCGCGGTGCGCTGGTGGAATCCATTCACGTGGGTCTTACGGTGGCGGCCACGGCAGCCCTGATCGGGCTCGGACTCGCATGGTTCGTCCCGCCCGTGCGAGTAGGTTACGCGGACACCGATACGCTCAACACCTGATGTTGGACTGTCGGCGTAAAACGCCAGATGTGTTCGCGGCCCGCCCCGAGCTTGCGCAACCCGCTACCAGCCAAGTACCACCGGATGACTGACGCGGCTCGGCGCGCCCCCCGGCCCCGCCGGATCGGGATTGCCGAAACGCGGCAGAGCGCCGTCCGTGCGGGCGCGCTCGACTTCCATGCGCACCTCGTCGCGGGTTTTCGGCCCTTGATTAGGTGTGCTCGCCACCGGTGCCGGTGCCGGCGCTGGGTCCGTCTGCACACTCTGCACCGTTTGTGTGAGCGGCGGCGGTACACCCGTCGACTGCGAAGACGCAGCGGTGTCGGCCATAGATGGGGCCGCCCGTAGCGCGTCGGTGTCCTTCCCGGGGTCCACCAGGACTGGGCTCGGCGTCTCGCGCGTCGCGGGCGAATTCGCCACCGCTTCAGCCTGCCGCGTACGTCTGCTTTCCTCGTAGTAGGAGCGACTATTCGTGTGCTCGCGGTTCAGCGATGAGGCGCTGCGAGAATGCCCGGATCGCTCCGCAAAACGCGGTGCAGGCGGGCTCGAACGCGCCGGCGACGTCACGGCTGGTTCGGCAGCGTGAACCTTGGCAGCAAGTTCTTCCCGCGCCTCGAGTTCCGCCTCAAGTGCCATGATTCGCGGATCATTCTTGTAAAGCGCCTGTTCGGCACCTAGCAAGACTTTCGCGGAAGCAAGGTCGTTGCGTCGTAAACTTGCGTGAAATGCTTCGACAACCTGAGCAATATCCGGGTCCGTCTGATTCTGCGTGGCGACTTTCCCGGCCGCCAGTGCAGTTGGGCGCGGAGGTTCCGGCGCGTCGTCAGACACGGCATCGCGATGCCCGAAGCCGTTTTGCTCCGCCGCTTGCTGGCCCGTGTCCGGGCGTAGCGCGAACGCCGCTATCGCAAGCGCGCCGATCAGCAGGCTCGCCACAATCACAACCTTCGGTTGAATAATCGTGTTGGTAATCATGAGGTCTGTCCCATCATGCTGTATATAGCGTACGCGCATTGAACGCCGCTGCAAGCATCGCTTGAGGCGCTTCTAGGCGCTACTTCATTGTTTACGTGTTGCGGCAGCGACTGGATGCGCCAATTTTCAGCCTTTAATCGCCAGGAAGGCATTCGCGGAACGCGATGAACACCGTCATTTGTCACACCAATGAGCACAGTCAATTTGCTCATCGCATCGAACGACAACGCTTTCCATCTGCCGCTGGCAGAACTTGCGCTACGCAGGCATCGGGATTGCATGCGGTATCATGCCCAACGGCAGTGATGTCCGACGGGAGTGCTCTTATGCGCGATGCCCGGATTTTTGTTGCAGTGCTTCTTGCGACGTTGTGGGTACAGGTTTTACAGCCGGGCGTCGACATCCCCTACTGGTAAGACATTGCGTCAGCGGTCCCGGCCATCGTAGCCGTGGCTCGCCTTTACCGCGTCGGCGACGACAGCAGGCGGGAACAAAGAGAGAAATAGCGGCCATGAAACGTGCCCCATCCGATGCGACTCACTCATTCTGCACGCCAGCCTTGCCTGACGCCGGACGCGCATGAAACGGGGCTTCTACACGATCATCGCCGCGCAGTTCTTTTCTTCGCTTGCCGACAACGCACTGCTCATCGCAGCGATTGCCCTGCTCACCGAACAACATGCGCCACCCTGGATGACGCCGGTTCTCAAGCTGTTCTTCGTGCTGTCCTATGTGGCGTTAGCGGCTTTCGTGGGCGCCTTTGCCGATGCCTTCCCCAAGGGACGCGTCATGTTCGGCACCAACCTCGTCAAGGTGGTGGGTTGCATTGCCATGCTGGCGGGCGTTCCCCCGCTGGTTTCATACGGTATCGTCGGACTGGGTGCGGCTGCGTATTCCCCCGCGAAATACGGCATTCTCACCGAGCTATTGCCACCGGACCGACTGGTCGCCGCCAACGGCTGGATGGAAGGCACCACCGTGCTGTCGATCGTCCTCGGCACGGTATGCGGTGGCATTCTGATCAGTCCGCACCTCATGCAGCACATGGTGCAACATCCGATGCCGTTCACCGGCCATGCCCCGAGAGAGGCCATTCTGATCATTACCGCGATCTACGCGGTTGCCGCCGCCTTCAATCTGCGCATTCCCGATACGGGCGTTCGCTATCCTCCGCAGCAACACGGGCCCATTCGCCTCGTGCAGGATTTTTCTAACTGCTTCACGGTGTTGTGGACGGATCGCATTGGACAGATTTCTCTTGCCGTCACGACGCTTCTTTGGGGCGCAGCCCAGACGCTGCAATTCATCGTGCTGCAATGGGCGCAACATTCCCTCGGGTTGTCGCTGTCGCAAGCGTCGATCTTGCAGGCCTTCGTGGCCATCGGCGTGGCGGTTGGCGCAGTCGCCGCAGCCGCAAAAATCCCGCTTCGCAAGGCGTTGAATACGCTGCCTGTGGGTCTGGCCATTGGCGGGTCGATCCTGCTGATGGCGCTCTTCTCGCGCGATCTGGTTCCAGCCACGTGGGTCTTGCGCATAGGCGCTTACCATGTACCCGCCTACATTGCCATTGCATGCGTGTTTCTGGCTTTCATTGGCGGATTGTCCGGGTTCTTCGTAGTCCCGATGAATGCGGTGCTCCAGCACCGCGGGCATGTCCTGCTTTCCGCGGGTCACTCGATCGCCGTCCAGAATTTCAACGAGAACCTGTCCATCCTGGTGACGTTGTGTCTGTACACCGTATTGGTCTGGTTTCACGTATCCATCACGACGATCATTGTGATATTCAGCTCCTTTGTCATCTTCGTGATGCTGCTGATCATGCGGCAACATCGAGAAAACCGCCTTAGAGATGCGGCGCCGCATTGGTGACGTGAGGGCGTCCGGCTCAGTACCAGGGACGCGAAAACCCCTTAAACTGACAAGCATCTGGCAGCCGTAATGCTCAATATGTTCACGCATGGAGAACGCAATGGCGACCGAACTATGGAACGCAGTAGACGAATATTTTTCTCGCGCGCTCGTTAAACCCGACCCAGCCCTCGATGCCGCGCTTGAAGCCAGCGCGAAGGCCAGGTTGCGCGCTATCAACGTCGCGCCGAATCAGGGCAAGTTTCTCCACTTGCTGGCGAAGATAAACGGGGCGCGCAGGATTCTCGAGATCGGCACGCTCGGCGGATACAGTGCCATCTGGCTCGCGCGAGCGCTTCCCGAAGACGGTTCGCTGGTTTCACTGGAGGCCAATCCTGATTACGCCGATGTCGCAAGAGGCAATCTCGCGGCCGCGGGTCTCTCCGGCAAGGTCTCTGTGCTGACAGGACTGGCAGCCGAGAGTCTCGAAGAACTGATCCGCAGCGGGACGCCGCCGTTCGACTTCATCTTTATCGATGCGGACAAGAGCAGCTATCCCGACTACCTGCGCCTTACGTTGCAGTTGTCCCGGCCGGGCACCGTCATCGTGGCGGACAACGTGGTCCGCAGCGGCCGTCTCGGAGATCCGAACAATCGCGAGCCGGACATCATCGGCATCCGCTCGTTCTTCCAGATGCTCGCTACTACACCGGAGGCGGACAGCACCGCTATACAGACTGTTGGTGCGAAAGGCTGGGACGGTTTCTCCATTACGATCGTTTCTGCCTCGCAAACGGCAACGGGAAGCTAACGGTTGCTCAGCGTCATCACGTAGCGCCGCGAATTTTTCGGCGATGCGTCATCCGCACAATCGTTCAAGACGAGGCCCGCCAATCGAACCTACCATCCTGAGTGGTGCCATCAGTAATGCGATACACCGCGTACTGATGGCATGACATCGACCGCGCCGCCACACGCGGCCACAGCACGGAATGGAGGCATATATGGACATCGGCTTCATCGGCCTGGGCGTCATGGGACAGCCCATGGCGCTCAACCTGGCACGCGCAGGCACGCAACTCATCGTGTGGAACCGCTCCGGCGAACGATGCGAGCCTTTGCGCGCAGCCGGAGCCAGCGTCGCAGAGGATCCTGAGCATGTTTTCCGGCAAGCGCGCGTCGTCATCCTGATGCTGGCCGACGGCGCCGCCATCGACACCGTGCTGGGCCGCGGCACGCCGCAGTTTCACGCGAACGTCGTCCAGCACACGATCGTCCACATGGGGACGACCGCGCCCGAATACTCGCGAGGACTCGAAGCCGAGATTCGCGCCGCCGGCGGCAGCTACGTGGAGGCGCCCGTCTCCGGCTCGCGCAAACCTGCGGAGGCGGGGCAACTGGTCGCACTGCTCGCGGGTGAGAGCGCAGCGGTCGAAAGCGTGCGTCCGTTGCTGCAGCCCATGTGTCATCAAATCATGGTGTGCGGCCCGGTTCCAAACGGACTCCTGATGAAACTCGCGGTCAACGTGTTCCTGATAACCACGGTCACCGGTCTCGCGGAGGCGGCTCATTTTGCCGAGCGACATGGACTCGACATGCAGCAGTTCCGCGCTGTGGTGGATGCCGGTCAGATGGCAAGCGGCATCTCACGCGTCAAAATCCTCAAGCTCGTGACGCGCGACTTCGATGTCCAGGCCTCCATCGCAGACGTGCTAAAGAACAATCGACTGATTGCCGAAGCGGCTAGAGAAGCCAAAGTGGCATCGCCATTGCTCGACGTGTGCTATGCGCTGTTCGGCGAGACATTGGCGCTCGGGCACGGGCAGGCCGATATGGCAGCGGTGATCCATGCGTTCGAGGCACGAACCGAGTCCGGCTTGTGATGCGCGTCATCCAACACGCTATCCAAGAGCCGCAACCCATCTCGCGGGCGTCAGCCCATAGGCGCGCTTGAACTGACGCGACATATGGCTTTGATCGGAGAATCCCGCTTCGAACGCGGCGTCCGCGAGACTTGCACCGCTCTTCACTGAGCGGCGCAGCAGATCCAGCTGCCGATGCGTACGATAGCGACCTGGGCTGGTTCCAAAGGCCGCGCGAAACTGTCGGGCCAGAGCCCAGCGGTCGAGGCCGGCCAACCGCTCGAGTTCGCCCATCGTATGGCGGATGGCCGGCGCGCTCGTCAATTGGTCGCGTACTCGCACGAGACGGTCGCGCGCCAGCGGACCCGACATCTTCTGCAGGCTGCCCGACGCATTCACCAGCAGGTTGGCGATGGCAGCCACGAGGTCGACTCGCGCGAGTTCGTCGATATCCTCGTCGATGTCCCACACATCTGCCATGCCTAACGCGGCCAGACGATGCGCCTCCACCACCGGATTCGCAACGAACGGCAGCGGCTTGCCCCACAGCGCCTGCTGGACGAGTGCTGGATCGATATAAACCATCCGGTAGCTGAAACCCTCATCCGTGCCCGCACTGCCGTCATGCGTCTCGTCAGGATGGAGAATGTGACATTGTCCCGGCAAACAATGCCAGCGTTGCCCTCTGAAATTGAAGCTCTGAACGCCAGATTGCGTCACGCCGATTGCATACGTGTCGTGACGATGCGGCGCAAACGGCCGGCCATGAAAACTCGCCTCCATGCGCTCGATGCCCTCGGCGCCTGGACCATTCCTGATGCGATCGGCTGCGGCCATGTCGTCTCATCCTTTCATTGCAGATTGGCCGGATCGATCAGATGTATACGGTGCTGACTAGCGCCGTAACCTCTCAGGCGTTCCGGCATTTTTCCCGCACTTTTCCGCCAACGAACAGAATAACCGAGCATTGCATGACGCGCAGACCGCCCTATTTCACAACACCCCTGGCGTTCGGACGCAGTTCCTGGCAAGCTACGTCAATCGGCTGCTGATTTCAGGTTTTTCTCCTGGCGCGCCGTCAACGAAAGTGGTGTAATCGACATCATCGGAAAGTTGCCTGGGACTGCCATATATTGGCCGCCATGCGACACCCCTGCAATCAAGCATCTTTTGTGATTCAAAGAGCGGAGATTCACCATGTCGACCCATGCGCACTCACGTGAAGCAAGTGCTGCCGAACGGTTCGTTCGGGCTACCAGGCAAGTAGATATTGCGTTTCGTGTGGTCAGAGGTGAAGACGTGCCGCACAGCCGGCAAATCGAACATTCCCTCGCCCTTCGCGAGCTTGAACAGGCGTTGGACGAACTCGCCGAGGCTCAGGATTTCTTCGATTCGGCCGTGGGCAAGATCACGCCTAAGCCCAAGCGGACCAACTGATTGCGTCGTCCGCCTGATTTTGCTTTTCGGTTTACAGAAACATGTCTACGACGATTGAACAACTTGAGGGAGAAGCCCGCGAACGTCTGATCCGCTGGATTCGCCATCGCATGGACGAATTCGGCATCACGCTCGCGGCGCTCGGCCAGTCTCTCGACGCCGACCTCGAGAAGCAGCGGGCAGTCTCTTACCGGGATGCCTGGGGCAACACCTGGAACGGCAGCGGCAACCTGCCCGAATGGCTGCAGCGAGCCGTAGCGGCCGGACAAACCATCGAGCACTTCCGCCGCGCGGAAGGTGCCTAGACCTGGCGTCACCCTCCCCGCACTGCCCGCTTCCACGCGCACACAGCACGTTGGACCCACCCTGGGTCCACGCTCTCAGAGCGTTTGTTTGACCACCGCAGCCATCAAGCCCGGAAAGCGGGCGTCCAGTTCGGCACGCCGCAACATGTTCTGATGCACCGTGCCCTCGACGCGTGTCTGTACGAGGCCGGCCTCGCGCAAGATGCGGAAGTGGTGGGACACGCTTGATTTCGGCCGACCGCCGTCCAGCTCGCCGCAGGTCGCCTCCGTGACGCGCGCCAGATGGAGAACGATGCCGAGTCGCACCGGATCGCTCAATGCATGGAAGACCCGCTCGAGGGCGAAGTCCTCAGGGTCAGGGTGGTTATAGGTTCGCATACTGCAAATGATAACGGCTTCTGCGATACTTCATAGTTCGACGTTCATCGAACTACCGAACGAACGTGTTCATGGAGCCTTATAGATGTCCGCACTTTTTGAACCCTTCAAGCTGAAAGACGTAACGTTGCGCAACCGCATCGCGATTCCGCCGATGTGTCAGTACAACGCAGTCGACGGCGTAATCAACGACTGGCACCACGTGCATCTGGCCGGTCTCGCGCGCGGCGGCGCCGGGCTGGTCATCGTCGAAGCGACGGGCGTCTCGCCTGAAGGGCGCATCACCCCGGGCTGCACCGGTCTCTGGAACGACGAGCAGGCCGCGGCCTTCGTGCCGGTGGTCGCTTCGATCAAGGCTGCCGGCGCGGTGCCGGGCATCCAGATCGGCCACGCGGGCCGCAGAGCCAGCGCCAACCGGCCCTGGGAAGGTGACGACCATATCGCCGCGGGCGATCCGCGCGGCTGGGCGACCATTGCCCCTTCCGCCATCCCGTTCGGCGCGCATCTGCCGCAAGTTCCCAAGGCCATGACGCTGGACGATATCGAGCGGGTTCGCGAAGACTTCGTCGCCGCGGCCAAACGGGCACGCGAGGCCGGCTTCGAATGGCTGGAACTGCACTTCGCGCACGGTTATCTCGCTCAGAGCTTCTTCTCGACGCACTCCAATCAACGCGACGATGCATACGGCGGCAGCCTCGAGAATCGCAGCCGCTTCCTGCTGGAAACGCTGGCCGCGGTGCGCAAGGTGTGGCCGGAACATCTGCCGTTGACCGCGCGTTTCGGCGTGATCGAATACGACGGCCGCGATGAAGAAACGCTCGCGGAGTCGATCGAACTGGTGAAAAACCTCAAGCGCGAAGGGCTCGATATGCTGAGCGTCAGCGTCGGATTCTCGACGCCGACCGCGGATATCCCGTGGGCGCCGGCATTTCTCGCGCCGATCGCCGAGCGCGTCAGGAAGGAAGCCGGTCTGCCGGTGGCCTCCGCGTGGGGCATCGACACGCCGGAGCTGGCGGATCGCGCCATCAGCAACGGCCATCTCGATCTGGTGATGGTCGGCCGCGCACACCTCGCCGACCCGCACTGGCCGTACCACGCTGCGCGCAAGCTCGGTATCGAGCGGCCGTCGTGGACGCTGCCGGCGCCGTATGCGCACTGGCTCGAGCGTTACGCGGTAGCCTGAAGATGTTTGAATACGCCTGAAAACCGGGCGAGCGTTCAGTGGGCGAAGGCGTACTGAGCGTCAAACTGGTGAGCGGCCAGCGAATCTGCGCTGGCCGCCTCGCAAGCATTACTGCTTCGCCAACTCTGTATCAATTGCGTCGAGCAGACGCGGATCATCCGCTGTGACGTCCGGCGCAAAGCGCCCGACCACTTCGCCGTCGCGGCTGATCAAAAATTTTTCGAAATTCCACAGCACGTCGGCCTGATTCTCGGCATTCACGCCGTAGCCTTTCAGGCGCTCGCGGAACGGGCCTTCACCGGTCGCCACGGGCTGCTTTTCCGTCAGCAACGCGTACAGCGGATGCTTGTCTTCGCCGAGTACGGAAATCTTCGAGAACAGCGGAAACTGGACGTCATATTGCGTGGAGCAGAACGACGCAATCTCAGCGTCGCTACCCGGTTCCTGTCCTTTGAAGTTGTTAGCCGGAAAACCCAGCACTTCCAGGCCCTCGGCGCGCTTCGTTTCGTACAGGCTTTCCAGTCCGCTGTATTGGGGCGTGAGGCCGCATTTGGACGCCACGTTGACCACCAGCAGGACCTTGCCGCGATACTGCGCGAGGCTGCTGTTCTGACCGTCGATCGCTTTCAGGGGGATATCGTGTAACGCGCTTGCCATAAAGTCTCCTTCGCCGCGAGATGCGACAAATAGTGTGCGTGAACCAGAAGACTAACGGAGTTCCGCGTTTGCTGCCGGCCGTGCCGCAAACGCATGGCGGCTCACGCCCGGCGCACGAACCGCGCGGCACGCGCCCTTAGTCGGGCGTCTCCCATCCCAAGCCCAGACTCTTTTGCAGCGCCACGTAATCCTTGATTAACTGCGCGTCGCTCTGGATGCGGTTCTGCTCCGCTGAATAACGGGTACGTTCCGTGTCGAGCCAGTCGAGCGCGGTGGTCGTCCCTGCGCGATAACGCTGTTCCGTCAACACTGCAGCATGTGTGGCGGAATTCTCTACCTCGCGCAGACTCATGGCGTTGTCGCGCTCGTGTCCATAGCGTGACAGCGCCACGTCCGCGTCTTTCAGCGCGCCCAGCACGGTGCTTTCATACTTGGCTTCGGCCTCGTCGCGGCCGGCCTTTGCCTGGCCGACGCTCGCCCGGGTGCGGCCAAAATCGAGAATGTTCCATTGCAGATACGGCGCGCCGAGCCACGTGTAATTACTCTTGCGCAACAGATGGCCCGGATCTGACGCGCTAAAGCTCAGGTCGCCAAACAGAGTGACCTTCGGAAACCAGTCCGCCACATGTTCGCCGATCTGCGCATTCTGCGAGGCGAGCCGTCGCTCGGCTGCGCGGATATCAGGCCGCTGGCGCAGCAGACGCGCCGGGTCGCCCACCGCCACCGTCGCAGGCAACATGGGCAGCGCCTTGGGCGCGGCCAGTTCGCTATCCAGCGCGCCAGGCTCGCGGCCCGTCAGCACGGCGAGTTCGTCGAGCGACTCAGCCACCTGGGCGTCGAGCGGAATGATGCTTGCACGCGTGTTCTCGACCTGCGAGCGGATACGTTCGACGTCGAGATCGGAGGCGACCCCGCGTGACCGGCGCTGTTCGGTCAACGTGAGAATACGGGCTTCCAGATCCGCGGATTCGCGCCCAATGATCACGCGCTGCTGCTGGTCGCGCAAACTGACATACGCCTGGGCGATCTCGGCGGCGAGTTGCACGTGGGCATCGGCAAGATCGGCCTGAGAAGCATCCGCCTCCGCCGATGCCGCCTCGATCGCACGTCGAGTCCCGCCGAAGATATCGATTTCCCAGCTGGCATCGAAACCCGCGAGGTAAAAGCCAATCGGCGCACCCCCACTCGAGGACGAACCCGAGCCGCCTTCGAGCGCCCCCAGATCAGGCGAGCGCGTACGCAGATAGGCAACGTCGGCCGAACTCTTGGGCAGTTCGTTGCTCTGCTGCCCCGCGAGGCCGGCGCGTGCCTGCCGTACGCGTGCTTCGGCAGCGTGCAGGTCAGGGCTGTTCTTGAGCGCGCTGTCGATCAGCGCGTTGAGTTGCGGGTCGTTCAATGCCAGCCACCATGAGGCGGCCACTGGCGCCGTCGACACGGTGCCCTGCGGCGCCCGATTGAAGGCGCCGGCTTGCGCCGCTACAGGGGCAACTTGCGGTGCGCCGTGATAGTCGGGTCCCACCGTGCAACCGGCAAGCGCCAGCGCGGCGGCCACGGGAACCAGGCCAAGGCAACGAACAGTGTTGAGTGACTTCATGTGGTTTTCAATGTCCTGCCGACGGCGCGCCCGCAGCCGGTTTCTTCAGAAAGAACGCAAGCGGAATGCACAGCAGCAGCGCGATGCCAAGCACGTAGAATGTTTCGGAGTACGTCATGACCAGGGCTTGTAGCTGCATCGTTGCAGTAAGCTGGCCGATAGCCTGCAGCTTGGCGTAGGCCATGTCGCCGCCCTGGGCGAAGAAACTCACCGCGCTCGCGGTGAGGTGCTCCTGCCCGATCAGGGAATTGGCCGTCACGGACTCGCGGATCACGTCTTCGTGGAAGGTGTTACGACGGTCGATGAAGGTGCCCAGCAGCGCAAGTCCAACCGAGCCGCCCAGATTGCGCGCCATGTTGTACAGACCGGCGGCATCACCCGCTTCCTCGCGCGGCACGGCTGCCATCGACGCCTGATTGAGCGGCATCATCGCCAGCACCTGACCCACGCCGCGCAGCAGTTGCGACCACGTGAAGTCATGGCCGACGCTTTGCGCGGTGAGCGAGATGTCGAGCATGCAACTGGCAGCGAAGCAGCACAGGCCGCCAATCACCATCAGGCGGGCGTCCACGCGACCCATCAGGCGCGGCAGTACGGGCATCAACAGAAACGCGGGCACGCCGGACATCAGCATGACCGCGCCGGATTGCTCGGCGTTGTAGCCCGACACGCCGCTCAGGAATTGCGGCAGCAGGTACGAGACGCAATAGAGCCCCGCGCCCACCGTGAATACGATGAAGATGACGCTGGCATAGCGTGTATTCTTCAACAGCTTCAGGCGCACGATAGGCGCTTTCGATACGAACTGCGCGACCAGCAACAGCATGATGCCCGCCGCCGAAACAAGGCTCAGCCAGACGATCATCGACGATTCGAACCAGCGTTCGCGCTGGCCTTCCTCCAGCACGACGGTCAGCGAACTGAGCCCCGCGGCAAGTCCGACGATACCGAGCCAGTCGGCCTTGATGAACTGCGACCAGTCGATGCGTCCCTTGTTCAGCCCGGCAAACAGCAAGCTCACCAGTGCCACGCCCACCGGTATGTTGACGAAGAAGCACCAGCTCCAGTCGATATTTTCCGCGAGCCAGCCGCCCACTACCGGACCCAGCAGCGGCCCGAGCAGCACGATCAGGCCGAACATGGTCATGCCGATCGGCATCTGATGACGCGGCAGGCGCGTCGCCACGATGGTCTGCGCGGTTGGAATCATCGCGCCGCCTACGAAGCCCTGGCCGATCCGCCCCGCGATCATCTGCGGCAAGCTGTGCGAGACGCCGCACATGATGGAGAACAGCGTGAAGAGCGTGGCGTTGCCGAGCAGAAAGTTACGTAGTCCGAATACACGCGTAAGCCACGCGGCGAGCGGGATCATCACGATTTCGGACATCAGGTAGCCGGTTGAAATCCACGTGCCTTCCGTGCCGGTTGCGCCGATTTGCCCCTGGATCTGCGGCAGCGCGGAGTTCGTGATGGAGATGTCGAGTGTGGCCATCAGCGCGCCGAGTGCGCCCGCGGCCACCGCGATCCAGTCGGCGCCGCTCGCGTTGGGCGGATGCGCGGGCGGGGTTGGCTTCACCGCAGGCGGCTCGGCGGGCACCGCAGCGGATGAACGGGCCGCGTGGCTGGAATTAGTCACGTCCGTTGTCCCGTTCGATGCGCTGTGCCGTATCGCGCGCGCTGCGCGTGTCCACATCCACATTCACGGACAGCCCCGGCAGCAATACCTTGCGCGTTTCCGGACCGGCCGCGATATGAATCTTCACCGGCACGCGCTGCACGATCTTGGTGAAGTTGCCGGTCGCGTTCTGCGCGGGCAGCAACGCGAATTGCGAGCCGGTGCCGGGCGAGAAGCTGTCCACCGTGCCATGCAGATCGGCGCCGGGCAACGCGTCGATGCGGATGGTCGCCGGCTGGCCGACACGCATCAGGCCAATCTGCGTTTCCTTGAAATTTGCCGTGAGATACACGTCCTGCACCGGCACGATGGTCATCAGGCGGGTGCCGGGCTGCACGTACTGGCCGACGCGCACGGTGCGGTCGCCGACCCGTCCGGCGATCGTGCTGCGCACCAGCGTGTCTTCCGTGTCGAGCTTCGACTGGTCCGCAACGGCGCGCGCCGCATCGAGCTGCGCCTGGGCCTGCTGGATCTGCGCCTGCAGGTTGGCGACCTGCCGTTGCGCGACCTGCAGCGCTGCGGCGTCGGCCGCGCGCGTTGCGGTGGCCTGGCGCGCGCTATTGCGCAGATCGGCGACACGCTCGTCGGTCTCGGCGCCGGTGGCGGCGAGCGGCTCGTAGCGCTTGACCTGTGCGAGCGCATGCGCCTCGTTCGACACGGCGCCGTCGAGCTGCGCACGCGCCTCGCCGATACTCGCCTGCTGCTGCGCCAGTTCGGCCTCGCCACGTAGAATATCCGCGCGCCGCGCCGCCACCGTGGCGTTCGACTGCTCCAACGCAGCGGTGTATTGCCGGCTGTCGAGCCGCACGAGCGGTTGTCCGATCGCGACCGTCTGGTTGTCGCCGACCAGCACTTGCGCCACATAACCTGACACTTTTGGCGCAACAGTCATACTATCGGCTTGCAGATAGGCGTCGTCAGTGCCCTGTATGAAACGGCCCACCGTCCACCAACGCACAGCCCATGCGGCGGCGGCGAGCAGGACAAGCGCTCCGCCCGCCAGCAACAGTCGGCGAGCGGGAGAGCGGCGGGCGGGGGTGGCTGCCCCGGCTTCGTTGACGGGAAGGGTGGCCGACATGACGACTCCAAATGTGTTCCAATTGATATAATTATTCCAGTCGGAACATTTCTGTCAATTGATATATTTTTGGCAGTCTTACCAAAATCCAGAAGGATCGAACGGATGTCCCCCTCCCCGAGACATCGCCATGCCGTCGACGGCGGCTACCAGCGCGGCGAAGAAACGCGTGCGCGGATCGTCATGGCGGCGCTCGCCCTGTTCGGCGAACGCGGCTTCGACGGCGCCTCCACGCGCGACATCGCCGAGCGGGCGGGCGTCAATGCGCCGGCCATCGGCTATTACTTCGACAACAAGGAAGGGGTGTATCTCGCGTGCGTGGAGCACATCGTTTCGCGGGTCTGGGAACAACTCGCGGCGCCCGTCGAGGCAGCCGAGGCCGCGCTGGCGAGTCACGCGGACGATACCGCGCTGATCGCAGCCTTCTGCGCGATTCAGGCGCGCATTGCCGAATTCATGTTCATCTCCACCGAATCCAACAACTGGCGCCTGTTCATGGCACGTGAGCAGGCGGGGCTTGGGCCCTCATCGGGGTTCGAGATGATCGAGAACCGCATCAGTCGTCGCATGACCCATGTCAGCGCGGGGATCGTGGGGCGGCTGCTCGGACGTCCGGCGGACGACGAAGAGTGCCTGATTCGCACGTTGACGCTGAACGGTCCGCTGCTCGTGTTCCACACGCACGCCCGCAAGACGCTGGGCGTACTGGGATGGGACGCGATCGACGCCGAAAGGCTGGCGAAGCTCATGCGCATCGTGAAACAGCACACGGTCACATTACTTCAGAGCATGGTCGAGGTCAGAAGCGAGAATCTGTCGCGCGAGTCGAAAACCTGAGCGCTTGAGGCCGGGCACGTCGTAGGAGGGGGTGATTTCGCAGCGTGGCTTGACTGATGAAGCGCGCTGCTTCGCGATCGCAATGAACGCGTCCTGATACTGACGGAAAGAGGGAAGAGTGACGAACCACCAGATGAGGAGTCCGGCTTCGCCCCAGCCGGGAGCTAGATTCGCCACGTGAATCATTGTGCGCCGCGCGCCGCCCCCTGTCATCGCACCAGTCGGCAAAGGACCCTTGCCGATTACGCGACAATCCCCCTAGGATGCCTGCAAATCGCAACGCATCGCATTGACACGATCAGAACGCGTGATGGGGAAAAGCGCCCAGGCCGTGAACGCCTGAGTGAAACCGTCGGGAGCCCGACGGCTGAGGTATGCAAAATAAAGCTGGCCTGCTAGCGGTTCACCGCATTACGGATGGCTGTACATCGCGTTCCAGTCGGCCTTTGAAACGGCCGGGCGTCCGCCTTCCGACGAGCCGCCCGCGACGCCACCAACGCCTGTCGCGCCTGCAGCACGGTTTGCTGCGGCTACCTTGGCTTCAGCAGCCTGGATGTCAGACGGATACTGCGGATCGGCACCAGCAGCCGGACGCCAGCCGGTCTGCTCGAGTTGAACGAGCTCTGCACGCACTTGGGCATGGCTGACAGGTTGATTCGATTGAGCGAACACGGCGATCGGCGCGGTAAGCGCAGCGGCAACCACGACGGCTTGAATAAGGGACTTCATGATCGATAACCTCCAGACTTTGTTTGTCCTGCTACGAACAACCCTGTTCGCAACTCAGTGACGCTAGTCTAGTTAGGTAGACGCTTAAGATTAAGCCCGATCTGAGGAAGGCTTTGTTGTTGAATATGGGTTAACCCTATACCCCATGCCACGTGGTCTCGCCGGCGCTCGTGTACCGGCTCCCCGCCAACGGAACCGGCACTGACCGAACCTGTTCCGTCATCTCCGAGATGCAGCGGCCCAAGAGACCGTTCGCGTACAATGCGCCAGGCTCGAATTCCTGACCCACCTTCACCAAAACCCAAAATGAATGACCTGAGATTTCAATCTCGGATCGCAGAGGCATTGTCCATTGGTTGCGCCATACTGATTTTCGTGGCGATGTTCGACCACGTGATGGCAATCAAGTATGTCGACCTCGGAATGCTCGCGGTACTGGCGTCATGGTGTCTCGTCAGAACGCTGCTCAAGAGTCCGCTCGAACCCCGCCCTCTTCTCATCCCATTCGGCCTATGGGCGCTATGGACCCTGATCTCGGCGAACTGGTCCGCCGATCGAGCCATTAGCGGTCATGCATGGCTCGACGAAGTCGTCTACCCGCTCACAGGATTCTACGTATTCTGGCTCACAGGCCAGCACCCGCAAAGGGTGAGGCGCTTACAGACAGCACTGTGGGCCGCGTGCCTGATCCTTGCCGGCATCAGCCTCGTTTACTTTCATCTGCTAGATCCCGCACTGCCCAAACCTGGACTCCTGCATTTCTATCCTCGCGTCGGACACGTCAGCACGCTTGCGCTGATGGCAATCCCCCTGTTCGCGATCATGGCTGCAAATGGCGACACGCGGATTCGCGGGCTAACCGGAATAGGCTTTTGCCTCATCATTGGCGGCGCCACCCTGAACCGCTTCTTCTGGGCCGCACTTGCCGTCGTCGCAGTCACGCTCTTATGGCCACGCACGCGAGCCGATCTCAAGCGCGCGGCGCTCACCTTCTGCGTTCTTTTCGTGTTTATCGGCGTGGCCGTTGGCTTCAGTAACAAGCTGCGTCTTGCTGCAATTGCGAGCCCGTCCTCTGGACCGGAAGCCATGGCCAATGTCAGCGCCAAGCCTGATTCAGCCGCGAAAGTTTCGCTGCTTTCCCTTCATGCTGCGACGCCCAACGCGCATCAGACCAATCCCGCGCCCATGTTCTCGCTCGACGGACTCGCAGCCAAAATTGGCGCGCTGCGCGCGGCGAAACTCGCGCTGAGTGGCGACACGCGCCCGCAGATCTGGGGCTTTTACGGCAGTCAGGTGCAGAAGCATCCGTGGTTCGGCATCGGCTTTGGCAAGCCGCTTCCATCAATTGCATACGGCAGCCTGATCCCCGGCAACCTCGTCGCGCTGGACCAGAACGTAGAGGCGCACGCGCATAATCTGTTTCTGAATACCCTGCTACAGGTCGGGATTGTCGGGCTTGCGCTGCAGATCATCGTTTTCGCATCACTGGCTTACCGCTTTTACCTCGCGCGGGAGACTCATCCATTCATCTGTCGCGCTGGGATTGCGCTTGTCGTCGGGATGATCACGAAAAATCTCACGGACGATTTCATGTGGGAGTCGACCATGTTGATGTTCTGGTGTACATGCGGGCTCCTCATGGGAATGATTTCGCCGCAAGCCCAAACGTGACTTACACCCTTTCAACAGCGGTTTCTTCAGAACTCGAAATCCGCAAGAGCCGCTTCATTGCCCACGCCATTCCGGTCGCGGACCGCGATGCGGCGATGGCCGAACTACGCCGTCTGCGGGCAGAGAATCCGACCGCCACGCATGTGTGCTGGGCTCTGCTGGCGGGCGGCCAGTCCGGCATGTCGGATGATGGCGAACCGTCGGGCACCGCTGGCAGGCCGATTCTCGAAGTGTTGCGGCATCACGATCTGGACGGCGTGCTGGCCGCCGTGGTTCGCTACTACGGCGGCGTGAAACTCGGCGCGGGTGGTCTCGTGCGTGCCTACACCGATGCGATCGCGCGCGTGCTGCAGGACGCACCGCGTGTCGAACGGATTGCCCAGACCTTGCTCACGGTGGAAATCAGTTATCCGGACGAAGCGCGCGTGCGCCGCTGGATCGAACAGGAGGCCTACACACTTGCCGACAGTGCCTATGAAATGGAGGTGCGCCTGACGGTCAGCCTGCCCGTGACGGCCGTGGAAAAAGCACGCGACGCGCTGCGGGACATGACGCAAGGACGTGCGGTGTTTCCTGAGCAGGATTGAAGGGCCCGGTCATCGCGCGATGCCAGACCGCCAAAGAAAAAGGCCGCCCGACACGACATCGGAACGGCCCTTCAGCCTTCAACGACTACCAGACAATCAATGCGTTGCCGCCAAATCCGCCTTGGTGCGCTTGCGCGCTGCATCCGGCAGCGCGTCCTCGAGAATCATGTCGGCGCCCTTCTCTGCGACCATCATCGTCGGCGCATTGATATTGCCGGATGTGATATTCGGGAAGATTGAAGCGTCGACGACTCGCAAACCCTTCAGGCCATGCACGCGCAAACGCTCGTCGACCACCGAGGTCTGCACATCCGAACCCATCGCGCACGATCCACACAGGTGGTAAATCGAGCCCGACTGCTCGCGGAAATACTGCAGGAATCCTTCGCGAGTGTTGACCTGCGGTCCCGGTGAAATCTCTTCAACCGTGATGCCCCGTAGCGCGGGCGCAGCCATGACCTTGCGCACCAGTTCGCAACCCTGAATGACCTCGTCGATATCCTTCTCCGTGGTCAACGCGTTGATGCGAATCTTCGCGGCATCCTCGACCCGGTTCGAAGCAATCTCGATTGAGCCGCGGCTCGTCGGCCGGCACGGATTGAACGCCAGCAGGAAACCCGAATACGGTTCCGGTTCGAGGTTCGCCTTGTTGCTCTTCGGAATCCGGTACGACAGCGGATTGAAATAAAGCTGCAGGTTAGGCTGCGTCTGCTGATCGTTACCCTTGAAGAACCCGCCCGACTGGTTCACGCTCATCGCCAGCGGTCCCTTGCGCGTCAGCAGGTACTGCAAGCCCAGCTTGAGCTTGCCGAGCAACGGCCGCATTTCATCATTCAACGTCTTCACGTTGGAGCGATAGTAGAAACTCACGCACAAGTGGTCCTGCAGGTTTTGCCCGACGGCCGGCAACTCGTGCACGAGCGGAATGCGATGTTCTGCCAGCAGCGCCTTGTCGCCCACACCCGACAGTTGCAGGAGCTTCGGCGTATCCACTGCGCCCGCCGAGAGGATCACCTCACGGTTCGCGGTGAATGTGCGCGTGCTGCCATTCTGCTTGATCGTGACACCCGTTGCGCGCTTGTTGCCGTCGATCAGCACCTTGCTCACCAGCACTTCGCGTTCGACGGTCAGATTCTTGCGGTTCAGTACCGGGTGCAGATATTCGAAGCTGCTCGACGAACGCTGCCCGTTGCGCGTGGTGACATCGTAGATGCCTGCGCCTTCGAACTGCGCGCCGTTGAAGTCTTCGGTACGCTTGTAACCTGCCTGCTCGCAACCCTTGAGGAACACGTGGCAAATCGGGTGCACCGCACCCTTCATCGGGGAAATGCCAATCGGGCCATCGCCGCCGTGATACTCAGTATTGCCAAGCGGATGGGTCTCGAACTTGCGGAAATACGGCAGTACGTCCCTGAACGACCAGCCCTTGTTACCGGCTGCTTCCCAATCGTCGAAATCGTGCGGCTGACCGCGCACGAAGATCATCGCGTTGATCGAGCCCGAGCCGCCCTGCACCTTGCCGCGCGGGCAATAGATCGGCCGGTTGTCGAGTTCCTTTTCAGGTTCGCTGTAGTACATCCAGTTATAGGTTTCGTTGTAGTACATCTTGGTGAAACCAACTGGGATCTTGAACCAGAACGAGCTGTCCTTGCCGCCCGCTTCGAGCAGCAGCACAGAATGCTGCCCCGATGCCGTCAGGCGATTGGCGAGGATGCAGCCCGCAGAGCCCGCGCCAACAATAATGTAGTCGTAATTCATGGTGTATTTCGCCCGACGGCGTCCGCCTCAGTGAATGCGAAAGTGTTTCTCAAGCTCAACCCTTGGCCGGCGCGAGATCCTTGACGTCCGCGGGCTTCGCGGCCATCTGCAGATGCAGGCGCTCGCCCTTGTACGGCGAATGCTGCCGCACGACGTCCATGTTCAACTCGACGCCAAGCCCCGGTTCCTGCGAAGGAATGATGTAGCCGTCTTCCCAGCGGATAGGTGTCTTCAGCACTTCTGAGTGGAAACCGCCCCACGTACCGATGCTTTCCTGA
The DNA here is from genome assembly GCF_050436545.1 of Paraburkholderia sp. GAS41. Taxonomy (NCBI): domain Bacteria; kingdom Pseudomonadati; phylum Pseudomonadota; class Betaproteobacteria; order Burkholderiales; family Burkholderiaceae; genus Paraburkholderia; species Paraburkholderia sp. GAS41. Next base: position 37,696 of record NZ_JBNDMK010000027.1, read on the forward strand.
ATCAGGAAGTTCGGCGTGCAGGCGGCCAGCTGAATGCTGGCCGCGGCGCCCACCGGACCGTTGTAGAGGTGCGGCGCGATCTGCGCGTAGTACACCTCGGCGATACTCGCCACCTTTTTCGCTTCGAGAAGACCGCCGACGCGCGCCACGTTCAGTTGCAGGATCGACGCGGCGCCCGCTTCGAGCAGCTTGAAGAATTCGTACTTGGTGGTCAGGCGCTCGCCTGCCGCAATCGGAATGCTGGTGTGCTTCGCGACCTGAGCCATCGCGCCTTCCTGCCCCGGCGGGACCGGCTCTTCGAACCACAACGGATCGTATTTTTCGAGGCGTTTGGCAAGCCGGATGGCGGACGACGGCACCATTTGCCCGTGCGTGCCAAACAGCAGGTCAGCCTTGCTCCCCACCGCTTCACGCACCCGGCGGCAGAACAGTTCGCAACGGTCCAGCACTTCCATGGACAGCTGATGACCCGAATACGCGGTGTACGGGCCGGCCGGGTCGAACTTGACTGCCGTGAAACCCAGCTTCACGTTCTCGATTGCACATTCGGCTGCCAGATCGGGATCGTCGTAATCGTATTCACCGCGGCTATTCTTCGGGTACAGGTAGGTGTACGAACGAAGCCGCTCGTTGACCATACCGCCCAGCAATTCATACACGGGCTTGCCCGCAGCCTTGCCGATGATGTCCCAGCACGCCATTTCCAGGCCGCTAACGACGCCCATCATGGTCAGGTCGGGGCGTTGCGTGAAGCCGCTCGAATAGGCCTCGCGCCACAGCCGCTCGACGTGATGCGGATCCTTGTCCTGCAGATAGCGTCCGAACACGTCGTCGATGATGTGGGTCATCGCATCCGGATGGAAGGTGGCCGAATAGATTTCGCCCACACCTTCAATACCGCAAGCCGTTTTAAGCTTGACGAAAATCCAGTACATGCCACCGACGTGCGGCGGCGGTACAGCAACAATATGCGTTTCGAGCGAAACAACTTTCATTTACGCACCTTCTTTTCTGTTAAGCATGTTTCTCAGCGCAAGTGCAGCAAAACCACCCACCGCTGCCACTGCGGCCACATAGCCGAAATAGAGTTGATAGCCGAAGACACCCGGATACGTCTGTGTCAGATAGCCGTTGATGAGCGGCAGGAACACGTCCGGCGAATAGCCCAGTACCGAGATCAAACCAATCGCGAGACCCACCGTTTCGACCGGCACATTGCAGCGATCGAGCAACGACCAGTAGAGGCCGCGGATTGCGTAGGTCAGAATCCCGATGAACAACACCAGGAACACCAGCGCCACGTGGCTACCGATGCCAGGCGCGGCGACCAGTCCGAGCAGCGAGAGTGCCGCGAGGAACAACGCGATCACCAGCACTGAAATCTTGGAGAAACGGTCACCCAGGAAGCCGCCACCGATGCCGCCGATGGGCCGCATCCACAGCTTGAGCGTCGTGATCGTGCCGGCCATCACCACCGACAGACCAATCGCGCCTTCGTGCAGGTACGCGGAGAAGCTGTAAGTGGCCCAGAAGACCTGGTAGCCGCAGAACACGATCGCCGCGACAAGCCACAGCTCCGGAATCGACGCGAGCGTCTTCAGGTCGATCAGCACGTTGCTGCGGCGGCGCTTGGCTGCCTGGTCCGCGGCGGTCTTGCTGCCCTGCGGATCCTTCACGAGACCCAGCACCACACCCAGCGCGATACACAGGAATGCGTACATGTAGACCACCAGCTTGAAACCGGCCGCCACTGTTTCGCCGCGCGTCTGCGTGGCCCACGCGAACAGCGAGATCGCGACGGTTGCCAACAGCGCTTCAACCAGACCGCGACCACCGTCGAGAAAGCCGAAAAAGCGACCCTGCTCATCCGCACCGGCAATCATCGTCACGCGCTTGATGACAGCAGCCCAGAACGTGAGCCCGGTCGACAGGCCCCAGCCGCCGAAGATCACCATCAGCAGATGGAACGACGGCGCGGTCGAATACCACAGACCAAGCGCGCCGGTTGCGATCAGCGAGAAGCAGATCAGCATGCGCGGCGCGATACGATCGGCGAGCCAGCCGCTGGGCAAATAGCTCAGCAGAAAAATCGTGCCGAGCGAGGAATAGAGGTAGCCAAGCTGACTGTCGGTGATATGAAACACCTCCAGCATGGTCGGCTGGTACACCTGGCGCAGATAGAGAATCGGATAGATCGCGCCGGCGGCGATCACCAGCAGCAGCAATTGCACATAGCGCTGCGTTTTGGTTTCGCGCAAGGCGGCGGCGTGCTTGGATGCGGCCAGCGAGGCGGCGGATTGGACAGGCTGAGATGACACGGAGGTGCTCCTGGGAGACACGCAAGGCACGCGGTGCACGGCTGCACCGGCTTTGTCGGGTCTCCGAATGCTTTGTTATCGTTGCAGCATGCTTACGCGAATCTGCAGGTTGAGGAATGGCGCGCCGCACGAGGCGACGCACCGGATCTGACTAGAGGTTGCTTTAGTACTTCATGACCACGAGGCGGGTCTGCGTAAATTCGAGCATGCCGTGCTTGCCGTCGTCACCGCCGAGACCCGAGCGCTTCCAGCCAGCGTGGAAACCTTGATACGGATCGGCCGGCGTGCGGTTCACATACAGCTCACCGGATTCGATGCCGTTGGCAACCTTCATGGTAGTGCGATAGTTCTCGGTATACAGAACCGAAGACAGACCGAACTGATGATCGTTAGCCATGCCAAGCGCTTCGTCGAGCGTGCTGTATTTGACGACCGGCATGATCGGACCGAAGGTCTCTTCCTGAATGATCTCCATGTCCTGGCGGCAGTTCGACAACAGCGTCGCCGGGTAGAAGAAGCCCTTACCTTCCGGCAGCTCACCACCTGTCTCGACCTTGGCGCCCGCCGCTACCGCGCGGTCAACCATGGCGTGAATCGACCGGCGCGATGCGTCGTTGACGAGCGGCCCCATCAAGGCAGGATTTTCTGCGCGATCGCCGGACTTCGCTGCGCTCATATGCTGCTTGAGCAGCGCGACGAAACGGTCATGCACGCTTTCGTGCACATAGACGCGTTCGATTGCCGTGCACAACTGGCCGCAGTGCGTGGTCTTCGAAGCCACCAGTTCGCGCGCAGCCTTCTCCAGATCCGCGTCCGGCTCGATGATTGCCGGAGTCTTGCCGCCCAGTTCGAGCGACGGCTTCGCGATGTTCGCCTTGCAGTATTCGAGGACCTTGCGGCCTGCGCCCACGCTACCGGTCAGCGTGATCATGCCGACCGCCGGATGCGTGCAGACCGTTTCCGCCACTTCGTGGCTCATGGCCAGAATATTGACGACGCCTGCCGGCAAACCGGCACGTTCAACGGCCTTGGCAATTTCAAACGCGGAAGTCGGCGTGTTGTTGCTCGGCCGCACGACCACTGTATTGCCGGAAATCAGCGCAGGCGCGACCTTGCGCATGAACGTGTAGACCGGATAGTTGAACGGAATCAGGCAAGCCACGACGCCGATCGGCTCGCGATGCAGAACCAGGTTCTCGTCGGGGGTGTCGCTCGGAATGACTTCGCCTTCGATACGGCGCGCCCACTCAGCGTGATAGTGAGTGATCTGGCCCGCGTAAATGGCTTCGTTGGTTGCGTCGGCAACGCTCTTGCCCGACTCCAGCGCGAGCGCCGCGCCAATTGCAGGGGCGCATTCGGTCAAGGCGTCGGCAAGCTTGTGCAAATAGACTGCACGTTCCGCGGCCGGCAGCTTGCGCCAGCCCTTCTGCGCGGCAGCGGCGGCGTTGACCGCGGCCATCGCTTCGTCCTTCGAAGTACCCGCAACACGGGCGATCAAGGCCTCGGTGGCGGGGTTGTAGACTGAAATGAGTTCGTCGGTTGCGGGTTCGATGAACTGGCCGTTAACAAAATTCCGATCGAGTCGCATAGTCGTTACCAGGTGGCGTAGTGCGAAAAACGCATGGCCGACGGCTATGGATTCCATGCCGCCGGTGCATGGGCAGAATTCTTCTCCGCACAGCGAGGGGCGACAAGCGACTATTTTGGGAGCCAAACATTCGAAAAACTCATATTTGGCGGACAAGCAATGGGATCAACCGATGCGCAGCAACGACACCTGGCTTTCCAGCAAAGCCTGCAGTTCGCCGGAATCCGGCTGGGTTCCCCAGTTTCGGGCTCCGGCCACTGACGCGATGGCGATCCATGAATTGGGCGGGAACCATTCCCGTACGACGGCTTTCCCCTGCAGAATCCGCAGACGGCCGGTTTGCCCGCAATAGTCGGCACAGAGTTCTGTGCCATCCAGTTGGGCGGTCACGAGAGGGTCACGCGTTCGCTGCATTAATGTCTCCCGCAAGAAAAAAAAGCATGGCGTGATGCCCGGCGGATTGGTGTGAAAGCCGACGGTGACGGGAGTCTATGGACGGTTCTCATTTACAGGTGAAACGCGTATGCGAGATTGGTAACGCGAGGTTACGTTGCCTCGCAGCGAGGACAGCAAACCGCTCGCGCATCGGCATCGCTGCTGACGGTATGCATCCAGTGCGGGAATAAGCCCGTATATGAGGTGACGCGACGCAATCTTGCATCGCTTACCGGGAGAATCGAAATGAACAAGGCAATTCTGACCGTTGTCATGACGGGCGTGGCTGCAGTGTCGTTGAGCGTATCGGGTGCAGCGTTTGCGGGGAACAATGGCGGCGCCGGGAATTCTCATGGCGCCGCTACCGCCGGAATGACCTATCTCGGCGATCCGGTCGAAAGCCCATGGACGACCAAACCCGCTGGCATGAAGATGGATCAAGGCACCACGAATATGTCGTCGTCCAGCGACACCTCGAATGACCAGACGACGCAAGCCAAGACGGATCCGCAATAACGTGCAGCGCTGTCTTTCAGTACTACCAGGAGTACGAACGCGCCTCATCGCCAACTCAGCCCGCGTCGCTGTCCTTGCAGATCCGTCCTGCAAGCGGCGGTCTGCGGGATCTGCATAAGCCGGATTAGCTGCCGATCGCATGCCCGTAATCCTCGACGTTCAACGCTCGTTCGAGTTCATCCGGCGGCTGAGGGCGGCACAGGAAGAAGCCTTGCACGAAGTCGCATTGCACGCCGCGCAGAATATCCAGTTGCTGTTGCTCCTCGACGCCTTCCGCAACAACCTTGATGCCCAGCTTGCGCGACAGACCAATGATGCCTTCCACGATGGTCTGGGTTGTCGGATCGCTAACGAGCTTCGACGTAAACGTCCGGTCGATCTTGAGCGTGTCGGGCGCGAAGTCCGCCAGATACTTGAGCGTCGAATAGCCCGTGCCGAAATCGTCGATGGCGATTCTCACACCCAGCGATTTGAGCGCCGCAATGATCTTTTGCGCGTGGTACGGATTCTCCATCAAGGCCGTTTCGGTCAACTCGATTTCGAGCTGGGCCGCCGGAACGCCGAACTTTTTCAGCGCGCGCTCGACTTTCCACGCGATGCCGTCGCCACGAAGCTGACGCGCCGACACGTTCACCGACATGCCAAGGTTGCCCGCGCCATGCCGCCGCCACTGAGCGAGTTGACGAAGCGCATTGTTCAGCACCCATGCGCCGACATCCGCAATGAAGCCCGTTTCCTCCAGAATCGGCACGAACATGCCGGGCGCAATCAAACCGCGCCGCGGGTGTTTCCACCTGATCAATGCTTCAGTGCTGTGGACCGTCAGCGTACGCGGCTCGTGAATGGTCTGGTAGTGCAGCAGGAACTGATCCGATGCCAAGGCCTCGGGGACATCCCGCTCCAGTTCGAAATCGCCGATGGGTTCCGCCGCTTCCTTGCCCGCGAACACGAAGCAATTGCGCCCGGCTTTTTCGCGGCATACATGGCGACGTCCGCGCCCGTCAGCAGCGCCTCGTGGTTCGCACCATGTTCCGGATAAAGCGATATTCAGCCCGGCCCTCGACGCCGTCGTTCACGATGCGGTCCATCTCACCGCGGAGTACTTCGAGGTCCTCGGCAAGCACCCGTTCCATCCGGGCGGACGCGTTACGCTGCAACTGGGCGGGTTCGAGCCCGAACACCGCCGAACAGCCCGCGCTGATGTAGTGGAAGACCTGGAAGTCGGCGCTGTAGGAGTAAAGCACGAGCGGCATGTGTGCTTCCATTTCCGACATGAGCTCGTTCTTGGCCTGCAGTTGCGCCAGCAGATTGGATCGGCTCGTCACGTCGAGCGAAGCGCCCAGTACCGCGACGACCCGGCCGGTATCGTCCTTGACGGACGTCAGCCGGGTATCCCACCACTTCGGCCGGCCGGTGGTCGTATGGGCGAGCCCGCTAAACGACGTGCGCTGGCCGGCCAACACACCGGCAAAAGCCGTCGAGGCCGCCACGCTGTCCGCTCCGGTCCAGAACGACAGCCACTGGGCGCCTGCTAGTTGCGCGGGGGATTCGGCATCCATCAGGCCCGCGCCATATTCCGATATGCGTAACATGCGGCCATCGGGTCCGATCAGCTTCATGCATTCGCGATTGGCATCCAGCAATGCACCGGCCAATGCCGTTGCCGCGGCCTGTTCCGCCCGATCAGCGGCCAGCGCGCGATAGATCCACGCGGCAAGAACGGCCCCCGCCGCGAATCCCGCGGCCATGACCCCAGCTTGCGGCAGACGAGTCATGAGGCCCAGCCATTGCAGTAGGACCAGGCACCACGCGACCGCCCCAAATCCAGCAGCAATCGCCGTGCAGGCGCAACGGACGTCGACGCTCCGATGACGCCGCTACCACGCGAAGAAATACGATAGGAACAGTTGATTCTGCGGCGCCGACCCGTCGCCATTCGAGGCGCGCTCGTCCATCCCGGGCTTGCTGGTCAAAATTTGCGCGCACGACGATTTCAATTTGATGCCTGATAGGTGACGACTTGCCATGTGTCGTGAAAAAAGCGTGCTGAATCGCACTATGTCAGCAAGTTAACGGCAAGGAGGTAGGGAAATTGAGGCTCGGGCACGTGGTGGCTGAACGACCCGTAAGAGCAGACGAGGACGAGCGCCGCGTTTGTTCAGCAGGGCTACTGATATCGTCAGAAGATTAAGCGTTCAATTACGTCTCCATTCGTTCCTGGAGCCGGCTGCGCTCACTTACTCAGGAAACCGAAATTTCAACGCTATAGCAGCGACCGTCCCGCCGAATGGAGACCCGATCGACCCTATCGTAAACACCAGGAGGAGAAGCGTTACCGCAATGGGGGCAACGAACCGAACCGATCAGCAAGCCCCGTCATCCGGGTTGCATACTGCGCAGCAACCGCTATGCATGACGCAAAACGCGGGTTACGCCTACGTTGCTAGAGCTCCGGATTAGCCAGGTCAGCGGCAACGATATGCTCGCCAAACACCTGCGCGGCCGCCAGTGCCTCGACTTTCGTTGGGAACGGTCCCAGTTCGGGCGCGCCGTCGAACGGAAACAACACTTTGCCGTCAGTCTTGCGGACCACGTTCAGCACGCCGAAAAAACGCCGGTAGCCGGCCAGACGGGAAGATGCCGAGACTTCGAAATCGCTTTCGGACTTTGCCGGAACGCTGGGGATGAATGCGGACTTGCTCATACGCGGAACAGAAAAATAACGGAGCGCCAGACTTCGCCGGGCGCGACACGATGATGCAATTCGGATTGGCGGAGCCTGACGGGCACCACACCCGTCCAGCCCCGTAAGCGGCGTTGGCCGCTGTGATCAATACGCTTCCCTCTGCCAGGGGCCCCAAGTGGCACCGTCGGCCTTCAGGCGAGTATAGGTGGCGCTTTGCCCGGTGGGAACCTCGGAAGTATCGCCTTGCGGCTTCACATCGGTGGTATGCAGCGCAAATGCCTGGCGTTCTTCCGTGTCCACGGTGACGCGCCCGATAGGCTCCAGAGCCTCGCTGTGCGCGGACTCCAATAGCGCGAGATAAGGGGTCAAACGGCCCCAGAACGACGTCAACTCTTCCTGCAAGTAATGTTTCATGTATTTCCTGGGAGAGTGTGAGACGCAGTTTACCCCACCTTAACATTACATTTACCCAACACGGATTAGAGGGATTTTGTCGTTTAGTGCACACCTTAGAAACAATGATGATTGGCAGGTTTGATATCAGCGTGGTACAAAGTCATTCTTCGCGTTCGGTCGCGGGGCGAAGACGCGGCAAACGCGAACGCGACATTTAAATTGAATGGATTAAAAAATGGCAACCGGTATTGTGAAGTGGTTCAATGATGCAAAGGGTTTTGGTTTCATTACGCCTGACGGCGGCGGCGAAGATCTGTTCGCACATTTCTCGGAAGTCCAGGGAAGCGGCTTCAAATCGCTGCAAGAAAACCAGAAGGTCAGCTTCGAAGTGAAGCAGGGCCCGAAGGGTAAGCAAGCGGCAAACATCACGCCGCTGTAACAGGCCGGAACACCCGTTCCCCCTGCTGCACATGGCCCGCCTCGGCGGGCCATGTGCTTTTGTGGCACCGCTTTCGCGGCAATGTTCCCGCGGCCCCAGGCTGCCAAAACAGCCTTGCGACCCCGCCTCAAAGCTCCAGCAAGGCTGTTTTCATCCAGTCGTGGACAGCGCGGCTCAAGTCCTGCTGGGACGTCTCCCGGGACGAAAACTCCGGGCCGACGACGACCCGGATATGCCCCTTCCTCACCGGCCACCCCTTCGCCGGCCACACTTTTCCCGCGTTGTGCACCACCGGAACCACCGGCGCGCCGGTTGCGCAGGCAAGACGAATTCCGCCTGAGGTCAGCCGCGGCGGCGCATCGTGCGGCACGCGCGTGCCCTCGGGAAATATCACCACCACGTCACCCTTGGCGAGCCGCTCGGCGCACTCCTGCGTCACTGCCTGATGCGCCTGGCGCGGCGAGCCGCGGTTCAGGCTGACCATGTCGAGGCCGCGCAAGACCCAACCAAAGAACGGAATACGCAGCAGGTCTTCCTTGAACACGAAGCTGATGCGGCGCGGAAATAGCGCCAGAAAGGCCAGCGTTTCCCATGTGGATTCATGACGGCACAGGAGGATAGACGGCCCGGCCGGAAGATGTTCGAGCCCTTCCACCGAGCAGGTAACGCCCGGCAACCAGCGCATCCATGCAACCATTGCACGACACCATTGCGCCGCCAGCCAGTATCGTCCCGATCTTCCGACAAAAGGAAACAGCAGCAGGATCAAGGCCGAGTAAAGCGTGCCGCTGCCGAGCAGGCAGACGATGAAAAACCATTTGATGAACTGGGTGCGCATGAAAAACCGAGTGAATAGGAATGGGGCCGGAAGGTTTCGAGTCGCCACCCACCGAAGCAGTGCGCGGGACGAGACGTTCGAGTCTGACACAAATAGCTCGCCACCTTTGCATCACTCGCCATCAAATCCGCTCGGCCACGCCCGGCAGCCGGTTAAAAATCTCTTCACTTTCATGCTCGCGGTTCGATAGGCCCACCTCTCTATTCTGCTTCCTACCGAGACGGACATCGCGATACGCGGTACGGCCCGGCCTTCACCCACCTCTTCCGCATGAAGGAACAGTCATGAAAGCGCTGAAGATCGCAGTCCTGCTGAGTATTCTCGCAACCGGCACGGCGTTCGCTCAAACGAACCCTGCCACGGCCGCGACACCGGTCAATTCCACGACCACCCTGGCGATGTCGAACGCCACGCCGCAAGTCGGCACATGGGTTCCGCCGAACGGCCAGGCCGTCGCGCCGAAAACCCGCGCTGAGGTCTATGGCGAACTCGTCCATGCAGAAAAGGATGGGCAACTCGCCTATCTCAACAGCACCGTGTACGCACATCCGTGAGTGCCAGGCAAGCCAGCTTCCATTCCATCTGACATCGAGGAATACACCATGAAAATCGTCCTGTTCGCAGCACTGATCGGCCTCGCGGCGAGTGGTTCCGCCTTCGCACAGACCGCTACCCGTTCGAACGATCCGCATCCGGCGACAACCGGTTCAAGCTTTACCACCGCCTCCACGACCGATCAGGCGGGACAGTGGGTTGCGCCCTATGGTCAGCCGGTGGCGGGCAGAACGCGTGCGCAGGTGTACCAGCGGCTCGTCCAGGCAGAAAATGACGGGCAACTTTCCCGACTGGACAGCACGGTGTATGCGCATCACTGAGCAAGGCAAGCCGGATGACCTGCCCGCTTCTGTGGTTCGCGCCACGTAACGCGCCCAGGTCAATCCAGCACTTCGAACGCTTAAACCGCTTCGCGTGCCCCCTCTTTTGACCAGCCTTCCGTTTCGACTCGCAACGCGCAGCCTTTCACGCGTTAGCCGATAGAGCTCGCCTCTCGCTCCAAACCCATTCCGTTCAAGCTTTCGCCGCAGGCTTGACACCAAGAGGTTGACACTTCGTCCTGCGAAACGAAACCACCAGCAAGCTTATCTGACGTCGGGACCTACTGCAGGTCGTGCGACCAGCAATCGATGCAGATCGTCGTTCCACTATCTTCGCCACCAATCCGGAGTTCGAAATCATGTAACCGAATGATGGCGGAGACAATGCCGAGCCCAAGCCCCGTGCCAGGCAGGTGACGCGTTTGCTCGACACGATAGAAGCGGTTAAGCACCGCGTTGCGCTCGCTTACCGGTATGCCGGGGCCATCGTCGGTAATCACGAGTTGCGGACCTGTGCGGCATGACGACAACTCGACGCTCACATTACCGCCCTCCGGCGCAAACTTGATCGCATTGTCGAGCAGGTTGCTGAAAGCCTCGAACAGCAACTCGCGATCGGCGTGCACCAGCTCGACCGGTTCGATGCGTGTTCTCAGCTTGATCGACTTTTCTTCTGCAAGAGGCTCATACAGGTCACACAGTTCGTCTATGAGCGTCTGCAACGACACCGCAGCAAATCCGCTGCGCCGCTGCAGCGCATCGATCTCCGATATGCGCAGCATCGCGCCAAAGCGGCCAAGAATGGAATCGGCCTCCGCGCGAGCATGCGCCACCAGCGTGTTAGCCGCCTCGTCGCCGCTATCGCGCACCCGCTCCGCGAGGTTTGCCAACTGCAGCCGCAGATGCACGAGCGGCGTGCGCAGATCGTGCGCAATGCCATCGCATGCGCCCTTGACCTCGTTCATCAACCGCTCGACTTCGGCAAGCATGTGATTGACGAGATGGCAGAGCATGTCCAGTTCGTCGCGGCCGCCAACGGCGAGACGTTGCCCCAGATCGCCATTGGCGATGCGCGTCGTGACACGCCGCATCTCCACCACCCGTCGCATCTGACGAAGACTCAGCAAGAGTCCGGTCGCAAGGCTGATGGCCAGACACAGCACGCCGCCGCCAATCAGCGCCTTAGTCAGTTCTTCGCGCACATGCTGGACATCGGCGAGGCTGCGTCCGATGACCAGTTGATCGCCATTGCCGCGGATCTCTCCCATGACTCGCACGGTGGACATCGAAGCATTCTCTGCGAGTGTCAGCGTGCGGCCCGTGCTCGTACTGTGCGATTTGCCCGGCTGATCGAGATTCAAGTCGCGCGGCAGTGCCATGATGTCGCCGGCGAGCCGATGGCCATCCGGTGCAAACAGGCCGTAGTAATTCGTGTGGCGATTCTCGCGCTCGAGCCGTTGGTCGATAGCGGATCCTAGCTGATCGTCGTCCCTGGCGTCGAAGTAACGCATTTGCCAGCGAATCCCGCTGTCCGCTTCGCGCTCCATCGCTGCGCCCACGGAGTATTCGAGGAAGCCGAGCAGCGCCACGAAGCAAAGCGTGAAGATCGCCGCGTAAGCAGATAACCATCTAAACGTCGTGGTGTGCCAGCGCTGACCCGAGCGGGTCGCCGGAGCTGACTGCTGTGTCTCGGTGGAAATCGCTGTTCCCCGTACTTTGCCAAATTCCAGAGCGGACACAGTCACCGGCTCCTCGCTTGTTGATTCGTTGAGAACGTGCACCCAATCGACACCCCTGTATCGAGGGCTGTCATGGATAGAATGGGACGAGCGTCACACCCCCTATTGAACGACCGGGCGTCGCGCGTAAAACGAGTGAGCAGCGTTAGACCGGGACGACAGCACCTTGCGTGTTGCGTCCCGTCACGGTGTGATCAGCATCGTTACAGTCCCGGCATCATAGCGCTGCGCGAATAAATACCAGGCTGCACAAAGATGAAAAACCTATTACTTTGCGCGCCTCGCGTGCACCTTGCGTGCAAGCTCACAACCGGTTCTTTACATTGACCCGACTATTAGCTGCCGTAAGTCTTAAGGCCGATGACGCAAAGCAGATATTCACGCTGATTTCAAAGGTGTCGAACCGCTGCGACTCCGAAGCGCAGACTCTTTAGCGCCAACAGGCCAAGTCATCTAATGTGCCATCTAAAGCGGCCCTCTAAGGCGTTGCCGAATATTGCGCGTGAGGCGCGCCCGCGCAGTCCTGTCGATATTCCGCACGCAGTTTCTTTTCGGCCCTGACGATATTGGCCGGGTAATCGACGTTGTCAGTATTCGGTTGATAGCCGACCGCTTCCAGTTCCGCAAGCTCCGTCTGCAACTGTTGATGTGTGATTTCCGTTTTGATCCGTTTGAATGGATAGTCGTTACATTGCTGCGGCGTGAGTCCAGGTGCTGCCCATCCGGCGGCACTAACGGTGAGCAGAACTACGGTTGCCAGAGACTTCGCGAACCTATTCATCATCTCTCTCCAAGGTTATACCCATCGAGCAGGCTTAACGCGAGAAGAACGTCATGAGTGTCGACGTGCCAAACGCGCACCTGCCACTCAACGTTATGCTGTTCGGTCCATCAACACCGTGTCGTGAAAATGAAGATTGATTTATGCGCCGCTATGCGCGTCATATTTAGCTGCAGTTCTTAAGGTGGACTAAGCAGCGTGTTACGGTGCAATGCCTCGTCTGGCATTGCACCGCCTTTCTTTTCTTTGAGCGCAGCGTGTGCGCACATCTGAACGATCGCATTGATGGAATACGGCGTGCCCCTTCTTCATCGGCCGCGGAAAATGTTGCAATGCGGACCGGTTGTGCACCGAGGCCCGCCCGAATCCTCCTCGGAGTCGGCCTCGCCACCGTAAGATGCATTGGTGATGGAACGCGCAGTCAGCTTGCCGGGCTGCCCGGGTTCGCTGTAGGACATGTCCGTTGCGTCTTGCGCGGACTGGTTCGCGTTCTCCAGCATGGTGCGGCCGCGTAGTTGCGCGTCCGTCCCCATGTTCTGCCCGTTCGCCATGCCAGCCGCCAGGAGCAGGCTCGCGCTGGCTAACGACAATACGAAAAGTGACTTCATCTCGACCCTCCTTGCATCGGGTACCCATTACCTGAGTCCGTTGCGCGGCAGTCCGCCAATCTGAATGCAGGCTCCTACCTGCTTTGCCAATCAACTGAACCGTGCCGCGCAGGAGCGGGGCGGACCGGGATGGTCCGCCCCGGAAGCTGCCGCCGCGCTGTCTGTGTAACGGCTCCAATCGCCCAGCCTGACTGCCGGACGGGACTGTGCGGTGCAGCAAATGGCGGTCGGGTCCGGCGGCGACCGGTCGAAGTGCAAAGAACGACCGCGCCGCAACTTCGTTATAGGTCAAGTTCGCAGCACGTCAACGCACCGTCGCAAATGGGCGCGCCTCATGGAACAGCGTTGGCCGGCCGGGGCCTCCGGTACTGGCGCGTATCGCACGGCACGGGTCCTGCTGAGGTTATATTTCGACATGGCGCGTTTCCCGATCGCGTTCGTTCGCTCATCGCGCTGGACTGCCGGAGAGGTAGATGGAGCACGCGTATGTTCAACTGTTGCATCTGCTCGGCGGCCACGCAGGATGGACGCTGGCGGTCGTTTTCCTTGCCGCCTTCCTGGAGGCGGTGGCCGTCATCGGCACCTTCATACCAGGCAGCACGGCGATGTTTCTGGCCGGTGCCTTGGCAGGAACGGGCGCGCTGAACCTCGGCTGGCTGTTTGTCTGCGCGTTGATTGGCGCCGTTGGCGGCGACGGCCTCAGCTACTGGCTGGGTCGCCGCTACCGCAACAAGATCGTGCAACTTTGGCCTTTCAGCACGCATCCGCAGATCTTGCAGACCGGGCAGCAGTATTTCGCCGCGCGCGGCGCACGCAGCGTGATATTTGCCCGCTTCATCGCGCCGATCCGCGCCATCGTGCCGGTCGTGGCGGGCATGCTGGGCATGACGCCAGTGCGCTTCTACGCGATGAACGTGCTGTCGGCGCTATTGTGGGCCCCGGCGCATATCCTGCCAGGCGTGGTATTCGGCGCCTCACTGCAACTCGCGGGCGCCGTTTCATTTCGTCTGGTCGCGGTCATCGCCATTCTCGCGGCCATCGGCTGGCTCAGCTACCGGTTGATGCACATGATCCTGTCGCGCGCCCGCGCATGGACCATGGAGTCGCGCCGCAGGCTCGTCTCCTGGGCACAGCTTCACGACGGACGCAGCGCCAACCTCCTTCGTCAGGCGTTGAACCCCGAGCGACCCGCCATGGGCGTCGTCGCCATCATTTCCGTGCTGGTGCTGCTGTTTGCGGGCATTTTCTTCAGCGTATTGACGGGCGTTGCCAATGGCGATCCGCTGGTTCAGGTCGATTTGTCCGTGTATCGATTCCTGCAATCCATCCATTCCACCTGGGCCGACAGTGTGATTTCGAGCCTTGCCACCTTAGGCAGTGTGCCCACGCTTGCGGCCGTCGTCGTGACCGTCATCGTATGGATGACGTATGAACGGCGCTGGCTCTCAGTGGCTTACTGGCTGGCCGCCGTCGCCTTCTCCCAGTTGCTGATCTTTGCCATCCAGCTGGCCGTGCGGCGAGCGCCGCCGGGTTCAGCGGGCCTCGACGTGTACGCATTTCCCAGCAACCACGTGGCAGCAAGCGCGATTGTGTACGGCTTTCTGGCGTTTCTGCTGGCGCGCCGCGTCGGCAAATTCCAACGCATTCTCACGACGACGGTCAGCACCGCGATTGTCATCGCCGTCGCTTTCGCAGGCCTCTATCTCGGGCGCTATTCGTTCTCCGATGCAGTTGGCGGGGCGGCATTCGCGGCGATCTGGGTCGCCGTCGTCGCACTCACTGCCGTCTGGCGCAACCCAATGGTGCCCGCTTCGCGCGGGTTCATGCCCGCCGTGATCCTGCTCGTGATCTGCGCAAGCGCAGCCCCGCAGATCGTGCTCAGCCGCCCGACCAGCGAGCCGGCCGGCCCGCTCAGCCGTCCCTTGACCGTGGTCAGCGAAACGCAATGGACCGATACCCTCTGGAAGACCTTCGCGTGCTACCGGTCCGATATGTCAGGAGAGCGGCGCGAGCCGATCACGGTGCAATGGGCGGCCAATCGCGCGCAGATCGAAGCCCAGTTGAGCCAACGAGGCTGGATCGAAGGCACGCAATTTTCAGCAAAATCGCTCCTCTCGCTGGTGGCGCCCGATCCTGAGGCCACCGCGTTGCCGGTTCTACCGAAACTCAACAACGGCGAACCCTCCACACTGGTCTTTACCCGAAGCCGCGGGGCGCGCGACGAACGTGACGTCCTGCGCTTCTGGCCCACCGGTTACGGTGTGCAACGCAAAAACAGCGCGCCCGCGGCACCGATCTGGCTCGGCACGCTAGTACACGAGCGGCTGCGGCGCCCTTCGTGGCCATTCAATGTGCTGCGTCCAGACCGGCAAATCGATCCGCTCATTTCTGTGCGGGGCGAAGCGAGCGGCTGGCGCGAACTCGAGGTCAGCAGCAGCACTGGATGTGAAGGCGTGCGCGTTACGCTTATCGATTCGGACGCAAGTTAACCCCGTGCCGACGTCTGCCCAGATCCCCTGATCCCAGACGCAGGACGCCACGAAAGCAGGTTCAGCAGACGCGCCGCTGCGCCTCGATTCGTGACCTCAGGAGTACTGCAATTGATAGAGTTTCCGCAATCGGAAATTTCGACCTGGGGTGGCGGGGTCGTCTTTCTCAACGTGCTCCTGACCCGCCTCGGCGTGCCCCTGCCGGCGGTGCCGGTTCTGCTCTTTGCCGGTTCCGCCATTGCCAATGGAACCCTCTCGTTCTGGTACGTATTGCCGGCCGCGGTGCTGGGCGCGTTGATCGGCGACGGCATCTGGTTCACGGCGGGACGCCGGTACGGCCAGCGGCTCATCAACGCGCTTTCGCGACTGTCGATGTCGGCCGGCGCCCACGTGCGGACCGCCCGTTCGATGTTCGAGCGGTTCGGGGCGCCGATCGTATCGGTGTCCAAATTCATCCCCGGACTCGGTATTGCGACCCCGCCGCTGATGGGCACGACTCGGGTCGATCCGAGAATTTTCCTCGCCTGGGATTTGCTGGGGGCGTCGGTGTGGGCGGCCTTCTGGCTGCTCGGCGGCGCCGTTTTCGAAAGGCAGTTGCGCCTCTTCGTCGTGGCAGTCAGGGCCCATGGCGCCACGGTGATCGACCTGGTGCTGGCCGCGTCGCTGCTGTATTTCGTGTACCGCTGTATCCAGCGTTGGCGCTTCAGACGTTGGCTCAAGCAGGTTCGGATCACCCAGGAACAGCTCGAAGCGACCCTGCGCACGGAGTCTCCACCCATCGTTCTGGATGCGCGGCCCGAATCGGCGCTAGTGGACGATACCCATCGGATCCCCGGCGCGCGCCGCCTCGACCCCGCCTCGCAGGCGGACATCGACGAGGCTTTACCGGAAAACCGGCGCGTGGTGTATTGCGTCTGTCACGACGAGGCGACAGCCATGCGTATCAGGCAGCAGATGCGCCGCAAAGGGTTTACGCGTATTCGCGCCCTGAAAGGCGGACTGGATGCCTGGGCGCGCCGTGGCTATGCCTTCGACCCGTTTCCGTCCCAGGCCAGCGCGGCCGCGCTGGCCGCCCGCGTAAAGAGCCTGCGCGCCGAGACCGAAGCCGTTACGCTGCGCGGCGTGGCGCCAAAGCGGAAGGCGTTTTCCGACAGCCGGTAACGACCCTGGTTGTGGATTGTCATTTTCCTGTGGTAAAAAGAAGCGTCGCGTCTTGCTGAGATAAGCAAACCGGCACCAACACAACGTCTTTTTTGGAAAAATCAGGAAAATGGCAACAGGTACAGTGAAGTGGTTTAACGATGCAAAGGGCTTTGGTTTCATTACGCCGGACGGCGGCGGTGAAGACCTGTTCGCGCATTTTTCTGAAGTCCAGGGAAGTGGCTTCAAATCACTGCAAGAAAACCAGAAGGTCAGCTTCGAAGTGAAGCAGGGCCCGAAGGGTAAGCAAGCGGCCAACATCACGCCGCTGTAATAGCGCCGGAACTCAGGTTCCCGCCCATACATTGGCCCGCCTTGGCGGGCCAATGTCATTTCTGGCCGCGACTGGCAGAAGCCTTTACGCCGCAGCGTCCGGTGCCGCCTGTTCGGCGACCACTTTTCGCACATAGGCGCGCTTCGCCGTGGGAGCCTTCTTCGCGATCGTCTTCTTTGCCGCGACTTTCTTTGTTGCGACTTTCTTCGCAGCAACCTTCTTCGTTGCTACTTTCTTTGTTGCTACTTTCTTAGCACCGGCCTTTTTCGCCGCCGCTTT
This sequence comes from Paraburkholderia sp. GAS41, assembly GCF_050436545.1. Lineage (NCBI taxonomy): Bacteria > Pseudomonadati > Pseudomonadota > Betaproteobacteria > Burkholderiales > Burkholderiaceae > Paraburkholderia > Paraburkholderia sp. GAS41. Next base: position 55,157 of record NZ_JBNDMK010000027.1, read on the forward strand.
CTTCGCGGGCGATTTCTTAGCCGCCGCTTTCTTTGCCGATACTTTCTTAGCCGCTGTCGTCGCTTTGCTAGCGCCGCTGCCGTTTAGCGCAATCGCGCCAGCCGCATCGATCAGGAAACGCGTGCGGTCTTTTACGTCTTTGATCCATGCAGGAGGCCGGGCGTGACCACTCCACGTTGCGCCTGTTTTAGGATCCCTGTACTTCGGCGGCATCTTGCCTTTGGCACTGGCGGCCTTGGCGGTTCCGTTTGAAAGCGCCTTCCCTGAGAACCTGGCCTGACGCCGCGCCTTGGCGCGCGCTTCGATATCGGTGGTGGTCAGTCCGTGTTTTAGCATCAGTTCACGAATCTGATCGACCGCCGATTGCGCCCGCTTGGCAAGCAACACTTCCGCTTGCGCCTGAAGTTTCTTCATACGTGCCTGAATTTGCTCGAGTGTGGCCATTACCGCCTCCTTACGTGTGGGCAATGGTCGCACTATGCCATGAGCACATGGCAAAGCGCTATGGTTTCGCGCGCAACGAGCTAAGGCATCGACTCCTTTAATGCGCTTAAGCCGCAAATGCCGGATCGATAATGCATCGACGATGTGCTTGCATTGCTTCTACAAAGCCTGGCTTGCGATGCTCGTCTTCGCTTCATCAATACAACTGAGTATGCTTTGACTTCAGTCAGTAAAGCCGACGAATGCCAATACCCGGTTCAAGGCGCATGAATGTTAAACCCGCATCCCCGTCCTGCTCTTTACTTGCCATCTCCCCACAAAACCGGCGTCAAGGGGGCGCGCAATTTTCCTTGTGGCATGAATTGTGCTGACTTTCGAGCGTTATTCGCGCGACAAGCGCGACCCGACACTTTCCGTGGCGTTCGTTATACGCCCAAGCCAAAGGGGCAACTGTGCCAACCGAACCGTTCGAGCCTGAACTCGTAGTCGAAGACGAGGCGGAGCGCTCGTGGGCGAGGCGTCTCGGTCCCGGCCTCGTAAAGGGTGCAGCCGACGACGACCCAAGCGGTATCGCCACCTACTCGCAAGCCGGTGCGCAATTTGGCTTCGGACTGCTATGGACGGTCCTGCTCACTTACCCGTTGATGGTAGCGATCCAGTCGATTAGCGCGCGCATGGGGCGCGTGACCGGCAGCGGACTCACGACCAACCTGCGGCGCCACTATCCGGCACAGATCCTGTACGCCGCCGTCATGGTGCTGCTGATTGCCAACACCATCAACATTGCCGCGGATCTGGCTGCAATGGGCGCCGCGGTCGCGCTCGTACTGGGTGGCCCCGTGCAGATTTATATTGTGTTGTTGGGTACCGTTTCCCTTTTTCTGCAGGTCTTCGTCCCATATGAGCGCTACGCGCGATACGTCAAGTGGCTGCCGCTGGCGTTGCTCGCTTACGTGGCCGTTCCGTTTGTCATGCCGTTCCATTGGAAAGCCGTAGGCCTCGCGCTCGTTAAACCACCTGTCCCGTTCTCCGGTCACTTCCTGATCACCGTGGTCGCCGTGCTCGGCACCACCATCAGCCCGTACCTGTTTTTCTGGCATGCATCGCAGGAAGTCGAAGAGATTCGCTCGGAACCGGTACAGGAAGCCCTGCTGGATGCACCGAAACAGGCCGGCGCACAGCTGCGCCGAATCAATGTCGAATCATGGGTCAGCATGGCGATGTCGAACGGCGTGGCGTTCTTTATCATCCTCTCGACTGCCGCAACCTTGCACGTGCATCGCACGGGTCTCGCCACCTTTGCCGACGCCGCGAGCGCACTCAAACCCATCGCCGGTCCGTTCGCATTCCTGCTCTTCAGTCTCGCGATCATCGGCACCGGCCTGCTTGCCGTACCCCTCCTCGCCGGATCCGCCGCTTACGCGGCGGCTGGTGCGATGAGCTGGCGCAACAGCGTTGCGCTGCAGGTGAACCTCGCTAAACAGTTTTACGGGGTGATGGCCGTTGCAATCTTTGGCGGCATCGCACTCACGCTCGCCCATTTCGATCCCATCGACGCGCTGTACTGGGCCGCCGTCGTGAACGGTGTCGCGGCCGTGCCGATCATGGTGCTGGTGATGCTCATGTCGGCGCGCCGGCAGATCATGGGCGACTTTGTCGTGACCGGCGTATTGCGCTGGGTCGGATGGATTGCGACGGCGGTCATGGCGTGCGCGGCCGTGGGGATGTTCTGGCCGGCATGACATCAGGTGTGCCGGGGACGTCAGACTGTCGAACCGGCGTGCGTACCGCCTTCCTCGGCCGCGAAGGTCTGATTGCGGCCGCGCCTTTTGGCCTCGTAGAGCGCCCGGTCTGCTGCCGCGACGAGACTGGCCGCGTCACCGCCCTCGCGCGGCTGCAGTGCCGCGACGCCAAGGCTGATGGTGACCATTCCGACCGGGCTCGCGAGGTGCGGCACCTGCAAGCCTTCAACCGCCCGGCGAATGCGCTCCGCCACCACGCGCCCGCCATGCAGGTCGGTTTCCCTAAGGATCAACGCGAACTCCTCGCCACCGTAGCGAGCCACGATATCCGTCGGGCGCCTTGCCGACATCGCAATGGTCTGCGCAATCGTGCGCAGACACTCGTCGCCTCGTTGATGACCATAGTGATCGTTATAGCTCTTGTACGCATCGATATCGATCATCACGACTGCCGTAAATCCGGAATCCTCGACCGCCGCGAGTTGACGCCACTGACTGGCCAGTTCGAGGTCGAAATGTCGCCGGTTGAAGAGCCCCGTCAGTCCGTCGCGATACGCCAGCCCCTGCAGTTCGAGCCGTTCGTCGGCAAGACGCTGCTCGGCCGCCTTGCGTGCGGTGATATCGCGCGTGGTTGCAGTGAGCGATTCAGGCTGTCCAGAGAACGGATCGATCACCGGACGAAGATACGTTTCCAGCCAGAGGATCTGGCCATCGGGTCGCCGGAAGCGGCTGACCTGTGAGATTTCGCTCGCGCCGAGCGCCAGGTTTTCGATTGCCGTGGCGAGCGCAGCGCGGTCGTCAGCAATGACGAGATCAGGGAAGTAGGCACCGATCAGTTCATCAGCGTTGCGCTGCATGACTGTTTGAGCCCGCGGCGATACATAGGTTAGCCGGCCGTCGAGCGTCACGCTCATGACGATGTCGGTCGCGTTCTCCGCGAGTATCCGATAGCGCCGTTCGCCCTCGCGCAGGAGTGCGACAAGACGGTCGCGCGACACCAGGGTTGCGCTAATCGGCAACGCAATGCCTAACGCCGCAAGCATGAATAGTTGCAGCGAAAAGATGCGGGCTTCCATGTTCGGATACGGAAATATCCATAGCGGTCCAATGCCGTGCATGGTGAACAACACCGTAATGGCAAGACACAGCAGCAACCCAACCATGACGCCTGCGACGTCCGTTTGAAACGCCAGCAGCACGATGGGCAGCAATGCCCAGTAGAGCAACGGCATGCGGCTTTGCGCAACCACCCCGATTGTGACAACGCACACGAGCAGCAGAAGACCAACGGTTTTCACGCGCCGGTCCGCGCGCAGGAGATCGGCGGCTTCGCCGTTCCAGAACACCACAGCCGTAGGCGTAAACAGCACCAGACTCAGCGCGTGCGTGACCAGCCAGTTGGCGAGATTCGGTAGCAGTTGCCCGCTCAATTGGCTGCGCAACAGCGCGGTAGCAAGCAGTCCGGATAAAAGCGGCGCGAGGATCACACCGCCGGCGAGAAATCTTAGCAACGCCTTGGGACGCAGCAATTCAGCGACAACGCCAATACGTGGTGCAAAGCTGAACGCAATCAGCACTTCGAGCGTATCGGCCAACGTATAGGACAATGCGACCCCGAGTCGCTCACCCAGCAGATTGGCCACCATGTTGCCGGCAATGCCGCCCGCCAGCACCCAATAGCGCTCCCTGGGCGCGACCAGCATCATCTGGCCCAGCAAGATGGCATTCGTCAGCCAGATAGCCGTGACGTGATCCGACATGCTTTTGAGCACGCTGCTCATCATGCAAGTGAGCATCGTCACTGCGAATGCCAGCAGTACGCTCCGATGTATCGACGTCACCCGCTGCGGACGAACTGCTTCCGGAAATGCCTGCGATTCTTCATTTGGTCTTACGCCCCGCTTCCCCATACGCTGCTCTCGGCTTTTATTTTTTTGGCGTCGGCTAGCGCGGCACGATAAAACCATTCCCCATTACGCGGCCCACACCTTGTTCTTAGAGACGACCTTTAGGCGTCGTCTTCGTGGGCTCAGTCTAGCGATGTTCAGACCAATCTGTTAAGCGGAGCTATTTGCAAAACGTGCACAACACCGCATAAAACGCGGGTTTCGGGCGTGACCTTTCAACTTCCCGCGTTCCAGGCTTCCATTTGCGTTGTGTAAGCTGCTCACCGTCCGCTCATCAATCGTACCGGTGACGACACCGACGGCTCGGCATTGCGTTCCGTCGACCACACTTCATGCTGGAGCCAGTCGCGAAACAAGGCGAGTTGCGGCAGATCGCCCTGCTCCGGGCGCGTCACCAGCCAGTAAGACTGGTGGCCGTCGACATGCACGTTCAGCACTTGAACGAGTTCGCCGGTCGCCAGTTCGTGGGCGATCATATGACGATCGGCAATCGTGATGCCGAGACCGTCGACGGCCGCGCGAATCGCCAGATCGAGCAGATCGAATTCGTAGCCGCCGCTAGTATCGACACCCACGATTCCCGCCGCCTTCAGCCAGTGTTGCCATGTCAGATACCGCTGCTCGTCGCTTGCCAGTACGTGCAGCAACGTGAACTGGTTCAGGTCGATGGCTTGCTGGCCCGAGTGCCGTGCGAGCAGCGCCGGCGAGCAGACCGCCACGTGCCGTTCGCTCATCAGCAGCCGGTTGTCGAAGCCTTCCCATTCACCGTCGCCAAAGCGGATCGCGCAATCGAGAACGCCTGATTCGGCGAGCTTGTCTTCGACGCGCGTGGACAGACTCAGCTCGAGTTCCGGATGCTCGTCGCGCAGGCGCGCAAGACGCGGCATCAACCAGCGGCTGGTAAACGTGGGCGGCGCATTGATGCGCAGCCGGTTCAGATGGGTCTTTTCCTGAATGCTGCGCACGGTCAGTTCGATCTTGTCGAACGACTGCTGTAGCGCCTGCAGCAGCAAACGGCCGGCCGCCGACAGCTCAAGGTGATGGTGACGGCGTTGCAGCAAGGCCTCGCCGAGTTGCTCTTCCAACTGGCGCACTTGCCGGCTGACCGCACTCTGGGTGACGTTGAGCAGCTCGGCGGCACGCGTGAAGCTGCCGGTACGGCCAGCCACTTCAAAGGCTTTGAGCGCGTTGAGCGCGGGCATTTTTCGTTTCAAGGGCGTCTCTGATCGGATGCGGCAAACCGGAGGGTCATTTTACGCGCTCGCCGTCGCGGACCTGACGGACGACATCCGGCGTTAGCGAGGTGTATGAAATCGAAATAGTAGTCGTAAGCCGTATGCGCTCCTGAGATGCCACAGCCCCGCCAGTCAAGGCGCCAGCCTATAGTGCACCTACAAAGGGCCGGAAGGACACATATGCGTCACGAATTCGACACATTAATGAACCAGCATGAAAAGTTGACGCGACTACTTTGGGGCTCACGCCATGCCGGAACTTTCGTACCCGCAGACGACTTCCACCAACGCTCGCAGCCGCAGCATCGGTCTGATTATTTTCCTGGCCGTGATTGCGATAGGTGCGGTGTACTGCGCCATGCATCTGGTCAGCGATCTGGAGTCCGTACAATCTCTCAGCTTTTTGCCTTACCTGTTGCTCGGTGTGGCGTTGCTGATCGCACTCGGCTTTGAATTCGTCAACGGCTTTCACGACACCGCGAACGCAGTCGCAACGGTGATCTACACGCATTCGCTCACGCCGAATTTCGCGGTCATGTGGTCCGGCACCTGGAACTTCCTGGGTGTGCTGACCTCGAGCGGTGCGGTCGCGTTCGGCGTGCTGCAGCTTCTGCCGGTCGAACTGATCCTGCAGGTCGGTAGCAGCGCGGGCTTTGCGATGGTGTTTGCCCTGCTCATCGCCGCCATCATCTGGAACCTCGGCACGTGGTACTTCGGTTTGCCGTCGTCGAGTTCGCATACGCTGGTCGGCTCCATCATCGGCGTGGGCCTGATGAATCAGCTGATGCACGGTGCCAACGGCACCAGTGGCGTGGACTGGAATCAGGCGCTGGGCGTCGGCAAATCGCTCGTGTTTTCGCCGATCGCCGGCTTCCTGCTGTCAGGACTGCTGCTCCTCGTTCTAAAAGCCGTCGTGCGCGTGCCGGCGCTGTATGCAGAGCCGAAGGGCAACGAGCCGCCGCCGTTCTGGATCCGCGGTTTGCTGATTCTGACCTGCACGGGCGTTTCGTTCGCGCACGGTTCGAATGACGGCCAGAAGGGCATGGGTCTCATCATGCTGATCCTGATCGGCACGGTGCCCACCGCATACGCCTTGAACAAGGCCGTCACGCCGGCGCAAACGCAGACGTTCGTCGCGGTGTCGCAACAGGCAGCCACGACGATCGCTAAATACACGAATGGCGTTGCGCCCTCCGCCCATCCGCGCACCGATGTCGAGGCCTACGTCCGCACGCGTCAATTGACGCCTGAAACCGTCCCGGCGCTGCAGCAACTCACGGTGCAGATCGGCCAGCAGGTTGGCGCGTCGGGTTCGATGGCAGGCGTGCCGCAGGATATCGTCGACAACGTGCGGAACAACATGTACGTCGCCTCGGAAGCGATTCGCCTCATGGAGAAGGTCAAACAGCCCGCCTTCACGCCGGAGGACAGCAAGGTGATCGACAACTTCAAGGCCCAGATCGATCACGCGACGAAATTCATCCCGACATGGGTCAAGGTCGCTGTAGCCATCGCTCTGGGGCTGGGGACGATGGTGGGCTGGAAGCGCATTGTCGTGACGGTCGGCGAGAAGATCGGCAAACAGCATCTGACCTACGGGCAGGGCGCTTCCGCGGAACTGGTCGCCATGCTGACGATCGGCGCCGCCGACGTCTATGGTCTGCCGGTCTCGACGACGCACGTGTTGTCGTCAGGGGTAGCCGGCACGATGGCGGCTAACGGCTCGGGCCTGCAATGGAGCACCGTACGCAGTCTGCTGATGGCGTGGGTGCTGACGCTGCCCGTTTCGATTGCGCTGGCGGCGGGCTTGTACTACGTATTCCTGCACGTGTTTTAAGAGCGGCGGAGGCTGCGCTCTTCGTACACGAGCCAGCCTTCCCCGCAACACCCATGAAAAAGCGCGGCCGGGGCCGCGCTTTTTCATTCCGTCAATCCGCTCAAAAAACGTCCGGCACGATCATATTGGCGGGCACCGGCTGGCGGATGTACTCGTTGTTGTACACGCGTTCGGGTAGCGTGATCACCGGATGCTCGATCTCGTGATACGGCACCTGGCTCAACAGATGGTGAATGCAGTTCAGACGCGCACGCTTCTTGTCGACCGCCTGAACCACCCACCACGGCGCCTCCGGAATGTGCGAACGCTGCAGCATCACTTCCTTTGCATGCGTGTAGGCCTCCCAGCGACGGCGGCTCTCCAGGTCCATCGGGCTCAGCTTCCATTGCTTCAGCGGATCGTGGATGCGGGTCTGAAAGCGGATTTCCTGCTCTTCGTCGGTAATCGAAAACCAGTACTTGAGAATCTGCACGCCGCTGCGCACGAGCATCTTCTCGAACTCCGGCACCGAGCGGAAAAACTCCTCGTACTCTTCGTCCGTGCAGAAGTTCATCACGCGCTCGACGCCGGCGCGGTTGTACCAGCTGCGGTCGAATAGCACCATCTCGCCACCCGCCGGCAAATGCGACGCATAGCGCTGGAAGTACCATTGCGTGCGTTCGCGGTTGTTCGGCGCCGGCAGTGCCGCGACCCGGCACACACGCGGATTGAGACGCTGCGTGATGCGCTTGATCGCCCCGCCCTTGCCAGCCGCGTCGCGCCCTTCGAAGATCACCACGAGCCGGTGTCCGGTGGCGACGATCCAGTCCTGCAGCTTGACCAGTTCACCCTGCAGCCGGAACAGCTCGCGGAAGTAGCGCTTGCGCGCCTCGCGATGCTCGGCAGAGAAGCCTGCCTCACCGTCGCTGATGCGGTCGTCGACTTCCATTTCGAGTTCTTCGTCGTACGCGTCGATGAGATCTTCCTCGAAACGACGCTGCCGCTCAGCCATGGATGCCATATCGGCCCTGGGATCCTGCTCTTTCATCGCGACTCTCCTCGAAACGGAAATAGGTAGGCACACTGCGCCGGGCGCAGCGGCGACCGCCCGATTATCGACGGTCGAAGTGTCACTGTTGTTACTGGGGCGGCACGGCTCGCGCCTGTGTCAACGAACCATCATAGCGAGTTTTCAGCGCCATCAGATTGCCTGCCGCAGCGGCTTCGCGAAGCTCAATTCGTGGCCGTCCGGGTCGGTAATGTGGAAATAGCGCTCGCCCCACGGCGCATCAGCGGGTGCAAATTCGGGCTGCAGCCCGGCCGCCCGCGCTTTCTGATAAATGCCGTCCACGTCCGAGACGTAAAAGATCACCCGCCCCCACCAATGGATCGCACCGCGGCTGTCCGCGATCAGGTTCAGGAACGACGTGCCGAACGCGAACGATGTAAACGTTTCCTGCGCGCCGCCGAACTTCAGGGGAAAGCCCAACGCTTCATAAAACGGCACGGCCCGCGCCATGTCATGCGTTGCCAGCGTAATCGCGCTCAGCGATTCGATGCGCGGTGGCTCGGGGTGGGCAGTCTGATTCGTCATCATCTCTCCTCTTGCGGCTGGCGCAATGGGGCCTTGGCACGGCCAGTTTCTCACACCCCTCACCGCACCTTGAAAACGGATCGAGCGCCCCGCAGTTAGGCTCCCGCGTTATCCGGAGCTTCGCCATGGGAAGCCGTCCCCGTTTTATTGATGATCTGTCGCGCGCCCCGTCGGAGCCTGACACGCACGCTGGCGCCACTACGGCCTCCAGCTCGTTCGCGTTGAACGACGACGCCCTGCTCGACGCCTACTCGCGTACCGTGATCGGCGCGCTGGAGCGGGTCCAGCAGGCGGTCGTGTTCATTTCGGTCGAGCATCGCACGGCCGCCAACCCCGCCGGACGCGGCACGCGCGGCGGCACCGGTTCGGGCTTCCTCTTCACCCCGGACGGCTATCTGCTGACCAATAGCCACGTCGTGCACGGTGCCACGCACATCCGTGTGACGCTCGCCGACGGCGCCACATTCGACGCCGATCTGGTCGGCGACGACCCCGGCAGCGACCTCGCGGTGCTGCGGATCGGCTCGACCGAGCCGTTGCCGCATGTCGAACTCGGCGAATCGGGGCGCCTGCGGGTCGGTCAGATTGCGATTGCGGTCGGCAATCCGCTCGGCCTGCAGCAAACCGTGACCACCGGCGTGGTCTCCGCGCTCGGCCGCTCGCTGCGCTCGAATTCGGGGCGCATGATTTACGACGTGATCCAGACCGACGCGGCCTTGAATCCCGGCAACTCGGGCGGCCCGCTGATCAATTCCGCGGGCCAGGTGATCGGCGTGAACACGGCCATCATTCCCGGCGCCCAGGCCATCTGCTTTGCCACCGCCATCGACACCGCGAAGTGGGTCATCATGCAGATCTTTGCGCATGGCCGCGTGCGGCGCGCGTATATTGGCGTCGCGGGCACCACCACGCCGCTGTCACGGCGCGTCCAGCGTTACTTTGGACTCCACTCGGAAACCGCTGTACGCGTGATGGAAATCGTCAAGGGCAGCCCGGCGGCGCTCGGCGGATTGCGCACGGACGACACGATCGTCGCGATCGATGCACTGCCCGTCGATGGCGTCGACGGCCTGCAACGCGTGCTCGACGTATCGCGGATTGACCGACCGGTCAACGTGACCGTGCTGCGCGGCGCGCAACGGCTCGAATTGACGCTGACGCCGGTCGAACAGGTCAGTTGAGGCCACATTGCGGAGAACCGCGAAGAAAAGGCACAGAAACCCGGCAGTGTCACGGCGATTTTCTATACTGAGGGAACCGACCCTCGGACCGCAATCTTGCATGGGAGATCGATGTGACAGGCAACTATCAGGTGCGAGTCACGCGGGATACCGCCGACTTCGATGATGCAGGCGTCCCGCGCGTGACCAGAACGCCCGCGCGTGTGGAAGTTGCCGCAGCGCAACGCAAGCTGGTGTTTGCCGATCGCGACACCCTGCAGCAGTTTATCGATGCCTGCATCACCGCTCGTGAAGAGGCCTTCGGCCTCACGTCGAACCCAGGCCTCTGCGAAGCGGACAAAGAGGCATGGGTGCGCTTTTTCGGCCGGTTTACGGGGCTGTAAAGACCGCCCCGCCCCTCACTGAATCACCCGGGTCACACCGCGGCCGCGCGGATCGGCGGCCGGCTCCGGCGTATCGCCGTTGACCTTGATGACCTGAATATCGCCGCTGAAGTCCTGCCCTTGCAGCTTGTAGCCCTTCGCTTCGATCTGCTCCGCGAGTTCGCCGGTAATGGGCTTGTACGGCTCCCAGAAGATCGTGTTCGGCGGCAGCAACTGGTGGTGGAAGCGCATTGCCGCCACCGCGTCCTGCAGCGGCATATCGAAGTCGTAGACGTTGTTGATCACCTGGAAGATCGACGTGAAGATGCGCGAGCCACCCGGTGTGCCGATCACCAGCGCCACCTTGCCATCCCTGGTCAGGATGGTCGGCGTCATTGACGACAACGGACGCTTCTTCGGTTCGATCGCATTCGCGTCGCTGCCCACCACGCCGAACTGATTCGCGACGCCCGGCTTGGTCGAGAAGTCATCCATTTCGTCGTTGAGCACGATGCCCGTGCCGTCCACCAAGACGCCCGATCCAAAGTAACCGTTGATCGTGTATGTGTTCGAAACCGCGTTACCCCACTTGTCGATCACCGAGAAATGCGTGGTTTCCGCTTTCTCCGGCATCGAAGTACCGAGTCCCGGCTGCACACTCTGCGTATCCGACGGCGTGGTCGGATTGACCTCCGCAGCACGCTTGGCGAGATACGAATCGTCGATCAGCTGCGCGACCGGTACCTTGTAGAAGTCCGGATCGCCGAGGTATTGCGCGCGATCGGCGAATACACGCTTTTCGATTTCCGCGATCAGATGCACGTATTGCGCCGAATTGAGCGGCACGTCCTTGAAGTCGGTCGCGACGTCCTCTTTCATCTTCAGCAACTGCACGAGGCCGATCCCGCCCGAACTCGGCGGCGGTGCGGTGATCACGTGGAAGCCGTTCCAGTTGGCCTCGACCGGCTGACGCCATACGGCCTTGTAGTCGTGCAGGTCTTGCTTCGTGATCAGACCGTGGCCGCGCATCGACGCGGCGATCAGATCGGCCGTTTTGCCGTCGTAGAAGTCCTTGGGGCCCTGACTGGCAATGCGCGTCAGGACAGCAGCGAGATCCGGCTGCTTGAAATTGACGCCCTGTTTCAGGTTGCCGAAGTAAGTATCGAAGTTGGTCTTGCCCGCGAAATCCTTGGCCGAGTCGTCATGGCGCTGCTGCAGTTGCTCGCTCACTTCGAAACCGTCGGTCGCGTACTTGATGGCCGGCGCCAGCACCTGCTTCCACTTCAGCTTGCCGAAACGGTGCTGCGCTTCCCACATGCCTTCGACCGTGCCGGGCACACCCACCGCGCGATAGCCGAACAGGCTCATGCCCTTGATGACGTTGCCCTTGTCGTCGAGATACATGTTCTTGGTGGCAGCGAGCGGCGCCTTCTCACGATAGTCGAGAAAATAAGGCTTGCCGTTCACGTACAGCGTCATGAAGCCGCCACCGCCAATATTGCCGGCTTCCGGATAGGTCACGGCAAGCGTGAAGGCAATGGCCACGGCAGCGTCAACAGCGTTGCCGCCTTCTTTGAAGATCTGCTCTGCAGCGTCCGCGCTGAACTTGTCCGCAACCGCAATTGCCGAGGCGTTGAGAACGGCCGCCTGCGGCTCCGGCGTTTTCGCGTAGACCGGCGCTATTTCGAGGAAGCCGCTCGATACGGTAACAAGTGCGGCGACGGCCAAGGCGCTCGCGGAAAACTTTACTTTGCCCACTGACATCGACTCTCCTCCATGACTATTTTTTAGCTGTGAAGATAACCACTGCCTTAGGCTTATAGCACGCAAAACGGGGGTTTGCGAAGCCACAGACGGTAGTCCTAAGTTCCAGTGCTGAAGTGATTTCTTGCGACTTCTTGCGACTTCAACCCTGTCGATTTCTTAAGCCAGGTTCTGCTCATGCGCGTCCTCTGCCGCCCGAGGCAATTTCATCGCCGCTGCCTGGCGGCAAGCGTGCGGTCACCGGAATGGAGCATAACGAAAACAGCCCGACCACCAGAAACGCGGGCCAGAAATCGGACCACACAATGGCGGGATGTCCCTGCAAATGATGCGAGATCTGCAGGACGAGGCCGCCTATGGTGACGCCGAGCCCCAGCGAAATCTGCTGGATCACGCTCGCCACGCTAGTGGCGCGGCCGATGTCGCGCATGGGAATATCCGCATAGGCGAGCGTATTCAGCGAAGTGAACTGTAGCGACGGAAAGAAACCGCCGAACAACACGACGCACCAGATTGCCCAATGCGGCATGCCCGGGTAAAACAATCCGTAGACGGCGATCGCCACTCCGGCGAAGCACGCATTGACCATCAACACCTTGCGGAACCCAAAGCGCCCCAGCACCCGCGAGGCAACCGTCTTCATGAACATCGAGCCGAAGGCCGACGCGCAGGTAATCGAGCCTGAGATGAAGGCCGTCATGCCGAGGCCTTCCTGCAATGCCAACGGCAACAAAAAAGGCACCGCGCCAAGGCCGATTCGAAACAGCGAGCCGCCCAGCACGCTCGCGTGAAAACTCGGAATGCGCAGCAGGCGCAGGTCGAGCACTGGCAATTCGACCCGGCTTGCGTACAGCCAATAGACGAGCAGCAGCGCAGCGCCCAACACCGTCATACCAAGTGACAGCGTATTCGACACCAACTCTCCGCCGATCAGCGAAACGCCCAGCATAAACAGTGAAGCGCCACTCGCCGACAACACGAAACCGGTCCAGTCGAGACGTCCCGGATGCTCCTCGTGCATGTTGGCGATGTGCCTGTTTGCGAGCCAGATGCCGAGCAAGCCAATCGGGATGTTGATGAAGAAAATCAGCCGCCAATGCAGATATGTAGTGATGAATCCACCGAGCGGCGGTCCGACCACCGGTCCGAGCAACGCAGGTATCGTGAGGTAATTGACGGCACGAATGAATTGCGACTTCGGCAGCGAGCGGAAAATGATGATGCGCCCGACCGGCACCATCAGCGCGCCGCCGAGACCTTGCACGAAACGTGCAAACACAAACGTGCCGAGCGACGTGGAGGCCGCGCACATCAGCGAGCCGGCCATGAAGATACCAATGGCCGTGCGAAACACCGTGCGTGAACCGAAGCGGTCGGCGACCCAGCCGCAGATGGGAATGAACACGCCGAGGCCGATCACATAACTCGTGATGGCAAGCTTGAGGGTGATGGGACTGTGGCCGAGGTCGCGCGCCAGAACGGGGAGCGAGGTCACGATGACCGTACCGTCCACGTTTTCCATGAACATCGCACACGCGACGATCAGCGGAACGATGAATGCACCCAGGGCAAGAGGCATTGGCAGGACGACGGGTGGCGAAGCCGTCGGCATAAAGCCTCGATTATGGCATCGACCCGGCAACAGATGTTGTCAGATTCGCTTACGACGGCAGCATAAAATACGGCCTGTCAGTAGACAGGCCGTGTGGGGTTCATGCCCTGGGCAACCCGCAATGTGTAATGCATAAGGACAGCACGCGTTAGCGAGGTGTCCGCATTACCGCATTCAGGCAGCGAGGTCCGGCGGCAGCTTTCCGCCATTCGCAGCCAGCGCGGCCATGACCTGCTTGTGCAACCAGACGTTCATGCTGGCGGAGTCGTTGGTATCGCCGCTGTACTTGAGTTCCGCGGCGAGTTGCTTGCGATGGTCGAGACTGCTGTCGACGCCAAGCGCCTTCATCGTGTCGACAATCGATACCCGCCAGTTCAGCGTCTGCCCGCTCTCGCTCACGAACTGGTCCATCACGGCGGCGACGTCGATGTCCGTCAGCGGCGCGGGGGCCGGCGCTGCGTCCGGTGCGGCGGCCTGCGCCGCAGCCTGCGCGACGGCAGGATCCGGCGTGGGCTCGACAGCGGGCGCCGGTTGATCGGGCTTCGCCTTGCCGAATAGCTTGTTCACGATCGTGCCGAAAATGCTCATGTTGAATACTCCAATGGGATGGATGGCAAGCGGCAACACCGCACCGCTCCAGAACGCATGCTCTCGGTATGCTAGGAGAAATTTACCCGGGCTACGCTGCCGAATAGTCAAGAATGGTCAAGGCGTCGACGAATGTCCGACGAGGACAGGGGATGGCGGTTAAAGCTGGGCGTTATACGTTTCACGTATCTGTGTTGCCGTTGCGCGAGGCGTTGTCATACATGCGCCGAAACATAACCGGGTTCTATCGCCTTATTCACTTAGTTTTGCGAATCAATTTCTCGAACAGCGTCTTTTTCTTTGCTTCGACGGAGTCACCGCGTGAGGCGAAGCAGGACCGCAAGCTTTGGCGCCTGCAGTGAGCGAAACAACGGGGATCGATCTGGAATGAGGACGCTGCGGCGCGAGTGCGGCCGCCCGCAGGTATCGACTGCATGTGCCGTCACCAAACGGCACATGCGCGTCACAGCAGAAGCGACGGTCAGCGCGGCGCAGTCACCAGCGGCTGCAATTGCGGCAGGATTTCGGCGCGGGCGCGCACGACATCGTTCGGGAAGTCGATTTCGATCCACGGCGAGCCGGTCACGTCGGCGGTATCGAATACCTGGCTGCGCTCGAGCAGCAGATCGCGCACCGCTTCTTCGTGCGGCAAATTCGAGCGGCCGCTTTCGATGTAACCCGCCACGATCTGCGCAAAGCGTTGTGCGGTTTCCTCGCGGAAGCGGAAGAACCCGACTGATTCGCCAATCGTGTCGTATTCGAGATTCACGGCGAGCTGCTTGCGCAGTTCCACCGGCACGCCGTCTTTCAGGCACAGCTTAACGGGCTCGTCGCCCGCTTCGAAATCGCGGTCGATCAGGAGCCGGTTGACGGTTTCGCCCGCCACCAGCGCGCTCAGGATACGTTCGTCATACAGCACGTCGGCGTCCATCAGCAGGACATCGCCGCCACGTTTGAGCGGTTCGGCCACGGTGTGCACCGTCAGCACGCTGCCGAGGTCGAAACGCGGATTGATCACGATCTCGACCGGGTGCGGCCAATTGATGCGCTTCAGCTCAGCCTCGACCAGTCCCGGCTGGAAACCGAGCGCGAGCACGACATCCGTGACGCCAGCGGTTTCGAGCATCTGCAGGTGCCGTTCGAGCAGGCTGACGCCGTCGAACTGCAGCAGGCATTTCGGGAACTGTTCCCCCGGCGGGAGCTGGAGACGCAGGCCAAGGCCCGCAGCGAGAATAATGGCACGCATGCGCGGTCCCTTTTTATTAAAAGTACGGTTTGTCGACAGCCGGCACATGCGTCGTGCGCCGACGCTGCCAGTTTCTTTCACTGAAATGCAGATACAACAGGCCAGGCAAACCCAGCAGCAGCTCGCGAGCGCGCTTGGCCAGCGACAACGCGAGCGCCGCATCAGGCGGCAAGCCGACGAGCGGTGCGAGCAGCAGATAGCCGCCCTCCTGCACGCCGAGGGAGCCGGGAATCGCGAACGCTGCGCCGCGAATCGCCTGACCCAGGCTTTCGAGCAGCAGCGCGTCCACCCAGCTCACCGGATGGCCGAGGAAGCGTAGCGCGAGCCACACTTCCACCGTGCCCACGATCCAGCCAACCAGACTCAGCGCAAAGCTCGCCAGCACGCGGCCACGTTCCCGATAGAGGGCCTGCACGGCGCCATCGACGGCATCGGCGCGCATCGTCAACACTGACCAGTCGCGCTTGCCGAATACCTTCGAGACGACTCGCAAAAGCCGCCCGAACAGGCCGCGCCGTTGCGCGAAGAAGAACAGCGCAATCAGCCCGGCGAGTATAGCGGTGGCAATAAACGTTGCGGTGCGCAAGTCATGCAGCGCGCCTTGCGCCGCGTAAGCGCCGAATAGCAGCAGGCCGAGCACGGCGAACACGATTTGCGCGAGCGCCTGCAGCGTGGTGCTGACGGTGATCGCCGCCGCCGCGTCGCGCATGCGCATGCCGTGCTGCGTGAGTTGCCGCACGATCACCACCGGACCGCCGATCTGACCGGCCGGCAGCAGGCTGTTGACCGACTCGCCGGTCCAGCGCGCGAGCACGGTATGACGCGCGGCCACGCCGTCGCGCTGACGGTCGATCAGCACGGCGATCGCCGCCGAATCCAGCACCAGCGGCACCAGATGGAACGCGGCCACCAGCGCGAGCCCCCAGCCCGCGGCCAGCAGCGTCGAGGTGACCGAACCCAGACCCTGCCAGGCGAGCAGCGCGACGAACAGCGCGACGCCGATCGACAGCAGAATGACAGCCGCGCGAGTCATTGCGCCGCCCCTTTGCCCCGGGTCATCTGACGAAAAACCTGGCGAAAGCCGAAATACGCGATCGCGTCTTTCAGGTTCGAGATGAGACGCCGCCACGGACGCATGTTCGGGTCCGTGACGTATTCGAATGTCAGCGAGACGCGGAACTCATTGGCGCCCGCCGGCGTGATGCGATGGCGCAACTTGTCGCCGTCGAAAAACACCAGCCCGCCGGGCGGGATCTGCACCGAGCCGGGCTCGTCGGGGACGTCCGGGTTACGGGTGTGCAACTCGTAGTCGAGACGGCACGACGATTCGTCGATCACACCGAGCAGCAGCGTATAGCGGCGGCCGTCGTAGTACGACGTGTCGTAATGCCAGCCGATGTGGTCGCCCGGCCGCGTGTAGTAATAGAGCGCGTAGGCGTGCGGGTCGTCAGGGGGCGACACCATCAGCTTGTCGCCGCTCAGCCGCTCCAGCCAGCCAATCAGCTCTTTCGAGCGATACAGCTCGGCAATGAACGGCGCGAGCCGGTCGATCGTGTGACGACTGACGCTGCCGCCCTGCTTGTGACCAGGCAGGTAGTTACGATTCACCTCGTCGAGCAGCGCGCGGGCGCTATGCACGAGCTGCGCGGTCACCTCGGGCGCGAGGAAATCTTCCATGTAGAGGAAGGCGCCCTGATCGGCGAAATCTCTGGAGAGCTGCGCGGTGTCGAACTGGCGCGTGCGGCCGGCAACCGCACCGTCCGCCTCGGGGATGATCGGGTGGGCCTCTACAGACGCTGACGTGGCGATGACGCGATCGGAAGAGGCTGACGCGAACACATCGTCTTCGGCCTGCGTACTCATGGACTAACCTGCATTGAACTGGGTTCGGCGGCGGGGACCACCATACGGCGCAGCGCGCGGCGGAAGTCCACGATCACCCAGAGGGCAAAAAGCGGCGCGCCGATCGAGGCGGCCACGACAAACGGCGTAACGATTCCGAAGAGCGTGACGAGCGGCAGCAGATACAGCACGTCTTCGGTCTCGAAGCCGGCCAGCGAGGCCTGTTTGGTGCCCGCCTTGCCTTCCATGTCCTCGATCCGCATGCGCAGAAAGAAAATCGCCGCGACCGCCACACCGGCAAGGCCGCCGAGCACTACGCCCGGCACAGCGCGCTCGCCGCCATGAACGACGCCCATGCCCAGCCCCATACCGACAAACAGCAGAACAGTCACCAGCGCATCGCATGCGAGATCGTAAAAATGACCGATACGACTCGACTTGCCGCTGATGCGCGCAAGTTCACCGTCCGTGTGATCGACGAAGTTGGACAAAACGATGAGCAGCGCGCCCGCGTTGGTCCACGCAAATCCCCCGCGCGCGAGGCACAGCGCGCCCGCGAGGCCGATCAGCAGACGCAGCGTGGTGAGGTGATTGGGCGTGACAAACGTATCCACGAGCGGCGTCACGAGCCGGCGAGCGAGCTTCGCGTCCCACGTTTTCGGGACAGGAACGTTTTCTACGGATGATGGTCGAGAATTCATAACCCGGAAATATATACGGTTACGGGAAACCTTGCTGTTTTCCGAGACAATTTCCCCGGCCACCCTTGACAGAACGGGCCTGCAGCAAAAATACGCGAACGTTGGTAAAGTGCGAGTCCAATTACGCCTGTAACGCGATGTAATCCAACTTGCAGCCCGATATGGCAGCGACTTTACCCTCTGGCCCCTTGCCTGCCCCGTTGCGAACTTGCCACTGTGCACGCGTAACCCGAAGTTTATGAAACACGTTTTTTGTTCCATTCTCCTCGCCCTGTCTGCAGCGGCATTGCCGCTCGCGTGCCATGCGAGCGAGCTCGACGCGCCGCTCGCGTGTAACGAGTCCGGCCATCAGTTCATTGCGGATCTTGCCCAGCAGCAATTGATCGAGACCACGCCAATGCGTGTCGAGAAAAATTCGATCAATGCCTTCCGGCCCGTCAAAGGGGCAGAACTGCGCGCCTTTGGCTTTCACGTGTTCGCGGTGGTTGGATTCGAGAAAGACGATCCGATGTTCCGCAACGGCGACGGCGAACCGCTAGCCAGTTCGGCCTACGGCGTCGTGGTATTCGGCGGCGACGCGAGCGTGCAGGACGCCGTCACCCAGGCCGGCAGCAACGCGATCGTGCATCACGTCGGGCCGCATATCACCGCGATTTTCTGCAAGATTCGTTGAAGTGGAAAACGCGGCGCACGGCCGGCTCCGGCACGCCGCACTTATTTCACTGTGCCCTTAGCCCGGCCGACGAAAGCCGTTTTCGACCCAAGCCGCGGCGTTCGCCTTGCCTAGCTTGAAGTTGGGCGCCACTTTCACTTGCGCGAGCTGCTCGCCGAAGGCGTCGAACGCAGTCAGCAGCGCGTAGGGATCGTCCTCGCTCGGCACGATGTCGAGCGTGATCTCCAGCTCACCGTCGCCAGACGCCGATTCCACCGTCACGCGCTTATGCAGCATGGCGTGCAATTGCTGCTCGTGCCGACGCAGCACCTCCGACGCTGTCTTCACTAATGTATTGAAAGCACCCGTGTCGAGCGGCTTCGGATTCTTCTTGTCGCGCCCCATGGTCCACGGCCCCACCAGAGCGGGTTCCGGCTCGCCGTCCTTGATCATCTCCACTGCCCAGCCGTCGTCGTCCTCGTTCTTGATGACGCGCGCCGTCCAGCCGTCGTCACGCCACAAGCGCGCATCGTGCTGGGTCTCGGGCAGTTCGGGAAGTTCTTCCGTCGCGGGATCGGCAGCGGTGGCGGGCGATGGAAGCGGGGTATCGGTCATTGCAGGGTCACTCAGGTTCGGAACAGATGGGCCAAGACAAGCACCGGATTCTACCCGCCCCCGCTGCCGCGAGGGACGCCCTACCCCAAACGGCCAGCACCGCCGATTATTGCGGTTTTCAAAAAAAACTATTTCTCGATTAGAGGGAACTTATAATCGAATTTAATACAGAATAAAAAAACGCGGCCCGAAGGCCGCGTATAAACAGATGAAAAAAAGACGCCCTGGTCAAGGGGCAGACGGATTGTAAAGCCAGTGGCTGGAAGTAATCACCGCATCGTCCGGAATAGTCTCTTTCGTAAAATTGAAAGATATAAATTTAGTGTTACATTTGTAATTGATAAATCGCTCAGCGGCCACGGGCGGGCGTCGCGCGAGTGCAACAAAAAAAACATTGACAGACTCCTCGCGAATTTCCACGAGACGCAAAATCGCTTTATTTACACGCACTTAGGGAAATAAAATCCAGCATTCCCGATTCAGGAAAGTATTGTTGCGTGAGATAGGGTTAATCAATTCATCAGGGGGAATACACTTCGCTCCGAATCCTCAGGCGGCCAGTGGTATCGGCGCTAAGCCCTGTCAGGCGATTCTCTACGGACTGTCTCGGAGTTTATAAAGCATGAAAAAAACCCTCATCATCGCGGGCATCATGGGCGCGTTCGCCATCAACGCTCACGCACAAAGCAGCGTCACGTTGTACGGCACACTGGACGCGGGTCTCGTGTACTCGAACAACCAGGGTGGCCACAACAACTGGCAACAAGGTAGTGGCTCGGTTTCGGACACGTACTTCGGCCTGCGCGGCAGCGAAGACCTCGGCGGTGGCCTGCATGCCATCTTCACGTTGGAGAGCGGCTTCAACATCAACAGCGGCAAGTTCAGCGAAAGCAACACGCTGTTCAACCGTCAAGCTTTCGTCGGTCTGCAAAGCGACCAGTACGGTACGCTGACGCTCGGCCGTCAATATGACTCCGTGGTCGACTATCTCGGCCCGCTGTCGCAAGCAGGTTCGGGCTACGGCAACAACCTCGCCGCCCACCCGTTTGACAACGACAACCTGGACAACTCGTTCTCGATCAAGAACGCGGTCAAGTACCAGAGCGCGAACTACTCCGGTTTCCGCTTTGGCGGCTTGTACGGTTTCAGCAACGACGCTGGCCAGTTCGCGAACAACCGTGCATATAGCGCAGGCGCTTCGTACACCAACGGTGGCTTGAACGTCGCTGCGGCTTACCTGCAACTGAACAACTCGCTGGGCGGCACGAACCTGAGCGGCGGCGCAGTGTCGTCGGGCGACGGCAACAACGCCAACCTGACGGCTGCCCAACAACGCACGTACGGCGTGGGCGCGAACTACGCGTTCGGCCCGGCGACGGTTGGCCTGCTGTACACCCACACGCAAGACGACAACCTGATTGCTGGCAATCAGGGCGGCGTGGGCTTCACGGTTCCGACGGGCACGAATCTGCACCTCGACAACTATGAAATCAACGGTAAGTACGCTCTGACGCCGGCTCTGAGCCTGAACGGCGCGTACACGTTCACGGACGGCAAGGCGACGGGCGGCACGACTTCGGGCGATCCGAAGTGGCACACCGTTTCGCTGCAAGCTGACTACTCGCTCAGCAAGCGCACCGACGTTTACGTGGAAGGTGTGTACCAGCACGCTTCGGGTCAACTCGGCGATGGTAGCGCGAACGTCGCTATGATCAACACGCTGTCGCCGTCGTCGTCCGGCAACCAGGTGGCAGCGACCGTGGGTCTGCGTCACCGCTTCTAATGAAGCTGCGGGCCGGACCAACCAGTCCGGTCTGTTGAAAAACGCGCGCGTGACACAATCACGCGCGCGTTTTTTTATGCTCAAAACGTCTTCGCATTGTTCGAACGGCCGCATGCACGCGGCTATACTGGGATCACACGCATTCCGCGCCGTTCAGTCGCTATGTGTCCATCGCGACTGAACGGCAGCTTCGTCGCGGAGCACCTGTTCCGCCCGTGCCCCTGTTCCCATAGTCAGTCGGGAACACTGACGATCCGATCATGAAAAAACTTCTTTTACTCGCTCCCGCCGCTCTCGTACTTGCCGCCTGTGGATCGTCTGGTCCCGCGCGAGATGCTTCGCAGCCGCTGGTCTTCGTGACATCGCAGCGCACGCCGTCTTACATCACCGAATGCCTCGAAGGCCGTCTGTCGCGCGTGCGGGCCTCGTCGGTGGGCGGGGCGACCGAACTCGCCGTTGGGTCCAGCTCGGATACGGCTTACTTCGTCACATTGACACCGGTCAGTGCCGGTTCCGTAATCAAGGTGATGCGACCTGCCAATGCGCCGGACGATCCGCCGGAACCTGAGATGCGCTTTGATATCGCGCGCTGCGCGACGTAAGAGGCAAGCGGCTTGCCTCGGGCTTGTCGCTCGTCCTTCGTCCCTTGTTCTGCAGCGGTCTTCGTCCACGATGAACCAATGAGTACCAAGCGTTAAGTCATTGGCGCCGCGCCTGCATAGCACGCGCGGCGCTGTCTTTTTGCGCGGGCATCTGCGAACATAGCCGCCCCTTGTATTCAGACAGCGCGCGCGTGGCGTGGCGCAACTTCAATGGCATCAAACAAAGCACATCACGCGACCGGCTTCGCGGCCGGCGTCATCGCCGCCGCGATCATTGCGCACAGCAGCGCGAACGGCCCCTTCCACTTGTGCGTGTTGTTGAGCTTCATGGCGGCGGTGGCGGGCGGCACGGCGCCGGACTGGATGGAAGTGGCGTGGTGGTCGCGCAAGCGGCGCCTATGGATCACGCATCGCACTGTCACGCATTGGGGTATTGGCTGGATCGCGCTGCTGGTGTTTTCTTATCACGAACTCGCGCATCATCAGGCGCTCGCTGCGCTCGCCTTCGGCTTCGCTTGCGGTGGTTTGATGCATTTACTCGCGGACTGGCCGAATCCGCTCGGCGTGCCGTGGATCGCCGGACGTCACTCGCTCAACTGGTGGAATAGCGGGCACTGCGATCTGCTGGTCGTGGGCGCTTCGTGGGTGGCTGCGGGGTTTATCGCCGACCATGTCTGGCTGCATGGTCTACATGGTTTTGCGCTGTTGCAGCACCTGCGTGTTGGGTAAGCGGTTATCAACATAAATTGTTCGCAAGCCTGTGGATATCCTGCGGACTCGTCACTCAAGTGGTTGATCGCATAGGGATTGTTGATGCTGCTTCAGAAGCGCTTATCCTGACTTTCAGTGCCGCCTCGCGCAACGGACCCGATCTTATCAACAGATAACGTTCATAAGCCTGTGGATATCCTGCGCACTCATCACCCAAGTGTTTGAACGTATTGAAATTCGCAGTACTGCTCGCACTGCAACACCTCACGCTGCGCCAAAAATCTCAAGCGCCCGCTTCAGCCGCAGCACACCTTCTTCGATGTCGCTCACACCCGGCGCCGCGAACGACAAACGCAGCGACGCAAGATCCACGTTGTCCTTATAGAAAGCCACGCCCGGCACGAACATGACGTTCTGCTCGATAGACGCCTTCAGATAAGCCGACGCGTCACCGTCATTGGCAAGCCGGCCCCACACGAACATCCCACCGGCCGGACGATGAAATGCAATCTTGCCCTTCATTTCCGTTTCCAGCGCATCACACAGCGTCGAACACTTCAGCGCGTACGCCGCGATGGTGTTCGGCAGATGCGCTTCGAGCGCACCGCTTGCGAGGTATTGCGCCGCGATCGCCTGAGTCCATGGCGAGCTGCAAAGATCCACGGTCTGTTTCGCAACGACACAACGTCTGAGAATCTCCGCATGCGCAACGGTCCAGCCCACCCGCAAACCAGGCGCTACGATCTTCGACAGACTCGAGAAATGCACGACCCAGTCGCGCGAGCCGGGCACCTCGGCGCTCAAAGCAAGCAGTGAGGGCAAAGCCTCGCCCGCAAAGCGCAGATCGCCATACGGATCGTCCTCGACTACCAGAAAGCGATAGCGCGCTGCCAGCTTCAGCAACGCAACGCGCCGCTCGTATGAGAGCGTCGCGCCCGTGGGATTGGCGAAAGTCGGCACCGTGTACAACAGCTTCGGCGAACGCTTAAGCGTGCCCGCTTCGAGCAGCGCAGCAAGCGCGGCTACGTCGAGGCCGTCCTGATCGACCGGCAGCGTCACCACCTCGGCCTGCTGCAACTTCAGCGCCTGCAGCGTGGCCGGATAAGCAGGCTGCTCGACCAGCACCACGTCCCCAGCACCCACCAGCACCCGCAGCAGCAAATCGAAGCCCTGCTGCGACCCGGTCGTCACCAGCAGTTCCTGCGGGGTACAGGGCGTGCCGCGACGCGTCATCAATTGGGCAAGTTCCTCTTTCAGAACCGGCAAGCCGTCAGTCGGACCGTATTGCAAACAGAGCGTCGTTTGCTGCGAAGCGCGCGAAGAAGCCGCATCGAGGCCCGCGCGATCGAACAGATCGCTGGCTGGATAACCACCCGCGAACGAAATCATGCCTGGCTGACCCAGGTACTTGAACAGCTCACGAATCGGCGAACCTGTCGGTGCTTCGAACGGAGGGGTGAACGTGAACATGGTGTCGTGGCGGTTGGATTGGTTTATCCGGCGTAGCCTGAGCGGCGCGTGCTGGTTCGTGGCCGCGAGCCGGAACTGACCTCGATTGTGGTCAGCAACCGCACATGCAGCAACCGATATCTAATCACTACCTGTTGAGTTTTCGGAATCATCGGGCTGTGCGATGCGACGGGTCGCAAACTCACGTGTGCGGATATTGCGGGCCTGCGGCTACGCATGGCGCATGGCGCATGGCGCATGGCGCGCACGAGAATACGCAGGAATCCAGCGCGTAAAAGCAAAAAAGCCCGGCAAGGGACCGGGCAACCTACTGCATCCACCTAAGGGGACTTAGCGGATCTGGCGCAATGCAGGCGCGATCAGGGTGCCTAAACCACATTCTTTTCGACGATCGGCCGGTTCTCGAGCACCCGCTCGAAACTCAGCGACGCCAGGTCCAGCGTCGTATAGCGTCCATGCAGGATCAATTCGCTTACGCCACGACCGGTTGCCGGCCCCTGCTGCAGACCATGGCCGCTAAAGCCATTGGCGAAGATGCAGTTGTCGACATCCGGATGGTGGCCGATGATCGCGTTCTGGTCCAACACGTTGTATTCGTAGTAGCCCGACCAGCAACTCTGCACGCGCAACGCTTCGAATTGCGGTACACGATGCGCGAGCGTCGGCCAGATCACCTCGTCGAAGAGCGCGTGATCCACTTCGTCGAGCGGCAAATCGTCCGGGTCGTTGTCGGCGCCCGGCGAGGTGCCGCAAATGAACGATTGGCCTTCCGGACGGAAATAGACCCCGGTTGGATCGATCAGCAGCGGGCAACGTTCGAGGTGTGCCGGCGAGCTAACGTTGAAGATACTGCGGCGGCGCGCGAACACCGGAATGTCGATCCCTACCATCGCCGCCAGCTTGCGCGACCACGCTCCGGCCGCGTTCACCAGCACATCGCAGGCATACGACTCGCCGCTGGCCGTGGTCACTTGCGTGACGCGCTTGCCGTTACGCTGCGCGGCCACGACGTCGTCGGCCACATAGTGTGCGCCGAGTGCCTGCGCTTTCTTGCGCAAGGCCTGCACGAGTCCGTAACCGTCGAACCAGCCTTCGCCGCTCTCGCCAAAGGCGCCGGCAACCAGGTCCTCGGTATTGAGCCAGGGGAAACGTGCCTGCAGCGCGGTTTTGTCGAGCAGACTGATGTCGGCGCCGAGACTCTTTTGCAACGCGTGATTCTCGCGCAGGGTCGATTCACCGACCGGGGTGGCGAGGAACAGATAGCCGCCTTCGTGCAGATCGATGGACGGCTTCGTACCATCGATCTCCAGCCGCTCGCCAATCGAACGCAAAAACTCGATGCCGAACAGCGACATCTGGATCGACAGCGGTGTCGAAAATTGCTGGCGGATCGACGCGGCGGACAACGCCGACGACGAGCGCGCATAGGTTGGATCGCGCTCGATCACCGTGACGCTGACCGTCGGGTCCGACGCACGCAAAAAATACGCAATCGAGCTGCCGATCACGCCACCACCGACGATTACGACTTTCGAGGTCACGGCTTTTCCACCTTAGGCAGGCGCCGGCCACGTGAGCACGCGGCCGGTCGAACACGGGTTTAGAGGGACTACCGGCTTGGTCAACGCGGCGCACGCCCAACTCAGGCTTATCCGCTGAGCGCACGCCATCCCGCTGTCAGGCGATATTGAAGTCGATGCCCTGCGCCAGCGGCAATGCCGACGAATAGTTGACCGTGTTGGTCGCGCGGCGCATATAAGCCTTCCACGCATCCGAGCCCGACTCGCGGCCGCCGCCCGTCTCTTTCTCGCCGCCGAACGCGCCGCCGATTTCCGCACCGCTCGGTCCGATGTTCACGTTGGCAATGCCGCAGTCGCTGCCGGCCGCCGACAGGAAACGCTCCGCTTCACGCAGATCGTTGGTGAACACGCAGGACGACAGGCCGTGCACCGCCGCGTTGTTCGCTTCGACCGCATCCGCGAAATCCGTATAGCGCAGCACGTAGAGAATCGGCGCGAAGGTTTCCTTCAGCACCACGGCCGTTTGCGACGGCATTTCAACCAGCGCCGGACGCACGTAGTGACCGCCTTCGTAACCCTTCACATCGACACGCTCGCCGCCGAACACCTTGCCGCCTTCCGCGACAGCCTGCTGCAATGCTTCCTGCATGCGGGCGAACGATTGCTTGTCGATCAGCGGGCCCATTAGCGTGCCCTTTTCGAGCGGGTTGCCGATCGGCACCTTGTTGTAGAGCTGCTTGAGGCGTTCGACGGTCTGGTCATACACGCTGTCGTGTACGAACAGGCGGCGCAACGACGTGCAGCGCTGGCCGGCGGTACCCACGGCCGAGAACAGAATGCCGCGCAAGCTGAGTTCCGGATCGGCGCTCTGCGCGACGATGCCGGCATTGTTGCCACCCAGTTCGAGCAGCGAGCGGCCGAAACGCTTCGCCACTTCCACGCCGACCGTACGGCCCATTTCCGTGCTGCCGGTTGCGCTGACGATCGACGCACGCGGATCGGCGACGAGCT
Organism: Paraburkholderia sp. GAS41; assembly: GCF_050436545.1. NCBI lineage: Bacteria > Pseudomonadati > Pseudomonadota > Betaproteobacteria > Burkholderiales > Burkholderiaceae > Paraburkholderia > Paraburkholderia sp. GAS41. Next base: position 81,555 of record NZ_JBNDMK010000027.1, read on the forward strand.
TCGCGCCCACGTCGCGGCCACCGGTGATCAACGCCGTCAGCCCTTGCGGCGCGTCGCCGAATTCCTTCAGCGCGTCGCTCAGGATCTGATTGACGGCAAGCGCGGTGAGCGGCGTCTTTTCGGACGGCTTCCAGATCACCGCGTTGCCGCACACCAGCGCCAGCGCCGCGTTCCACGACCACACGGCAGCCGGGAAATTGAATGCGGAAATCACGACGCAGGTGCCCATGGGATGCCACGATTCCGCCATGCGATGGCCGGGACGCTCAGAGGCAATGGTCAGACCGTACAACTGGCGCGACAGGCCGACCGCGAAGTCGCAAATGTCGATCATTTCTTGCACTTCGCCCAACCCTTCCTGCAGGATCTTGCCGGTTTCGAGCGTGATGATGCTGCCAAGCGCCTGCTTTTTCTCGCGCAGACGGTTGCCGAGCAAACGCACCAGCTCGCCGCGGCGCGGTGCCGGGACGTTGCGCCATGCATTGAATGCCTGTTTCGCATTGGCGAGCGCCATGTCGACGTCCGCTACGGTATTGCCGGCCACACGGCCGATGAGCTCGCCGGTGATCGGCGAATGAACCGCGATGTCGCCGGCTTGCGCCGCTTGGGCGATGCCGAGATCGGCGAGGATGGTCGAAGCGTTCATAAGAAGAATCCCTTATATTTCCAATGCGAAACAAGAGTAAGTTCGGAAACTATACACGCGGGGTTTTGTGGCGGCAAGCGCAATCGCGGCGGCCCACGCGGGCATATCGGCTGTTTATCTATTACGCCGGGCTCTTTGGGGCTCGAATCGTATGACAGGTAAGCCTTTACGCCAGCGTGGTCCGCAGCGGGCGGCGGGTCGGGCAGGCCCCATCTTGTTTCTTATTGGAAAATGGATGCTCACGCGAACGCCAGCAACTTGCCAGCCAACGCCTCCGGCGCGCTAATCATCGCATCGTGCCCAGTTGCGATTTCATCCCAGGCCCAGTCCGTTTGCGTCCTGACGAAATCGCGGCTGCTTTGCAGCGCTTCGTACACGGGATCGACGCACTGGATATACACCTTCGGCAGCGAGCCGCCAGGCGGCCCCTTGAGGACTATGGGATCGTCGAAGGTCTTTAATGGATGCGGCGTGCAATAGCGCTCGAGCAATGCCACCTGGTTTGCTTCAAACACGCCGAACGCGCTCGCGGGCGGCACGGGGATGGTGAGCCCGTTGCTGGTGTCCATCGCGGCCTTCGTGCGCGCGGCTACGATCTCCGGCGGCAACCGCGAGAAGGCGCTCTCCCCGGCGGATAGCACGACCGCATCGAGAAACACCAGTTGACGAATTCGCTGCGGTATACGCTCGGCAGCGCCCACCAGCGTCACGCCGCCAAAACTGTGCCCCACGAGAATCACGTCGGACAGATCGTGACTCTCGAATATATCGACGACGTCCTGAATGAACACCTGCAGATCGATGTCCGGTGAAACCAGATGCGCCCGGTCACCGAGCCCACTCAGCGTTGGCGTCAATACCCGATGCCCGTGCGAGCGCAATATCGCCGCGACCTCGTCCCAGCACCAGCCGCCATGCCAGGCGCCATGAATGAGCACATACGTGCTGGATCTTGCGGCGCCCTTCACGCCGGTTACGGCGTCAGTGCTTGCCGCGCCTGCTTTCTCGGACATAGCCCGTTTCCCCTCGCTCGCGACACGACATGTGTGTCCGGAACCCCAAGCTTATCTCTGCCGCACCGCGCTGGAAAGTCGGCCGAACGGCCTATCGCGCTTACCTCGCGCCAGACGCTACACTGCACCACGCATTCGGAATGTGCGAACAGGAGCAGCGCGACATCAGGTGGCGCGATCGAAGCAATCCGCGCGCAGAACGGCAGTCCGACGCTCCAGCACTTTCGCATTCAGTTCACGCCAGTGCGGCGGTTGCACGCATCGTCAAATGCCCCTCGTGGTCTTTGGCCCATAGTTCGACGGTCTTGCCATCGTCCGACGGTTTGCCGCACACCGTGAACGGCCGGTTGGCGAAGGTGGGCCGCAGCGCCTTGAAGGCGAAGCTTTGCAGCGTGGCGTCGGGCAGTTCGCGGCGCACGAGGTCGACCAGCAACGTGGCGATCAGCGGACCATGCACAAGCAGATCCGGATAGCCCTCGATCTGCGTGACGTAGGGATAGTCGTAATGGATTCGATGGGCGTTGAAGGTCAGCGCCGAATAGCGGAACAGCAACACGGGGTCGGGCAGGATGGTCCGCCGCCACGTTTCCCCGTCCGGCGCCGGCGCCGCTTTTGGCGGAACCGCATCGGGATGCGGTGCATCGCGATAGACGACGTCATGCTCTTCCTCGATCTTCAGTTCATCGGCGACTTCAATGGTGTGCTGCACGGTCACGAATACGAGGCGTCCCGAGCGCCCGGTTTTGTCCTCGATATTCGCAATCGTCGAAGTGCGGATGGCACGCTCACCCACCTTCAGCGGCGCATGAAACGTGACGCGTCCACCGGCCCACATGCGGCGTGGCAGCGGCACCGGAGGCAGGAACTCGCCGCGCTTCGGATGCCCGTCCGGACCCGCCTCCCCGAGGGGCGAAATGGGCAGGAAATACAGCCAGTGCCATAGCGGCGGTACGATGTCGTCCGGCTGGGTTTGATCCAGCGTCGCTGCCAGCGCTCTCAGCGGAAAGGCCGTGATGGGGTCTTTCGCGACCTCCTGTTTTTCGAGCCAACTGTCGAGATTCTCGGCTGAAGCAGACATGTGCGGCACTCCCGAAGGCTTGATAGGGACCTGCTATGAACCTCGCCGCACATGCCGCGAAGTTCGCACTTCTAAAGTAGCGCTTTGGTTTTGCTTGAGACAGCGCCGGATTCCGTCGAATTTTCGTCGAATTGGAGAGCAAGACCCGGAGTGTCTGACATTGCGCGCATTCGTACACTCAGCCTATTGAAACAGATTTCGGAACTGGCCATGAATACCGTATTGAAGCCCCTTGCCGACAGCCTGCACCTCAAGTGTGAGACTGCCGTGCCAAACGAAGCCTCGATCCCGGAGATGGCCCAGCGCATCGATGCGGTGGACTGGCACGACGTCGAAATGGACCTGAACCAGCATGGCAGCGCCATGTTGCGCGGCCTCCTGTCAGCGCAGGAATGCGACGCGCTCGTCGCGCTCTATGCGCGTGACGAACTGTATCGCAGCCGTGTCGTGATGGAGCGCCACGGTTTTGGACGCGGCGAATACAAGTACTTCGACTATCCGCTGCCGGATCTGGTCGGCGCACTACGGACCTGCGCGTATCCGCGTCTCGCGCCAGTGGCGAACCGCTGGAATCAGAGCATGCACATCGACGTGCGATATCCCGCCCTGCACGCCGATTTCATCCAGCGCTGTCACGACGCCGGTCAACTGAGGCCAACGCCGCTCATCCTGCAGTACGGCAAGGACGACTACAACTGCCTGCATCAGGATCTGTACGGCGAGCACGTGTTTCCGCTGCAGCTTGCCGTTCTGCTATCGGAACCGGATGAGGACTTCACGGGCGGTGAGTTTGTGATGACCGAACAGCGGCCACGCATGCAATCTCGCGTGGAGGTCGTGCCATTGCGCAAAGGCGATGCCGTGGTGTTCGCGGTGCATCACCGGCCCGTCCAGGGCACGCGGGGGAGTTATCGCGTCAATCTGCGGCACGGCGTTAGCCGCCTGCTTTCCGGGCATCGGCATACGCTTGGCGTGATCTTCCACGACGCGTTGTGAATGGGTGCGCGGCGGACAGGTTGCTGCGCAAAAAAAAGCTCATCGGGTATCTCGCGATACCGGATGAGCCGACTAAAGACATCACGTCACACGCGTCGCGTTACGTAATGTCGCGTGGAGCAAAAAATTTAGAACTGGTGACGCAGGGCAACGCGGACCACGGTCTGGTTCGAGGTCGACGACGGTGCGTCGGTACCGAGCACGAAACCATTGTCCAGAACCGAGTTGGTACGGTCGCCGGAGACATCCTGGTACACGCCCTGGATGTAGACGTCGGTCCGCTTCGACAGGTTGTAGTCAGCCATCAGGCCGACCGTTTGAATCTTCGGCTTCAGGTTGCCCGTCGACGATTCGAAGTTCTCGATCGTGTAGACGTATTCCGCGCCCACATAGAACGACGGCGTGATCTGATACTTGCCGTTCACTTCGATGTTCTGGAACTTCAGCGCGTTGAGCGTCGAACCCGTCACGAGAGGAGCGGTCGTGCTGATGTAGCCGTTCGCTGTCGGGTTCTTGTAGTTCGAGTTGCTGTACGCAACGCCCACCGTGGCCGGCCCGAACGTGTAGTTGACGCCGGCGCCCCATACGCGCATGCGCTGAGCGATGAAGCTCGCGTCATTGGTCGTGATTGCGCCGCCGGTGGTTTCGCCCGGGTTGTCCGCCTGCATGTATGCAGCAGCGACCAGCAGGCCGCCATTGGCGTATTGGCCGCCAAAGCTGTAGGCACGGTCGTTGGCAAAATTCGTGTCGTTGCTGAACGCATACGCGCCGCCGAACTGGAAGCCGCCGATATTCGGGCTGGCGTACTTGACGGCATTGTCCAGACGGAACGAGTTGTCGGTGTTGTCGTTATCGTACGGGTGGGCAAACAGGTAGCCGGCCCAGTTGCCGTTAGCCGTGGTTTGCGCGAAGTAGTCGACCACCGAGTCGTACTGGCGGCCGAGCGTGACCGTACCGTACGTGTTGTCTGCCAGACCGACGTAAGCCTGACGACCGAACAGGCGGCCGCCTTCGGCCAGCGCGCCGTTGCTTGCGTTGAAGCCGTTTTCCAACTGGAAGATGGCCTTCATGCCGCCGCCCAGATCTTCCGAACCCTTGAGGCCCCAACGGCTGCCCTGTGCATAGCCGCTCGCCATTTCGAACGCATGGCTCCCGCCGACGTTGCTCGTGTAGTTGATACCTTGGTCGAGCACGCCATACAAGGTGACGCTGCTTTGAGCGAATACGGGGGCGACAAATGCTGCGGATACAGCCAATGCGATGACCTGCTTTTTCATTACGATCTCCGGGCTTGGAATAATCAAACGACGCGCTTTTTTGAACTGTTATTGCGAGTTCAACAACAAACTTCGTCGGCAGTTTCGGGTTCAAAAACACACAACGGACGGGATGCTTGCATGCCGTGTGCGGGGCGTCTATTGGGAGTAGACGCGAAGTTGAAAAAGCGTTGCGAAATGCCAACCTGGAGCGATCCAATACTCAGGATTGACGTTGCGGAAAGGCCTTAAATGCAGTCATTTCCACGGTTTGCCACCCTTTTTGAAAGCCCAGTGTTTTGTACGACAGCTGCGTAGATTGTCGGCTGGCGCAGCGCCCAAGATAGAGGAAAACAAAGACACTGTCGATGTGAAATTTCGCCTGATATTTGATTAGGAAACCGTATTAATTCGATAAGCAAAACTGCGAGTCTTCACCTTTCCGATTGACGTTCGCGAATGCGACGAATCATGTCCAAACGCAAATCGCGTGGACACCGCCTTCGCTTCTCATTCCATCGCCCTGAATCACGCGCAGCATTTCATTTGGGTTTGCTATTTCTTTCAATATTCATACAGGCCATGCAGCCCATTGGACCGCTTTTCCGAACACAACGAATTTTGACCAGATATGATTCGGGAAAACCCGAACACGCCGCCGCTTTGCGGAAGCGTTGCGCCGCAGTCGATGCGGCCATGTACGGGTGATGTCATGCGTCGTCGAACGGGCTTTTGGCCGGTGATCCTGGCTGAAGGCCCGTTTCGACGATCTGAAGCAGGCGGGTGACCTACCCGCCCAGTCGCAGTCGGCCACAAGCCGGTCTCGATTGATTAGCCTGGATATCATCGATCATGATTGCTGTCGCGTTTTCGCGCGTCGCCGGCCGCCTGTTGGTTGCGGACCCGGGACTTGTACGCCTCCACACCGCCTTGCGCGTCACCCTTGCCTGCCTGTTGAGCGCTGTCGCCTGCGTCTCATGGACTGCCGGTCATCGCGAGCCGATCACCGTTGCCGCCCTCGGCGTCCTTTTCAGCATGATCGCGCCACTTTTCGTGCGCGACGCACGCCGCAGCGCGTGGTTCGTCACCCTGTTCTATCTCTATCTCTCTGGCTGCATGAACTTCGCCGTAGCTGCCGCGTTGAGTCACTATCCGCTGGCGGGCGACGCCGCTTTTCTGCTCGTCATGTTCACCGGCATGCTGTGCCAGGCCTGCGGACCACGCGCGCTCGGCTGCGCCATGCTCGGCGTCGTCACTTTTTATCTCGGGCTCTATCTGCACCCGACCGTCGTCGAAGCGACGCAATCCGTTGCGTTGTCAGTGACGGGGCCCGTGATGGTGGCGCTGGTCGGCCGCCTGATCGTTCCTATGCGGGCGGCGCGGACGTTGCGACTCGCGGTCCACACCGTCACGCTGCGCGCCCAGCGTGTGCTGGCCGCGACGCGCGCCGGGCAGGCGCCGAGCGTGGCGACTGCCACTCGCGTCTCCGAACTGAACGAGGCCGCGCTCGCGCTCGAAGAGCAACTTGCGCTGTTGAACCCGACAGACGCCGCCACGCTCCGCGAACGGCTCGTCGAACTGGAAGTGGCCGCCGGCCATACGACCTTCGGCGCGGCCCCGGTAGCAGCGACGATGGATCCGCTACGCCGCGCTATCGAACGGCTCAAACGAGCGGCCAAACTGCAGCGCGTCTCGCACACGCGCTGCGCGGCACGCAGCAAGCAGAACGCCGCCGAATGGCTTGCCGACATCCGCGCCAGGCTTGCCTGGCTGCCCGCGGCACGCGCCACCACGGCGGCATTGCTCGCCATGGTGATCGGCCACTCGCTCTCGCCGGAGCGCTGGTTCTGGGCGGTCATCACGACCTTCGTCGTGTTTCTCGGCACCCGCTCACGCGCCGATACCGTCTACCGCGGCGCGCAACGGCTTGCCGGCACACTCGCAGGCGCGCTTGCCAGCATGCTGTTGGCGAGCGCGCTGCACGATGCCCCGCTACTGATGATCGCGGCAATGGCGGTGTGCGTGTTCGGCTGGGCGTACTACATCCTGAGCGCGTATGCGCCGGGGGTGTTCTTTATCACGGTGCTGGTCGGTCTCGTCTACGGACAACTGGGCTTTGCGATGGGACCGCTTATCCAGTTGCGCATCGAAGAGGTGATGGTGGGCTGCAGCGTGTCGTTTGCCGTGGCGATCCTGATGATGCCGCTGGCGGCCACGCACCATGTCGAAGCGCGGATCACCGCCGTGCTCGCGGCGCTCAGGCAAGTGGTGAGGCTTGCCACGCAACCAGGGACATCACCGCGCGATCCTGCCGCGGCCAGTGCGGCGATGCGCGTGCTGGATCGAAGCTGGCATGACCTGCGCATCGCGTTGCGGCCTTTGCAGACGCAACGGGTGTTCGTGTGGAATCCGGCGGTCGAACTTGCGACCGGATCATTGCTGAGTTGTCTGCACTGGGCTCGCGTGTTGTGCCGCCAAAACGCTCTCGATGCTACGCAAGGCCTTGCGAATAACGACGCCGCCTCGCACGATGCCGGTGCCGGTGCCGGTGCCGCACATGCCGCGTCGATTCTTGCGCGACTCGATGCCATGATTGCCCGCTATAACGGAGACGCTGCATCGGTTCTCGCCGACGAGCACTTCGCGAGCGCACACAGTGCGGCTCGCGTGATGGCTTATCCCGGTGATGCCCAAACCTTGGCGCAACTGGAAGGCGCCGTGGCGCAACTCGCCGACCGCCTCGCTCAGCCCGACGCCAGCATGCAGAAACGCTTGAACTGGGCGTTAAGAACCCGGAGCACGTAGGACCGTCAGTCGAATTTTGCGCACAGGGGTCCGTCTCGCTTGCGATCGAGCGAGACCCTCACCGCACATCGCTCAACGCGAACCCCGAACCCTGTCCGCAAGCGGCTGCCTCCACCGAGGACCCGACCGGTCCGCGCCCCTGAACCTGTCACGCATTAAATCCCGCTCCCTGCTACCCTTGGCGTTCTCAGACGCCTCGGGTGAGCTATCCTGTTGCCGAGCGCGATCTTTGCCACTTCTCCTTGACCTGCCCGCCCAGAAAGGCCGAAGCGATGTCCGATACTCCGATCCCTGCTGCCGTCACCCACGAACCGCAAGCCGTGTCCGTACAGGTAACGCCCAGTGCAATCTTCATTGTTGCGACCGTCAACCCGGACCCTGCCAGTCGTGAAACCGTGCGCGCGTGGTGCGGCGATATTGCCGCACTGGTGCGCGCGGTCGGCAAACGGGTGCCGGCGGGGGGCCTGTCCTGCGTTTGCGGGTTTGGCTCAGAGGCATGGGATGCGCTGTTCGGCGCGCCACGCCCGGCCGGTCTGCATCCGTTCCGCGAATTCGGCTCAGGCGAACGGCTGGCGGTGGCCACACCGGGCGATCTCCTGCTGCACATCCGCGCCAATCAGATGGACCTATGCTTTGAGCTGGCCGCTCAATTGATGGGCCGGCTTCGCACCGCCGTGACCACCGTCGATGAAATCCAGGGCTTCCGGAATTTCGATCAGCGCGCCATGATCGGGTTCGTGGACGGCACCGAGAATCCGACCGGCGACGAGGCGGTCGTGTTCACCGTGATCGGCGAGGAAGACCCCGAGTTTGCCGGCGGCAGCTATGTGCTCACGCAGAAGTATCTGCACGACATGACGGGCTGGAATGCGCTCTCGGTAGAGACGCAGGAGCGCATTATCGGCCGCACCAAACTCGCCGATATCGAACTGGACGCGGCCGTGAAACCCACTTCGTCGCACAGCTCGCTGACCACGCTCGACGAGAACGGCGAGGAGGTCAAGATTCTGCGCGACAACATGCCGTTCGGCCGGCCGGGCTTCGGCGAGTTCGGCACGTACTTTATCGGCTATGCGCGCTCGCCTGCGCCGATCGAGCAGATGCTGGAGAACATGTTTGTCGGGCGCCCGCCGGGCAACTACGACCGGCTGCTCGATTACAGCCGCGCGGTCACCGGTGGTCTGTTTTTTGTGCCTTCGGCGCCGCTGCTCGAAGCGCTGGCGGATCGCGCGCCCTCCGCCGTGACACACGAAGTCGCCGCCCCCGAATCCCCGCCGTCTGCCGAACCCGTCAGCGATGGTTCGCTGAACATCGGCTCTCTCAAAGGAGCACCTCAATATGAATAACCTGCATCGCGAACTCGCCCCCATATCCGCGGCCGCCTGGGCGCAGATCGAGGAAGAAGTCGCGCGGACCTTCAAGCGTTCTGTGGCGGGCCGTCGCGTGGTGGATGTCGAGGGGCCGGGCGGCGCGAGTCTCGCCGCCGTCGGCACGGGTCATCAAACGACCATCGCCGCGCCGCAGGCAGGCGTCACTGCACGGCAGCGCGAGGTAAAAGCGCTGGTGGAACTGCGCGTGCCATTCGAATTGACCCGTGAGGCGATCGACGACGTGGAACGCGGCGCGGAAGACTCTGACTGGCAACCGGCGAAAGACGCCGCCCAGCAACTGGCCTATGCCGAGGATCGAGCGATTTTCGATGGCTACAAGGCAGCGAATATCGTTGGTATTCGAGAAGGCTCGTCGAATCCCACGCTTAACCTTCCAGCGGACCTAAGCGACTATCCGGCGGTGATTGCCAAGGCACTGGAGCAACTGCGCCTTGCCGGGGTGGACGGTCCGTATTCGGTTCTGTTGGGCGCGGATGCTTATACCGCCGTCAGCGAGGCGAGCGATCAGGGTTATCCGGTGCTGGAGCATATCAAGCGGCTGGTGAATGGCGAGATCATCTGGGCGCCGGCAATTGACGGCGGTAGCGTGCTGTCCACGCGTGGCGGGGACTTTGATCTGCATATCGGGCAAGATTTATCCATCGGCTATCTGAGCCATACCGATCAGGTGGTGCGGCTGTATTTGCAGGAGTCGCTGACTTTCCTGATGCAGACGAGTGAGGCGTCGGTGGCGGTGTTGCCGGAGTAGGCGACGCGCTGGCAGGAGACAAAAAAGGCGCCGCGGCGCCTTTTTTTGTAGGGCGAAATCTTATTCCTGGTAAAACGAGTCGAAACTCTTTGCTGCAACCTTCATATCTGCTCGATTCACCGCGTTCGCTCAGAGAACGGGAAGCCGGTTAATCTCCGATCACAAACCCTGGATTTTTTTCGAAGACCGCAAACGGGTAGTGCTTCCGCGTGAACTCGATGACATCACTAGGCCCAGCCATTGCGGCTAGCTCCTGTTTTCGGTCCGCGTAAATCACCCATTTGCCACTGAGAGGAAAGACGACATACTGCTCCGAGTTTGCGTCGAACGCATCCGCCAAGCTGCCCCCTGGATCTGAGTTGAGTGATTCAACAAAATCCTGATCCGAATGCTCAGGCAAAAAAATGAATGCGAGATATTTCGCGAAATGGCGATAAAAGTATGTTTCAGGCGCGGGCCGCAAAATAAGTGCCGCAAACTCGATTTCTTGTCTCTTCGAACGCCGTTGGCCGGACTCGCGTTTTCGTTGAACTTGAAGAGATCGATTCGTCCGCGCCGGTCGTAGCGCAAGGAGAAATCGCCGGTCGGGTTATAGCCCTGCAGCGCGCGATGGGCGGCGTCCCGCGTGATCATTTCCGTAGCGTCTGGAATCGCTTCCACCGTGGCGATCGCAAAGGCATTACCCATTGCGTCGCGGACCACTTTCCACTGTCCGGTGACCTTCCCGTCCGCCATCTGTTGAACGAACGCAAGCCGGTTCGTTGCGTCGTACGTCATTCCATATGCGACGGTCACACCGTCTGACTCCCTTGCGTCGAAGGCAGTGGCGCCAGTTGGATCGGTGGTCGGTGTTTCGCTAACACCGGTCGTGTTACCGTTCGCGTCATATACGAACGACTGCATCATCTTCGGCGAAGCAATCATCGACGGACGCAACGTCGTCCCGTCGGCATAACGGATCGTGGTTATCGACGTGCCGCTCGCGCTTTTTACGGTGGCGCGAACCGGCCGTCCGGTATCGTCGTAGATGTATTCCGACGTGCCGCCGCTTGCGTCAGCGTCCTTCAGCAGATTGCCCGACGCGTCCCACGTGGAGCTGCTATTGCCTGCGGCAGACGTCGTTCCCGTAGGCCGAAGCACGCCGCCAATCGACGACATGTTCAGCGTAGTGCTACCTTTGCGACCGGTAATGACGGTCGAGCCGGTGTGATAGCCAAATTGCACGTCTTGCGCGCCATTGGGATGACTGACGCCCACCGCACGGCCCTGAGCATCGTAGCTCCACGTCGCAACGCGGTTGCCTGCCTCGTCAATCTCGCCCGTCAGTCCATTCTTGAAGCGTCCGTCGTCGTAGACATAACGGCGTACATAGCCATCGGGCCACGTAACAGAAACGAGATTGCCGTTCACGTCATACCCGTACTGCGTCATGCGGCTCAGCGGGTCGTTCAGACGCGACAGACGGTTCTTGTCGTCATAGTCGAGACGAAGCGTGATGTCCTTGTTCGCGTCCGTGCCAGCCGCATGCTGCGTGATCGCGCTCACGCGTCGATCAGGGACCACGTGTTGATGCATGCGTAGTTGGCCAGGCTGCCGGGTACGCGGCCATAGACATCCCATCGACAGGTGGGCGAACCCGGTGTTGCACCGGTAGCCGCATAAAGCGCGTTGCAGTCAGCCGCATTGGCGCCAAACGTAGCCAGAAGCAGCAGGAATACGGTAAGCAGACGTGCTGCCATGCCTCCTGGACTCTTATCAAATCTGTTGTTTTTCATAGTCGTCCTTGTAGGAATAGCGACCAGCGATGTCAGACGTTTAGTCACGACGGTGACGAAAACCAGGCATCAGATGCAAACCTACTTCAACAGCTGGACGAAGCAGAAAGTCAAAAAATCGCCCCAAAGTTCTCCACAGAAATCTTTCATAAGCCTGTGGATAACCCGAGGGCAAGAGCGCCAAGGCATTGATAAAACGACGTTCTCGCGCACTGCTCTTGCGTGTCACATATCCGAGCGTCGGCACCGTGTAGTTATATCGCGGTGATCTCATCACCGAACGTTCACTTCCCCGACACCATCAGCCTGAGCTTGTTCGAGCCCGCTGTCGTGGCCGTGATTTGCGTCCGCCGATCACGCTCGCCGAGATAGAAATGCTGACGTGCGGGCGTGTTCATGTCGTGGGTCGCCGCCGGCAGGCAAGAGGCGATATCCGCGGCAACGGATTGCAACGCGTCCGCACTCGACCCCGCGTCATGATGCGGCGTCCACAGGCACTGATAGCTGTCGTGGCTTGCATTGCATTGCGCATCGTCGCCATACGGCTGGGCGACGCCGTTCACATCCGCCGGACTCAGACCGGTAAAACCATCCGGCGCCGCAGCGACGATCCGTTTCAAGGCCGCGCACGGGGACGGCGCGTCATCTGCGTTGGCGACGACGGGCGCGAGCGATGTCGCCGCCGCGATGGCCATTGCAATGCGCAAAACGGTGTATGTCGAGTGTTTCATGAGTTCGACTCCTGATGGCAGATCGGGTGGCGGGGCGCACTTCCGGGCCGCCGTACTTTCCGTCATCAAGCAGCACAATTCGTGCCCCTCGGCTCAAGCTTCGTCCAGGCGCCCCCGCGAAAGCTCGATCCACAGCCGCACGCTTGCAATATTAATTCGCCATCCGAAGTTATTTGACGAACCTTCAGCGAATTGATTACATGTTCAACCCTAACGTTAGGAGGATGTCACTAAAAATTAATGTTGCGACGCAGCATTTATGCGCCTATGCTAACTTCAGCGGAGCCTGGGGCCTTGTTGCCCATCAGGCCCCTAACTGCGGAGGCATACATGACACATCCGCACTCGCCTGCTTTAACGCTTCACGTGTTCGAACAGGATGGTGGCTGGCATTGGGCTCTCACGACCGAACGACAGCACGGTACGGGCAAAAAGGTAGTGGCGTATAGCGAGGACCTATTTGACTCGCAGGCATCGGCGCGCGCGGCAGGAGAACGTGCTGCAACAGACTGGCCGCATGACGCGGGACTCCGCCGGTCGGAATTTGCATAGACGCGGACCGATTTAGGCGAGGCGCTGGCTGTTAGACCATCGAACCCATCGCTCGCAATATGTCGTGCGCGTGGTGCATGTGATGTGCCGTCGCGCGTTGCAGATAGGCAATCGCGTGCTTCACCTGCTTCGCCTCGCCCAACTGGAATGCATATTCTCGAAGCAATGCTTCGCTCGTCACCAGGTCATTCAATGTACCTAGTTCGTCTTGCACCACCGTCAGTCGTTCAATGACAGCCTGGTGCCCGCCATCCAGAACCGGCGAAAAAAACTGCAGCAGATATCGCAGGTTTTTCCCCGCGATACGGACATCGTGAAGGGCCGCATAATCTGAGTCGTGCGTTGGCGCTGCTTTCCTGACGCGCTTTTTCAAAACCCTTTCGGCCGCCTGTACCCGCTCTTCGGCAAAACTTGCAATAGAACGGTCGTCACGGTGCAAATCGAGTTGTCGACGCGCGTTCACCAAAGCCTGCTCGAGTATCCGCTCCACACCCGGATTGCCAATCGCCTTCCGGCTGAACGATAACGCTTCGGCCCGATGTTCCGCGATCACATCGATCAGCACACTCAACGCGTGTTTGTCCCACAGGTCGGATGCCACAATCAGTTCGTGTAAGACATCCCAGTCTCGTGTCCGGCCAGCGGCATCGGCGAGCGACTTGAACTCACGGCGTTGCAGTTTCGCGTCTTTCTTGTCGAGTAGAGGCTCATAGGCCCACCACAACGTGCGCAACCGGCGCATTGCCACACGAAGCTTGTGCAGATCCTCAGGGGCGGCGCTGGCGTTTAGCTTACGAACCCGATCCGCAGCTTCGCCGGAAATCGACGTGGCGAGCAACACGAACGCCTCGACAACCGTCATCGAAGGGACAATCAGTCCTTCCCGTGCATGGGTTTCAATTGGGGACGGTGCAGACGTGTCTGAGATTTCAACGACAACAGGACGGAAACTCATCGTGGGAGGCGCCTTTTGTATCCGGTCGAACATTCGAGTGAGGCGGTAGGGATACTGTCACGATCCTCAGCTAAAGTCCAAACCATCGAAGGCACTGTCCTTTCCGCATTTCGCAATCCTGCATGCTGCCCCGCTTTACCCGCAATTGACGCCTCCCATGACAAACCTTCTCAGTCATCACGAGATAGCTACCCTGTTCGTGCTGTATCGCTCGCCGGAGCGCAGCGTGCGGGCCGATCTCGACGTATTGCCCCTTCAACATGCACATCTGGTTGAAGTCGTAGCCGCGGAATCCGGCCAAAAATTTTACCGCGTGACATCAAAGGGTCATGAACTCGTGCGGCGCTTTGGCCTTGCAAGCCCTGACGAATGTTGGGTCGAACCCGTCGCAACTGCCAAGGTCGAAGCCTCGGGACGCATGCACGCCTAGCGCGATGTCGTACCGTGCCTGAGCCTGCGTTCCCTGCAACGCGCGCCGCGCCATGCAGTCCGTCCGCCGCAACGAGATCGACGAGGGAGAATTCATGGCTAACCAGCTTGCCGCGATTGAGCATGTAGTGGTCCTGATGCTGGAGAACCGATCGTTCGATCACATGCTCGGTTTCCTCTACGCGGATCAGCAGAATCAATCGCCTTCAGGCCAGAGTTTCGACGGACTAACCGGCACTGAATCCAACCCCGCCGCGAATGGCGAAGCCGTGAAGGTCTACGCGATTCAGGCGAGCGACAGCAACGCGTATTTTCAGCCCGGCGCCGATCCCGGCGAAGGCTATAGCGCAACGAATTCGCAGTTGTTCGGCACCATCAATGCGCCCTCGCCGCCTGTTGCCACCAACCAGGGTTTCGTCACCGACTACGTCTACACGCTCGGCTGGGAATCGAAAGAACCCAGTTGGTCAGTGCTGCCAGGTACCGTGGCCTCGAACATCATGGGCATGTACACGCCGGCGATGTTACCGGTGCTCTCAGGACTGGCGCGTGGCTACGCGGTGTGCGACCAGTGGTTCAGTTCAGTGCCTACCGAGACGCTGCCGAATCGCGCTTTTGTCTGCGCGGCAACGAGCCAGGGGCACATGGACGACAAGACCCGAACCTATACCTCACCGAGTATTTTCGGCTTGCTGTCGCAGCACGATCAGAGCTGGATCATCTACGGATACGACCAGCCCCCGCTCACGCGGCTGAACTTCCCGGATACGACGAACGCGTCGGACGACCACTTTGGTCTCTTCACCGACTTCCAGAGCGCGGCACAAAACGGCACGCTGCCGGCCTACACGTTTCTCGAACCGAGTTGGGAGTCCACCGGCAACAGCCAGCACCCCAACTACGATGTCGCCTTGGGCGAACAGTTGATCCACGACGTGTACTACGCCTTACGCAGCAACGAGGCGCAGTGGAACAAGACGCTGTTGATCATCACGTACGACGAGCATGGCGGCTGCTACGACCATGTCGCCCCGCCTCTCGGTGCCGTGCCGCCGGATCATTCGGCGGGCGAGTTCGGGTTCGACTTCAAGCGTTTCGGGCTGCGCGTACCTACCGTGCTGGTTTCGCCATTGATCGCACCGGGCACGGTGTTCCGCGTTCCGGAAGGCACCATGCCGCTCGATCACACCTCGATCCTGAAGACGGTCGAGACGCGCTGGAACCTGCCCGCTCTCACGGCTCGCGACGCAGCCGCGCCTGACGTGGGCGAGGTGCTGACGCTCACGACGCCGCGTAGCGACGATCCGCTCGCTTCGGTGAGCGTGCCGCAATCGGGCGGCATCCACGCCGCGACGGCGGAACTGCCGTCGCATCTGCAACAGGTCCACGCGGATCTGGTATCGCGCCTGCCCGTGCCCGACACGAACGGCGGCACGTTTCATCAGATGCCGGTCTTGAAGACCCGCGCCGAGTACGCGGATTACATTGCCTCGCGCACCCAGGCATGGCTTGCGAGTCGTAAGACGGCGGCCTAACGACCTGCATCATCCTGCGTCATCACCAGCGCGAGCGATGACGCGAGAATCGATTTAGCGAGCGCGTCGTCATCTACCGCGCGCGCGAGCGTGATGGCGCCAACAATCGTCGCGACGATACCCAGTGCCGCCTTCTCGTCGCCGCTCGACGTGGCCTCAGCAACACGCGCCGTGAGGTCATGCAGATACCGCGTCAACAGCGCCCGCACATCGGCGCTCGCATGCCGCGCCTCGCCGGCTAATGCGCACAGCGCACACCCCTCGCCTGGATTCTCCATGTGGCGCTCGTTCAGGAACATCTCCGCGATGAACCGCAGCGGTGTCCCGCCAGGCTCCCCGTTATCGGCCTCGTGCGCCACGATGCGCTCGCGGCTTCGCTTCAGCGCATATTCGAGCGCCTCTACGATCAACGCATCGCGCGATGCGAAGTGCCCATAGAACGCCCCATGCGTGAGCCCCGCGCTGCGCATGCAGTCGGCCACACCGAGCGCCTCGATGCCGTGCTCGCGAATCTGCCGCGACGCATTTTCCAGAACTCGCTGCCGGCTCTCAGCCTTTTGTGCCTGCGAATAGCCCATTTTTTTCTCCGTGACGCTTGACAATCTGCATGACGAGCATAATACTGAAAATGTGCATGACGATCAACATACAGATTGACCGGATGTTGGCAGTGCTCGTGATGGTTCGGATGCGGCTGCGCTTCAGCGCCGCGTAACAGGTCTCACAAAGCGAGGAGCCGCGGCTCTAAACGCGCTCTCGCGGCGTACTACACAGGAGAAGGACGATGCGTTTTACTGAAAAAACGGCGCTTGTAACGGGCGGCAACAGCGGTATTGGCTTCGCGGCGGCACAACTTTTGATCGCGGAAGGTGCGCGAGTCGTGGTTACGGGGCGCGATCGCGCGAAGCTGGACAGCGCAGTGGCTGAACTGGGTGAAAAGGCTCTTGGCATCGCGGTGGATCTCGACGATCCGCTCGCCATCGATTCGATGTTCAAGCAGATTCAGGAGGCCTACGGCTCGCTCGACGTAGTCTTCGCCAACGCGGGCATTTCCGGTCCCACGCCGCTCGGCGGCACGACCGCCGCCGCGTTCGAGGCGATTCTGCGCACCAACCTCACCGCGGTTTTTCTCACTGTTCAAGGCGCGCTGCCGCTGATGAGCGCCGGTGGTTCGATCGTCCTGAACGGCTCGGTCATGCGTGAACTCGGTTCTCCGGGCTCAGCCGCGTATTCCGCCACCAAGGCCGGCGTAACCGGCATGGCGAAGGTGTTTGCATCCGAACTCGTCACGCGCGGTATTCGTGTAAACACGGTGATCCCGGGTGGCACACGCACGCCGATCTGGACACGGGGCGCACGCGTCGGCGCAACCCTCGATGCCACCGAAGAAGCGCTTGGGGCGGCGATCCCGCTCGCGCGTTTCGCCACGCCTGAAGAAGTGGCCAAAGCCTTCTTGTTCCTCGCCTCAGATGACGCGTCGGGAACCACCGCGGCGGAAATCGTGGTCGACGGCGGCACGACGGGCGCACCGTGGGGCGCACCGCTGTTCCGCAAGGGCTAAAGATAGCGCGCGAGAAATTCGCGCGTAGGGTTGACGGGCTGGCCGCAAGCGATCGATCGCTTGCGGCCAGGCTTGCTTAGAACGTGTAGGAAATCTTACCGAATGCCGTCCGTCCCAACGAGTTGTACCCGTATGCCGTCACGTATTGCCGGTTGAACAGATTCGACAGGTTTGCAGATAGCGTGAGATGTGAATTGATCTTGTACGCCGCACGCAGCCCGACCGTTGTGTACGACGGCAGGTAGATGGAGTTCGCCTGGTCGTCGAACGTCGAGCCGCCATAGAGCAACGACACCCCCGTGCTAAGCGCGTGCAAATGGAACTCGTCCCACACGTGGTCGACGCTCAGGCTGACCGTTTGACGCGGGCGGCGATTCAGCCACGTCTGGTCCGTGACGTCCTGCGGATTCAGAATGCCGACCGCGAGACTGACGGGCGTCGAGTTGCCGAGCGTGCCCTTGTACGAGAGGTCGATGCCCTGAATGTGCGCCCGGCCTACGTTCACTGGTAGAAATGTCACCGAGTCGTACGTGATGAGATCGTGGACACGCGTGTCATAGATAGCGGCCGTGAAGGTACCGAACGACGTGGTGGCGTCCAGTGCTGCCTCGACCGTATCGCTGCGCTCGGGCAGCAGGTTCGGATTCGCGTAGCCCGGATAGTACAGATCGTCGAAAGTCGGCAGACGGAATGCGTTGCCGTACGAGAGCCGCGCCGTATAAATCGG
Organism: Paraburkholderia sp. GAS41; assembly: GCF_050436545.1. Classification (NCBI taxonomy): domain Bacteria; kingdom Pseudomonadati; phylum Pseudomonadota; class Betaproteobacteria; order Burkholderiales; family Burkholderiaceae; genus Paraburkholderia; species Paraburkholderia sp. GAS41. Next base: position 99,753 of record NZ_JBNDMK010000027.1, read on the forward strand.
CGTGATTGCACAAGCTACCGCGACATTGCCCGTATTGACCGACTGCCCCTCGACAATCTCGTGACGCCCCGCGAGGAACACGGTCAAATCACCTAACGTCGCCGATTGATGCAGTGAAACGGCGGAATCGTTGCGGGTCGGAACGCCTGTGGGAATGTCGACGGGCAGGAAGGCTTGTTCGCGTGAGAAGTCGTACGCGAGCTTCGTTTCGCCGGACAGCGGCAGGTTGAAAAGACTCAAACCGTGCTCCTGATGGGTCAGCGAAGTCGACGTGCTCAAACGCGTCGAATCGATTTCGTCGGTCGGGATGCCCGGAGTGTTCGTATACAGGAACTGACGATCGTTCGCGTAGCCGACTGACTGGTCGAACTGGGTGAACGGCGTGATGTCCAGGTGGAATGCCACGCCCGTCGTCAGCTGATGATCGAGTTGCCGGTCGTCGCCGCCCGCATCGTCATACGAGAGATCAGACTTGTGGTACAGCGCAAACGTGGAGATCGACCAGTTATCGTGTGCATAGCCGAGGCGTGCGTCCACGTTCTGCGCGTGGTACGGATTACGGCCATCCTCGTGGCCATAGGCCCATGGCGCGGTCGCGTCGATGCCCGCGGTGTTGTAGTCGTGCAGGCCCAGCGAGTACGTCAGACCGGACAATGCCGCGAGCGGACCGGTGGACGGGATCGCGCCCGACGTGCGCACCTGCGTGTCGAAGGTCTTGTTCGAGCCGCCGCCAGCGGAAATCGTGGTCTGGTTCGGCTGATTCGACGCGTGGTTCGTGAACAGTTGCACCACGCCGCCCATGGCGTCGGCACCGAATGACGCGGCCGCAGGGCCCGAAATGACTTCGACACGATCGAACGCGGAGGTCGGCAGATCCGCCCACTCGACCTGGCCGGTGGTCGCGGAACCGACGCGGATACCATCGATGAACACCGCGACCTGATTCGCCGATGAACCTCGGATACTGACGCCGGCCAACGAACCCGGCCCGCCGTTTTGCGTAATCGTGACGCCCGGCAGCGTGGCGAGGGCCTGCGTGATACTGGGGTCGATGGGAGACAGCCGGGCCAGATCCGCACGCGTGAGAACCTGCGTCGAGGCGTAGCGCTGATCGAACGATTGCGGCAGGTGCTGGGTGTCGCCGGTGACGAGAATATTCGGCAGCGTGGTGGCTGCCGCAGCCTGTTGATCCGGCTGCGGTAACGACACGTCGTCCGCGGCATGCGCAAGCTGGCACGCCGAAACGGTCAGAGCCGAAGTGATGATCAAACGACGGAACTTCATAAGGGACAACCTGATTATTAGAAGAATGGATGACATGCTGCGCACGCGAACGCAATGGTTCGAAGTCCGATGCATGTCATTACAAAATGCTTTCTTTTGCGAAACCGGGGCAGCGCTAACCGCAGCGGAGTGTGGGCGGCACCATCATCTCGCGGGCCGCCTGATTAGCGCACCTTAGCGACCTGCGTGCTCGCGCGCCGATGCAAGCGCCAATAGAAACGCGCAACGCAGACTCGCAACGGGACACGAAGCGGAGCCATCGGCGGAATAGGGGTCTAGCTGGAAGTCCGGCTCACAGACAAGGTCGGTCATGCAGATATCTCCAGGGGATTACGCGCCCCAAAGTCGGAAGAGGGATACGACGCCGAGGTCTGACTTCCGGTTCAGGCTGCAACCGGTCACAGTGGCGCGACCGCGCTGGATTTTCACCAGCTTCCACGAGTCGTACGGGCGGTATTTTACGGGTGATCCGATGCCGGTTGAATTTTTTCTGGCCTGGCGTGGGAGGGATTAGACACGGCAGAACGCCCATGCAGCGCGATCAGCACGTCTTCACCGTCGAAGGAATGTAAACTTGTCAGTCTGAGAAAACGGATGAACCATGCTTAGATTCGACAACCTGTGCAAACGCTACGGCGAACGCACTGTCTTTTACGGATTGCATTACAGCGCCAGCACGGGCTGCGTTGCGCTGAACGACGAAAGCGGTAGCGGCAAGTCCACCTTGCTCGCCGTTCTCGCCGGAGAGATCGAACCAGACGCGGGCGAGGTCTGGATTGGCGGCCATTCGCTGCGTACCATTCCGCACGCGGCGAAATCCGCCCTCACCTACATACCCGAAGACTGCCTGACGTTTCCGCTCGAAACCGGGCGTGAGTTTCTCGAACGCGTGGCTGCGCAAAGAAATGCGACGCTCGAGCCATACACGCTCGAACTGGCAAAGCGCTTTGGCCTGACGTCGCATCTTGAGAAACGCTTCGAGCAGATGTCGTTCGGCACGCGCAAGAAAATGTTCCTCACGGCGACTTCGGTTGGCGCGCCCACTGTCGTCATTGCCGATGAACCTGCCGGCGGGCTCGATGCCGCCGCGCGCGCAGTGCTGGTCGATCTGTTTAAAGAGTTGGGCAAGCAGCGGGTGGTTTTCTTTACGAGCTACGATGCCGCATTCACGCAGGCGTGCGAAGCAAAATCGATCAGTTTTGCAGATCTTGCTACCGCGAGCCCATGAGGCTCTTGTGAGGCTGATGTCGCGGCTTGCACGTACGAGCCAGCGTCATCTTCCCCGTTCAGATCGAGCCCAATGCCGGACGCCTAGCGGCTCGGCCAGCGCTCCTGAACGTAGCGCGCCCAGCGCCGCCACGGTGGATCTGCGAACAGGATCAGTGCCACCAGCGCGAGACAGCCGCAAAACAGGAAGGTGCCCCGATAGCCGACACCCGCGACCAGCAACCCCGATAGCACGCCCGACAGAATCGAGCCGACCCGCGACGAGTTGAAGAACAATGCCGTGGCCGCCCCGGGCGTGCGCGGCATCAGATCCTGCACGTAAGTCATGCCAAGACACGACGTCACCGCCACCACGAAGGCGTTGAGCGCCTGCATCGGAATCAGCAACGACACGGAACCCACCGCGGCCACGCAGATGAAATACAGCATATGCACGCCGGCGCACGCTGCAAGCCAGCGCAGTTTGTTGAGCGTCGCACCGCGGGCGCCGAGCGCCAGCATCATCGGAATTTCGAGGAAGGCGCCCAATCCGAGCATGATGGATACGTCGATGCTCGAGCCGTGCAGACCGCGCACGACATAGAGCGGCAACACGATCATGGTCGCGTTGGCGGCGAGGCCGATCAGCGTCAACGCCAGCACCGAGCGCCAGATCACGCGCGACGACGCGACCGGGTGAACGAAATCCGGCTTGACCGGCGTCTCGGGTTCGACCGTGGTGACTTCCAGCGATGATGCCGGATCACCGGGCACGTGGTCCGGCACCTCGGGCAAGTCCTCGACCGGCGCCTCGTGCATGCGCCAGATGATGACGCCCGATGCGACGAAGCACGCCGCCGCGAACAGAAACAGCCCATAGAAGCCGATCCCGGCCAGCACCAGCGCACCCACGGAGGGCCCGAATACCCACGCCACCGACAGCACCGTGCGCAGCGTTGCGGTGGCAAAGGTCCGTTCGGACTCGCTCGTCACGGGCAACGCCGCGCGGCCGAACGAAAACACCAGCGACAGGGCCGAACCGCCCGCGCCGAGAAACGCGATCCCAATGATGAGAAGCGCGCGGTAATCGCGCACGAAACACAGCAACAGAAATCCGAGCGCCGCTGCGCCCAGCGCCGCCAGCAGCAGCGTACGGTGATGACCGTGGCGATCGGACCATTTGCCGGCCCAGCCGCTCGCCGCCACCCCACTCGCCGCAATCAGCGTCATGAACAGCCCGAGCTTGAGCGGTGTCATGCCGGCTCGCTCCACACCGAACAGCGACAGGTACGGCGCGGTGAACGACATGGCGACCCCGAGCATCAGCGTCGCGCCCGCCAGCGACATGAAGGACGGGATGCGCGTGAGACTGACGAGCCGGGAGTAGTTCATCGATGAGGTCATGCTGACTGCATACACTCGGACGGGGAATCCGCTCAGTGGATGTAGCTAGCTGTCGGCAATGGCACGCGTGCCGACCTCCCCGGAAGGTGGCCGGCACGACGCACGGGTGAACCGGCAGTATGCCAAAGCTTGCTGGATCGCGTTAGCGCGCCCGCTGCCGGCGTCAGCGCATTTCGATCCACGCAGCGATGTCGCAGGGTCCGACTTCGGCGCCCCCCAGCACAAAATGCGCCCCTACCGGCGCCTGCACACGCCACGTCGTCTCGCCATAGTTGAAGGCGAAGCGCACCTTGCCGCGGCGGCGCAAACGGGCGCCCTCCGGCAGCGTCAGCACTTCAACTCCGGCATCGCGCACGCAGCGTTCCAGCACCGCACGCTGCAACGCCGGGTCGAAACACGAGGTCGTCATGCGCACGCGTCCGGCTTGCACGACGGCCGGCACACCATCGTCGAACGCCGCCATGACTTCGACACCGCGCCCCGCTTCGATATGATCGCGCCAGCTTCGACCGTGTCCGCTCACCCCGTCGAACGACACCGCCGGGCGTAGCGACGGGCGCAACGATTCGCTTTGCGACACCCGCACGTCCAGAACGGCCTGCAGCGGGCCAGGCGGCAGCGTGGCGGGGATCGTGAAGTCCGCGGTCTTCGAACCCGTCCTCGGCCCGAATAGCCAGTGGGCGTGACCGGCCTGGATCTGTGCGACCAGCGTGTCCGGCACGACCGGCAACGACGGTGCGACCACCAGCCGGTAGCCGCTCAGATCGGCAGTCGCCGGCAACATGTCCACATCCACGCCCATTTCGCGCAGGCACGAGTACCACTCGAACACGAGACGCTGATAATCGAAATCGGCGCCATGGCGCTGGATCTGCACGATCCAGTCTGCCGGATAGTCGAACAGCAGCGCCACTGGCGCGCGCGACCTAGCCTTCGCCGCCGCATCCTGGTCGAAGTTCTCCAGCTCACCCGCCACCCGCGCGATCTCGTAGCCGCCGGCGGTCAGCTTGTCATCCGGCGCGTTGATGCCCGAATGCATCTGCTCCTGCGCGAACGGCGCCTGACGCCAGCGGAAATACGACACCAGCTCGGCGCCGTGCGCAAACGCTTCCCACGTCCAGAGACGCGCCATGCCTGCCTTCGGCACCGGGTTGTAAGGCGCCCAGTTGACCGGCCCCACCTGCTGCTCCATCACCCACATGCGTCCCTTGCCGACACCCCGGTACAGATCGTGGTTGAAGGCCGGAATGTCCGGATGTCCGGTGCGTGCCCAACGGTGCTTGTCCGCGTCGTCGAACCACAGGACTTCCGTGCGCGGCAGCGGATAGCTGTCCCAGGCGGCCACGTCCAGTCCGCTTTCGGCGAATTCGTAGTGATCGAAGCTCGTGAAAAAGCCCATGAAGTTATGCAACAGGTCGCGCCCCGGTGCATGCTCGCGAATCAGTTCGCCCTGCAAACCATGGAAGCTCGCCACTTCGCTCGACGTGAAACGCCGGAAGTCGAGCCAGTGGCTCGGATTCGCATCGGTGGGCGTGCGGTTCGGCAACCCGATTTCCTCGAAGCTGCGGTACTCCATGCTCCAGAACACATTGCCCCAGGCCGTGTTCAGCCGCTCCACTTCGCCGTAGCGTGCTGCCAGCCATGAGCCGAAACGCTTGCGCGCCGCCTCCGTGAAGCTTGGCGACGTGTCGTGGCAACCCAGTTCGTTGTCGGTCTGCCAGGCAATCACCGCGGGATGCGTGCCATAGCGTTGCACCATCTGCGTCACGATCCGCGCGCAATGCTCGCGATAGATCTCGCTCGAAATGTCGTAGTGACGTCGCGAGCCGAGATTGAACGTGAGGCCGTCCTTGTCGACCGGCAGGATCTCGGGATGCTGGTTGACCAGCCACGTGGGCGGTGTCGCAGTCGGCGTACCGAGGATAACCTTCAGACCGTGTCTGGCCAGCACGTCGATAGCGTGATCGAGCCACGCCCATTCGTAGCGTCCCGGTTCGGGCTCCATTCTGCTCCACGCAAATTCGCCGATACGCACGCGGCTGATGCCCAGTTCCGCCATCCGGCGCGCATCGCTTTCCCACTGATGCTGCGGCCATTGTTCGGGGTAGTAACAAACTCCAAGATGCATGGTGCTCCCGCTAGACGTTGTGATCGTAGTGACCGCTGCGGTCGCAGCGGTCGCGGCCCGCGCCGCTATCCCTTGGTGGCGCCGAACGTGAGTCCGGTCACAAAGTGCTTCTGCATGGCAAAGAACATGACGACTGAGGGCAGCGCAGCCAGCACCGAGCCCGCGGAAACCAGATTCCACGAGGTCGTCCATTGCCCCTTGAGCGCCGCGACGCCCACGGTAATCGGCGCCGCGTCATCGCCTTGGGTCAGACAGAGCGCCCAGAAATAGTCGTTCCACACAAAGGTGAAGACGAGAATGCCGAGTGCCGCGAGCGCAGGCCGCACTAGCGGCAGCACGATGCGCGAATAGATCGCCCACTCGCTCGCGCCCTCCACGCGCGCCGCCTCGATCAGTTCGTACGGCAAGGCGCGGATGAAGTTGCGCAGGAATAGCGTGCAAAAACCGGTCTGGAAAGCGGTGTGAAACAGCACCAGTCCTAACACCGTGTTGTACAGGCCGAGCGCCAACGTGAGTTGCCGAACCGGAATCATCAGAATCTGAACCGGCACGAAGTTGCCCGCTACGAAGATCGCCAGCAGCAGCAGGTTGCCGCGAAAGCGGTAGTTCGCCAGCGCGTGACCTGCCATCGAGGCGAGAAAGATCGACACCGCCACCGACGGCACCGTGATCAGGATGCTGTTCCAGAAGTAATGCAGCATCGGCGTTTGCGTCAGTGCCGTGCCGTAGTTTTCGATCAAGGCGAAGTGCTCGGGCCAGCCCCAGTAATTCCCTGCCGAGAGTTCGTCGCTGGAACGAATCGACGTCACGAGTACCGCAAGCAGCGGTAACAGCCACAGCAGCAACGCAAACGGCAGCGAGAGTTTGTAAAGCAGGCGGCTACCAGGTCGCCAGCGGGCGACGGGCATCGGATACATGTCGGCTCCTCAGGATTCGCTGCGCACGAGGCGCCGCAATTGCCACACGATGAAGATCAGCATGATCGCGAACAGCACGACCGCAATCGCGGCGGAATAGCCTTCGCGGTAGTACTTGATCGCCTGGTCATACATGAAATAGGCCAGCACCGTGGAACTGTCGAATGGGCCGCCGCCGCTCATCACCGAAATCAGGTCGAAGCTGCGCAGCGCGCCGATCACCGTGAGCACGACGGCCATAAACGTGGCCGGTCGCAGCTGCGGCAGAATCACATGCCATAGCAGCTTGAAACCTTGCGCGCCTTCCATGCGGGCCGCTTCGATCACCTCGCTGTTGATGCCGGTGAGTCCAGTCAGGTAGAGAATCATGCAGAACGGAATCTGCGGCCACAGCGCGGCAAATATGATGCCGTAGGTCACATAACGCGGATCGCCCAGTACCGGCACACCGTGTCCGACGATCAGCTTCAGCAGGCCGAAGGTCGGATCGTAGAACCATCCGAACACCAGCCCCACGACGACGCCCGGCAGCACGAATGGCGCAAAGAACAACGACTTCACTAGGCGGATGCCGCGCACGCTCTGGTTCAGATACAACGCGAGCGCCAGACCGCAGGGCGGCGCAAGCAGGAACAGCACGAGCCAGATCACGTTGTTCTTCAGCGCGGTGTAAAACGTGTCGGAGTGCAGCAGTTCGCGGTAGTTGTCGAGTCCCGCGAAAACGCGCGGCGTCATGCCGTCCCAGTTATAGAAACTCAGGGCGATGCTGCTGATGACCGGGTAGATCACATAGATCGCAAACACCAGGCCGCCCGGCAACAGGAACAGCAAGGCCGTGCGATTGCGGCGCCGGCTCAGCGGCGCGGGCGCCCTGCGGCGGACGCGGCTGACGGGCGCGGCTTTGTCGGAGATGGTGGTGGACATGTTCAGGTTCCTCGTCCAGATGCAGAGTGCCGGGTTGCGGCGCTACCGCGTGGCGCGGTACGCCCCAACCCGGGTATGCCTTGAGCTACTTCTTGTAGATCCGCTGACGGAACTGTTCGAGGTGGTTCAGGATGGCGTCGATCTGGTTAGGATCGCTATAGAACTGCTGCATGCCCTTCATGCCTTCGTCGGCCATTTCCTTGGTCATGTCGCGGTCGTAGAACTGCGCGACACCACCCGGCGTGCTCGAGAGGATCTGGAAGCCGATCTTCGAGATCGGGTCCTGCGGCTCCGGCGCCTGATTGTTCGACGGCAGTTGGCCCCAGCCCTTCGCCAGTTCGCCGTTGATCTGCGGTTGCGCCATGAAAGCGAGCAGACGGTGCGCGTCCTTCTTGTTGCTAGCCTTGGCGGGAATCATCAGGATGTTGACCGGACCGTCTTCGGCCATCGGCACCGCTGAATCGATCACCGGGAAGCGGAAATAGCCCATCTTGTCGCGCGTCGCGGCCGGCAAACCCGCCGAGAAGAACGTGCCCATCAACATCATGGAAGCCTGACCGTTGACGAGCAGTGGACTCACCGAGTCGACGTCATATGAAAGCGCGTTGTCGACGAAATACTTGTCGTCGATCAGCGTCTTCCACGTGGCGTAGACCTTGCGCACGCGTGCGTCGGTATAGGGGATTTCGCCCGCCATCAATTGCTCGTGAAACGCGTAGCCGTTGATGCGCAGGTCGAGATAGTCGAACCACGCTGCCAGTGTCCATGAGTCCTTGGCCGGCACGGCGATCGGTGCAATGCCCGCTTCCTTCAGCTTCTTGCAGTCAGCGAGGAACTCGTCCCATGTTTTCGGTTCGCCCGAAATGCCCGCCTTTTCGAACAGGTCCTTGCGATAGAAGAAACCGTACGAGTCATAGCCGAGCGGCGCCGCGTACTGCTTGCCTGCGTACGTCGAAGGCGGTTTCACCGCGGCGTAGGTCTGATTCCAGCCGTCCTTCTGCCAGTCGCTGCTCAGGTCGTCCAGCAAGCCGCGTTTGGCGAAATACGCCATACGCTCACCGTTGTGCCAGCTCAGCACGTCAGGCGGATCGGTCGCGAGCCAGCCGGACATCTGCACCTTGTAGGCCTCCTCTCCCACATAGGTCACTTTCAGATCGACGTCGGGATTGGCCTTTTCGAACTGATCGAACGCGTCTTGCCACACCGCGCGCTGACTGCCCCGCGCGGATACGGTGACCCGCAACGTCGCGGCGTCCGCGAAGGTGGTGGCCGTCATCGCGATACACGCGATGCCCGCCAACAACAATTTCCCAGCTTTGAACTTCATGGTCGTCTCCGATATTCAATTTTATGGGTGGCAATTTTCGGGCTGCTGGCCGAAAAATTTAAGCGCTTAAATTTTTCGGTGAAAATCTCTTCGCTTGAATTAACATGTGTTCCTCTCGTGCCTGAACGTGAAATTAGCCGAGCTGTCCGGGACACGCAACCCTTACAACGACGTCTCAATATATGGGCGAAACACTATCCAGGCGGCCGTGTACGGCAGTCGACCGCTCGTTAACCCTCGCTGTGGTGCGCCATTCATGGTGACGCTTGCTGAAGTCGCCAAACGTGCGCACGTCACGGCCGCCACCGTATCCAACGTGTTACGCAATCCCCAGAAGGTGAAGCCGACCACCGTGGAGCGCGTCATGGCGGCCGTGCGCGAACTCGGTTATCGCCCTAACCTCACGGCGCGCGCACTGGCCGAGGGACGCACGTCCACGCTTGCGTTGATGCTGTCCAATATCTCGAACCCGTTTTATCCGGAGTTCGTGCTGGAAGCGGAAACCGCGGCGCGGCAGCGTGGCTATTTTCTGCTGGTCTGCAACACGGACGACGACCCCGCCATCGCGCGCGCCTACCTCGACAAGATCGCGGGCACGCTCGCCGCCGGGGTGATCGTGATGAACACCGATGTCAGCGCCGCGGAACTCGCCGATATTGCACAGCGCGGCTCGGCGCTCGTGCTGTGTATGTGGGAGAGCGCTCAGGCGACGCGCGCGCTGCCCTGCGTCACGGTCGATTACACGCATGCGGGCGAGCTCGCCGCTGCGCATCTGTACGAACTCGGGCATCGACGGATCGGCGCGCTGCTGGGGGAAGGGTCAGGTGGCCCGCAATCCACGCGCCTGCGTGGCTTCGTCGAGGCATTGGCTGCCCGAGGTATGGCCGCGGACGCCGTGAAGGTCCACGCGTGCCGCGATTCGATCGAAGCGGGCTATGAAGCCGCCCGCGCGCTGCTCGACGAGCAGCCCAGACTGACGGCGCTGTTCGCGACCAACGACCTGATGGCAATCGGGGCGATCCAGGCGGCGACGGATCTCGGCAAACGCGTGCCGCAGGATCTTTCGGTGATCGGACTGACCAACATCCATCTGGCGCATCAGTTCCGCCCTGCGCTCACCACCGTCGGCTTTCCGACCGCCGCGATCGCGTCCATTGCGGTCGCGTTAACGATCGACCGTATTGAAGGCGTCAAGCCAAGGCGCGACGCGTACAAGGTGCCGCTGTCGGAACTGGTGATTCGCGATACGACCGCGCCGGCTCCGAAACTCACACGCAAAAAGTAACTCAAGGTGTAGAACGCAAAACGGCCCCTCGCTGAGGGGCCGTTTTGCATCCATCTGAAGCCAGTGTTGCCTAGCGCGACATCATGTTCATGCTGACGTTATGCATGATCCACAACGAGCCGACAATCAGGATCACAGCGGTCAGCACGGTGAAGCCGAACGCCATGACGTTCCAGCGTTGTGCCGACGAGGTGTTCATATGCAGGAAGAACACCAGGTGCACGATGATCTGCACGAACGCCAGTCCGGCGACTGCCAGCACCGCGTTGTGACCGGTCAACGAGCCGGTCATGATGATGCCGAATGCCGCAGCAGTCAGCAGGACGGACAGGATGAAGCCAGCCGTGTAGCTGCCGAAGCTACCGTGGCTTTCACCCGAGTGAGCGGTATGGCCGTGGTCCATTTAAATCACACTCGTAAGATAGACAAAGGTAAAGACACCGATCCAGACGATGTCCAGAAAGTGCCAGAAGAGGCTCAGGCACGTCAGGCGCGTCAGGTCACGCTCGGTCAGCTTGGGACTGCGGATCACCTGCACGCTCAGCACGATCATCCACAGCAGGCCGAACGTCACGTGCAAACCGTGCGTGCCGACCAGCGTGAAGAACGACGACCAGAACGCGCTGCGGTCCGGACCCGCGCCCTCCGCGATCAGGTGTGCGAATTCGCGCAGTTCGAGCACGAGGAACGACACGCCGAGCAGGAACGTGACCAGCAGCCAGCCGAGCAACATGCCCTTCTTGCCCTTGTGCGCGCCGATCATGGCGAAGCCGTACGTGATCGAGCTCAACAGCAGCGCGGCCGTTTCCAGCGCCACGCCTGGAATCTCGAACATATCCTTGGCAGTCGGGCCACCGGCGAACTGGTGGCTCATCACTGCAAAAACCGCGAACAGCGAAGCAAAGATAATGCAATCGGTCATCAGGTACAGCCAGAAACCGAACACCGATTGCGACGGCACGTGGTCCGCGTCGTGGACGTCGTGCCCGTGGCCGTGCCCTAAAGTAGTCGTCTGTGACATTAATCCACCTCTGCCAATTCAAGCGCCTTACCTGCGCTGCGTGCTTCTTCGATCTTTCGAACCGTCTCGGCCGGAATGTAGTAGCCGTGGTCGTCGCTAAAGCTGTGGACGATCACCGTACCGATTGCCCCGACGATGCCGACGATCGCCAGCCACCAGATGTGCCAGATTGCCGCGAAGCCGAGCACCAGGCTGAACATCGCGATGACGAGGCCCGCGCTCGTGTTCGACGGCATGTGAATGTCGCGATACACCGGCTTGCTCGTGTTGGCCTTGGCGTGCTTCTTCATGTCGGTGAACGTATCCAGTTCACGCACGGTCGGCACGATTGCGAAGTTGTAGACCGGCGGCGGGGAAGTCGTCGACCATTCCAGCGTACGGCCATCCCACGGATCGCCCGAAAAGTCGCGGTTTTCCGGCAGATTGCGGTCGCGAATGCTGACGTACAGTTGCAGCAGCTGGCAGCCGATACCGATCGCAACCAGGATCGCGCCCACTTCAGCCATCAGCAGCCACGGATACCATTGCGGGTTGTCGTAATGGTTCAGACGACGCGTCATGCCCATGAAGCCCAGCACGTAAAGCGGCGTGAACGCGACCCAGAAACCGACCTGCCAGAACCAGAATGCCGCCTTGCCGAGCTTTTCGTGCAGCTTGAAGCCGAAGGCCTTCGGGAACCAGTAGTTGAAACCAGCCAGATAACCGAACAGCACGCCACCGATAATCACGTTGTGGAAGTGCGCAATCAGGAACAGGCTGTTGTGCAGCACGAAGTCCGCGCCCGGAATCGCCATCATCACGCCGGTCATACCGCCGATCGTGAAGGTGACCATGAAGCCGAGCGTCCACAGCACCGGCGTCGAGAACTCGAGGCGGCCCTTGTAGATCGTGAACAGCCAGTTGAAGACCTTCACGCCGGTCGGAATTGCAATGATCATGGTCGCGATGCCGAAGAAGGCATTCACGTCCGCGCCCGAACCCATCGTAAAGAAGTGGTGCAGCCACACGAGGAACGACAGCACCATGATGGCGCACGTCGCGTACACCATGGTCTTGTAGCCGAACAACGGCTTCTTCGCATACGTCGCGATGACTTCCGAGAAGATACCGAACGCCGGCAGGATCAGGATGTACACCTCCGGATGGCCCCACGCCCAGATCAGGTTCAGATACAGCATGGCGTTGCCGCCACCGTCATTCGTGAAGAAGTGCATGCCGAGGTAACGGTCGAGACCAAGCAGGGCCAGCGTGACCGTCAGAATCGGGAATGCAGCCATGATCAGCACGTTCGTGCACAGCGCCGTCCACGTGAACACCGGCATCTTCATGAACGTCATGCCAGGCGCGCGCATCTTGACGATCGTGACGAAGAAGTTGATACCCGTGAGCAAGGTGCCGATACCCGAGAGCTGCAAGCTCCAGATGTAGTAGTCGACCCCGACGCCCGGACTGAACTTCAGCTCCGACAGCGGCGGATAAGCCAGCCAGCCGGTCTGCGCAAACTCACCGATCACCAGCGAGATGTTGATCAGGATCACGCTGACTGCCGTCATCCAGAACGACAGCGAGTTCAGGAACGGATAGGCCACGTCGCGTGCGCCGATCTGCAGCGGCACGATCAGGTTCATCAGGCCCACCATGAACACCATCGCCATGAAGAAAATCATGATGACGCCGTGCGCGGAGAAGATCTGATCGTAGTGATGCGGCGGCAGATAGCCAGGAGCGTGATACGCCAGCGCCAGTTGCGTACGCATCATGATCGCGTCGGCAAAGCCGCGCAGCAGCATGATCAGCGCAACGACGATGTACATGACGCCGAGGCGCTTGTGGTCGACCGACGTCAGCCACTCGCTCCACAGGTAACGCCACTTGCCGAGATACGTCACGGTGCCCAGCACCGCCACCGCGGCGACCGCCATCATGGCGGCGGCCATCATAATAATCGGCTCGTGGTACGGAATCGAGTCGAGGGTTAATTTACCGAACATGCGTTACCCCTTGGCCTTACAGTTGCTGTCGTCTTTCATATCCATGACGTTGCCGTTGTTGTAGCGGGCGATGATGTTGTGAAAGAGCTTCGGATCGACCGACGAAAAGTAGGTGACCGGCGCTTGTTCGCCCGGTTGCGACACGACGTTGTAGCGGTTCATGTCGAGACTGTTCGACGAGGCGCGCACTTTCGCGACCCATGCGTCGAAATCGGCGGGCGACGAAGCGATTGCACGGAACTTCATGTCCGAGAAGCCCTTGCCGCTGAAGTTGGCCGATTCGCCTGCGTAGTCGCCTGCCTCATCCGCGATCAGGTGCAGCTTCGTCTGCATGCCTGCCATCGCGTAGATCTGGCCGCCAAGCTGCGGGATGAAGAACGAGTTCATCACCGAGTCCGACGTGATGTTGAAGTTCACCGGCGTGCCCACGGGAAGCGCGAGCTGATTGACCGAAGCGATGCCGAGATCGGGGTAGATGAACAGCCACTTCCAGTCGAGTGCAACCACTTCGACATTGATCGGCTTCACACTGGATTGCAGCGGACGGTACGGATCGAGCTCATGCGTACTCTTCCACGTCAGCACACCCAGGAACAGAATGATCAGCGTGGGGATGGTCCACACCGCGACCTCGATGGCCGTGGAATGCGACCAGTCAGGACGGTACTCGGCGTTCTTGTTCGACGCGCGATAGCGCCACGCGAACAGCAGCGTCAGTGCAATGGTGGGAATCACGACGATGAGCATGGCCCACGTCGAAACGCTGATGAGATCCCGCTCGGCTACGCCCACGCTGCCCTTGGGATTCAGAATATCCAGGTTGCTGCAACCTGACATCAGCGTGACCAGCCCAATGGCGATGGAAGTCATCGCCCCCCGTAGAGTCTTTTCTTTCATATCGATTGCCTGCTCTTTACGTCTTCGATGAACATCATCCGACCGCTCTCCATTAGTAAGCGGTCGCATGGTAAAGCCTCGTAATCGCGTTACAAAGAACTTTTTTTGCAACGATCTCTTGCGAGTCGCAAATGTGTGACACGTTGCCGCACAACGCAGCCCCAACGAGCGCCGCTCGCTTCGTATCAAGCTCATGCAGCGACGGTTATTGCTACGAACCACAAGCCAGTAATGGCCGTATATCCAGAGCACTTTGCACGCTTGGACTCTACAAACACAAGCGCGCCGTGTCCCCTTTCGAAGACACGACGCCGCTAAAGAAGTCCTGCGATTAGCCTGGAGCGTGTGTTGCGTTTACCACAGCACGGGCTTGCAAACGTTCGCCGTTTTCGACCGAGGCAGCCTCGACCGATTGTGGCGTGCGATTGGTCTGCGCGAGCAGGCTGCTCGACGACGGATTGATCGCATCGGTGAGCGGCTTCGGATCGATACCGATGGCCAGCACCAACACCGCCATGGCGCCCAGCAAAACGAATTCGCGCTTGCTCACGTCGGCCAGCTTCGCGACTCGCGCGTTAGCGATTGCACCGAAGATGACGCGCTTGTACATCCACAGCGTGTAGCACGCGCTCAGGATCAACGTCAGCGCTGCGAGTGCGCCGATCCAGAAGTTGAAACCTACCGCGCCCATCAGAACCATGAACTCGCCGACAAAACCGGCGGTGCCCGGCAAGCCGACGTTCGCCATCGAGAACAGCATCACGAAGACGGCGAACTTGGGCATGGTGTTGGCCACACCACCGTAGGCGTCGATCGAGCCGGTTTGCGTGCGATCGTGCAGCATGCCCGTGCACAACAGCAAGGCGCCGGACACCAGACCGTACGAGATCATTTGCATGATCGCGCCTTCCTGGCCGAGCGGATTGAAGATGAAGAGACCCAGCGTAACGAGGCCCATGTGCGACACTGACGAATACGCGAGCAGCTTGCGGATGTCGGTCTGTACCAGTGCCAGCAGACTCGAGTAGATAACCGCGACCAGCGACAGCGTGATCATGGCCGGCGCAAAGAAGTGGCTCGCTTGAGGCGTGATAGGCAACGCGAAACGCAGCAGACCGTAGCCACCAATCTTCAGCATACCGAGCATCACGGCAGCGCCCGTTGGCCCGTCGAGGTGGACGTCAGGCAGCCAGGTATGGACCGGCCACATCGGCACCTTCACGGAGAACGCTGCGAGGAAGCCGAGGAAAACCAGCATCTGCGGCACGAAACCGAGCTGAGCCGTGCGCCAGATTTCGAGGTCGAAGCTGTGGGTCTGTGCGTACAGATACAGCATCGAGATCAGCATCATCAGCGAGCCGATCAACGAGAAGAAGAAGAACTTGACCGCCGCGTACGAGCGATTCTTGTTGCCCCATGTTCCGATCAACAGATACAGCGGGATCAGCGTCGCCTCAAAAAACACGAAGAACAGCATGCCGTCCTGCGAGGTGAAGACACCTTGCATGAAGCCCGACAGCATCAGGAATGCGCCGAAATACTGTGCACTACGCAGCTTGATGGACTCCCAACCCGCGACCACGATCACGACGGTCGTCAGTGCAGTGAGGACGATCAGCCACAGCGATATCCCGTCTACTCCGAGGTGCCACGCGATGTCAAAAGACGGCAACCACTTGACGTTCTCGACAAACTGCATGGACGGCACACCGTTCTGGAAGCCAGCGACCAGCGGGATGACCGGCAGGAGACCTGCGAGTGCACCGATGAGCGCGAGCCCACGGGCGCGGCCCGGCGAACCGGAACCCAATCGCAAAACGATGATGCCCGCCACAATGGGGACCCAGATCAAAAGGCTAAGAAGCGGTGCGGATTGCATTTGTTCTTTAAAGAGCTGAAGCAGGAAAACGTCCGGATCAAGGCCGTCAAACTGAAAGCATTGAAATACGTATTACGGTCTTATTACGCCGGATAGGCGCATTACTCGATTCGGGGGCCAGGTCAACGCGTCCCAATGTCGCACAGGCGCAAAGGGTTAACGAGCATAACGCCAAAGGTTGAGGAGCATAACCCGAAATTGAGATTTTTGCAGCGCCGCAAACAATTGTTCAGCGATTAATGCGGTGGTTGGCAGACACTATTGCAGTCTTGGGTATTGCGCCCACCGGGCGCGATGTGCGTTTGCACAAATTTTAGTCGTTTCGATGAGAAAACGTCCTATTTTGGTGCATGGTGGGGGCCATTCGAACGGGTTGACAGAGCTGAAAGCTGACGTAGCGCGAGGCTGTTTGTTTATTACATCCAGAAAGGAACAGGCGATCCGCAGTCAGAATACTTACAAAATCATTCCGTCTTACCTGCACTCAATTGCGGAACACAGATGCTGTGTGTCGCAATTAATGGCCTTTCCGTAAACGCAGAAACCCCACCTTGTGGGGTGGGGTTTCTGTTGCTGCTAGGGAGCCTGACGATTACCTACTTTCACACGGGTAATCCG
>NZ_JBNDMK010000028.1:0-114993 GCF_050436545.1 Paraburkholderia sp. GAS41
TGGCGCCGGAGTCGTTTATTGGCGGGCCGTTCGCGCTGGTGCAGAGCGGCGATCTGATCGAGCTGGACGTGCCGCAACGCAAGCTGAACGTGCTGGTATCGGATGAAGAGCTGGCGCGTCGCAAGGCGGCGTGGGTCGAACCGGCGCCGCGGTTCACGCGCGGCTACGGCGCGATGCATCAGGTGCACGTGATGCAGGCCAACAAGGGTTGCGACTTCGACTTCCTGCAACGCGAAGGCGCGGCCGGAGCCGCCAGCGACAACGGCGCTGGCGAGCCCGAGATTCACTGATTGAACAGCCGCAAACGCGTCGGAAAACCTCCGACCGGGCAAATCTGGCAGTCAAGCCGCGCGCAGGAGACCAGGCGGCAATGCCAACGATAAGGACTGCATATCTTGCCGACCGGCCTGTCGGCGGATCTGTGACGACGAGAGCGATAACTGGATGCCCGATGGCGGCCAGGCAATTTCGTGCGGCATAACGCGCCGCTATAACTCCAATGACAACAAAGGACGATCTGATGAAAAAGACTTACAAAAAAGAAGCCAGGCTAGCCGTCGCGGGCATGGCGGCCATGCTTGCTGCGGGCGGAGCTTTCGCGCAAAGCAGCGTGACACTGTACGGGGTGATCGATACGGGCATGGGTTATCTGAACAGCCAGGCACCGTCGACCGGGGCGACGAAGGGCGGCAAATCGGTATTCAAGCTGGTCGAAGGGGTGTGGGGCGGCGAGCGCTTCGGCTTCAGGGGCAGCGAAGATCTGGGCGGCGGCACGCGGGCGATCTTCCAGCTCGAGGAAGGCTATAACGCCGACACCGGCGCAGAGAGCAAGGCCGGCCTGATGTTCAGCCGTGCATCGTGGGTCGGTATCGCCAACGACACCTATGGTTCGTTCACGGCGGGTCGCCAGTACACGCCTTACTACAACATGCTCGCGCAGTACGGTCCGACACCGTGGCTCACCGGCGCCTTCGGTGCGCACCCGGGCGACCTCGATGCGCTCGACACCGACTACCGCATCAACAACTCGCTCATGTACACGTCGCCTTCGTATGGCGGTCTGAAGGTGAGCGGCATGTATGCATTCGGTGGCGTGCCGGGCAGCACCAACGCTGGCGCATCGTGGAGCGTGGGCGCCCAGTATCTGGCTGGCGCGGCAGGCATCGGCGTCGGCTTTGCGCGCTTCAACAATGCGACCGAAGGCGGCGGCGCGTGGAGCTCCAGTTCCACGGCTTATTCGGGCACGGGCGAGCAGGGCGAGTCGAGCATCACGAACGGCTATCAGAATGCGGCCGCGCAGCAGCGCTTTGCCGTCACCGGCGGCTATACGTTCAGCCCGCAATGGGACGTTTCGGCGTCGTATTCGAACGTGCAATACATCGCGGGTCCGAAGTCGGGCTTCGCGAGCACGGCGATCTTCAATACCGGCGGCGCGGTGCTCCATTTCCGCCCGATGGTCGCGTGGGACTTCGCTGCAGGCTATAGCTACACCCGTGCGACGCAAGCGAATGGCGTCGAGGATGCGGCGAGCTATCAGCAGATCAACCTGACTCAGCTCTATAACCTGTCGAAGAGCACGCGTATCTACGTGCTGGAAGCATTCCAGCGCGCCAACGGCCAGACCATCAACGGCGGCAAGGTGGTTGCCGCGACGGCGGCGATCGCCGAGCAGTCGGCTGCATCGTGCCGCAGCCAGTTCGGTGCGACGATCGGTATCAATCACACGTTCTGATGCTGTAGAAGGTTGAGGGTGACGGCGTCGTTCGATGCCGTCACCCTCGCGCCGGTGCCGGTTTGCTCCGCCTGCGCATGGTCGTTTATGTCCCCGCCAGGCCAGGCCTGCACGAATGCGTGCGCCCCGATGTGTAAGACATCGTGAGCGTCCGGTTTCCACCTTATCAAGCCCCTATCGAGCAGCGGACAGCCGTGCCGCGGCCCTTGCCACCTCTCCCGGAGACCGCCTGGAGCCACGCTTTCCACGTCTCGCAGACGCATCCTGCCTACGGGTATGTCCTAGGCCGCAACGAGGTCATATATTTATACAATCTCATCTTGTCTTACAACATGGCGGCTTGTGCTAAGTTGTAAATCGGGATCGGGGTTGGCCACACCGATGGAATAATTTTGAGGAGATCAACGATGAAAAAAAATTTCGCCCTGACCGGTGTATCGATGATGGTAGCCGCCTCGGTTCTCGCGTTTAGCGCAGGTGCAGCGCAGGCACACACGTTCCGTGTTGCCGACGTGCATAGCGACACCTTCCCGACCGTCATGGCAGTGAAATTCATGGGCGACGAGTTGTCCAAGGAGACCAACGGCGCGGATACCGTGAAGGTCTTCAGCAACAGCGCGCTCGGCTCGGAAAACGACACGATCGACCAGGTCCGCGTCGGAGCGATCGACATGGTCCGCGCCAATGCCGCAGCGTTCAACGAGATCGTGCCGGAATCGATGATCCCCTCGCTGCCGTTCCTGTTCCGCGACACCGAGCAGTTCCGCAAGGTCATGTACGGCCCGGAAGGTCAAAAGATTCTCAACGCCTTTGCGGCCAAGGGCATGATCGCGCTCACCTTCTACGAGAGCGGCGCGCGTTCGATCTACGCCAAGAAGGCGATTCACTCGCCGGCCGACATGAAGGGCCTCAAGGTGCGCGTGCAACCGTCCGATCTGATGGTTGACGAAATCAAGGCCATGGGCGGCACGCCGACGCCGATGCCGTTCGCGGAAGTCTATACGGGGCTGAAGACGGGTCTGGTCGACGCGGCCGAGAACAACATCCCGTCGTACGTCGAAACCAAGCATTACGAAGTGGCGACGCAATTCTCCGAAACCGAGCATTCGATGACGCCGGAAGTGCTGGTGTTCTCCAAGAAGGTGTGGGACACGCTGACGCCGCAGGAACAGACGGCGATCCGCAAGGCTGCCGCCGACTCGGTACCTTACTACGTCAAGTTGTGGACCGCGAAGGAAGCCGAAGGCGTCCAGACCGTGACCAAAGCGGGTGTGACGATCACGCCTGCCGGGCAGATCGATCGTGCTGCGTTCGTGAAGGCGATGCAGCCGGTGTGGGCGAAGTATGAAAGGACGCCTGAAATGAAGCAGATCGTCACTGAAATTCAGGCGATCCAGTAAGCCATTCCCAGCGTTACCGTGGCCGGAAATCCTTGTGGAGCACGCGCAGGGGTTTCCGGGGTTCGTCGTTTGGGTTGGGTTCGGTTCAGTTCAGTTCAGTTCGGTCGCGGGTCCGCCCAGGTGTGGCGGCGGGTTCGTGTGGGGAATCACGGCTTCGCTGCTCTGTACGAGGAAGAAATAGATGAACTTCGTGAAATGCTCGCTCGGGGTGTTGGCCCGCGTGGCCACCGTGCTGGCGTCGATTTGCCTCGCCGTGCTGGTGGTGCTGGTGATGTACAGCGTGGTGATGCGCTATGTCTTCAACGACGCCCCTGACTATGTCGAACCGGTCGGCCTGTTGATGGTGCTGGTCATCGCGTTCTTCGGCGCCGCGCTGAAGGTTCGCGACGGCGGGCATATCGGCCTCGATTCGCTGGTCAAGAAACTGCCGCCCAATGGTCAGATTGCGATGGCGGTGTTTCAGCAACTGTGCGTGATGGCGTTTTCGGTGGCGGTCTGTTTCGGCGCGACCACCATGGCAACGACCACCTTCGATGACCAGATCCCCATTCTGGGTCTGCCGGAAGCGATCCGCTATGCGATTCCGTTCCTGGCCAGCGCCTGCACCATCCTCTTTTCAATCGAACATCTGCTGGACCTCTTCGCGCGGAAGCGGGCGTGATCAATCATGGAACTTGCGATTCTAACTGTCAGTTTTCTTGTCTTCCTCGTACTCGGGGTTCCCGTTTCTTTCGCGCTGGGGCTGTCCTGCATCCTCACCTATCTGCATGAAGGGCTGCCGGCCGCGACGGCCATCCAGTCGATGGTCTCGGGCATCAATGCCTTTTCGTTTCTCGCGGTACCGTTCTTTATCCTGTCGGGCGAGCTGATGTTGCACGGCGGTATCGCCGACCGCATCTTGCGCTTTGCGCAAGCCACGGTCGGGCATTTCCGCGGCGGCCTCGGCATGGCCAATGTGGTCGCCTGTACCTTGTTCGGTGGCGTCTCCGGATCGCCGACCGCCGACACCTCGGCGATGGGCGGCGTGGTCATTCCGCTGATGAAGCGCGAAGGCTATAGCGCGGCCTACGCGGTCAACGTCACGACGCATGCCTCGCTCGCTGGCGCACTGATGCCGACCTCCACCAACATGATCATCTACGCCCTCGCGGCGCAGGGGATTACGGGCATCGTGGCGGGGCAATCGGTGAGCGGCGTGTCGATCGGCGATCTGCTGTTCTCCGGACTGGTGCCGGTGCTGTGGGTCATGGGTTTCGTCCTGCTTGCCGCGTACTGGCAAGCGGTGCGCTACAAGTTTCCGCGCCGCGCCGACGGCTCGACGGAACTGCCGAAGTTTCCCGGCTGGTTCATGGTGGCGCGGACTTTCCTCGGCGCTCTGCCGGGATTGATGGTTATCCTGATCATTCTGACCTGCGTGGCCAAGGGCATTGCGACGGCAACCGAGGCCGCGGCCATTGCTGTGGCGTACTCGCTGGTGTTGACCTTCGTCGTGTATCGCACGATGACGCTCAAAAAGCTCGCCATGGCGTTGGCGCGTGCCACCAAGACCACGGGTGTCGTGCTGTTGCTGATTGGCGTGTCGAACATGCTGCGTTTCCAGATGGCCTACCTGGAAATTCCGGACGCGATCCAGCACCTGCTCGAACACGCGACGACCATTCCGTGGCTGATGCTGCTCTATATCAACATCCTGCAGGTGTTCCTTGGCACGTTCGTCGATATGGCGGCGCACATCCTCATCACGACGCCGCTGTTCCTGCCCATGGCGATGCACTATGGCGTCGGCCCCGTGCAGTTCGGCATCATGATTCTGTTGAACTGTTCGCTGGGACTGGTGCACCCGCCGATTGGCTCCGTGCAGTTCATCGGTTGCGCGATCGGCGAAGTGTCGATCGGAGAGACCACCAAGATTGCCTGGCCGTACTACCTGGCCATTTTCAGCGCGATCAATATCGTCACCTACGTGCCGATGTTTTCCACCTGGTTGCCGAGCTTGATCAACGGTCATCCGGTGTACTGAGTTTTGGCGTATCGCTTGCGTGAGGACACAGAACCCGGCTGGCCGGGTTCTGTCGCAAGGTGGCGTCAGATCGCCAGGGATGGCGCCACAATCGCGCCTAAGGCCTCATCAGCAACGCGTCAACGCCTCCCGTTCCTAAGCTCTTGCGCGGTGAAATCGAAACTGGCGAAGCTGCCGCCTTGATACTTCTGGGCGGTGGCATCGAGCGGATTGGTTTTGGCGAGAATCTCCGCGGCGTAGTCTTCCGCGTTCTGGCGCGGCTGATAACCGAGGCGTGAAGCGCCTGCATTGTCCCAATAGCTGCGCGTGTTGTTCGACACGCCCCACACCACCTGATAGCCGAGATCCGGCACGTTGACCGATAGATCGATCAACTGCAGCAGATCTTCGAAACCGAGCCATGTGCTGAGGTGGCGGAATTCCGTCGGTTTTTCGATGCAACTGCCGATGCGGATACTCACGGTCTCAATGCCGTGCTTGTCCCAGTAGAGCCGGCCAAGCGCTTCGCCCCACACTTTGCTCAGACCGTAAAAGCCGTCCGGGCGGAAATCGCAATCGAGTGTGAGCTTGTCTTCGACGGAGTGCATGCCGATCGAATGATTGGAGCTCGCAAAGATGATGCGGCTGACGCCATGGCGGCGCGCGCCTTCATACACTTCGACGAGTCCGCGCAGGTTGTTCTCGATGATTTCGGGCAGCGGGCGCTCGACGCTAGTGCCTGCCATGTGGATCAGCACGTCCACGCCTTTCAGCAGCTGGTCGACTACGGCAGGGTCGCGCAGATCGCCGTGCATGACGTCTTCGCCGTCGACGATCGGCTCCAGCGGGCGCGAGCCTGCGGCCGAACGCAAGTTGGCGCCGCGCTCGAGCAGGGCTGTGCGCAACACGCGGCCGAGCTGACCGCCTGCGCCGCTCAATGCAATTTTTTTCACGGGTCTCATCCTTATCTTGAAGATTCAGCAAAGCCGGGGCTGCCTTAAAGGAGCCCGGTGCTGTGGGGGAGGCGCTCGCCATCTGCCTGAACTGCCGTGGCTTGGCGCGCGCGAATGCTGTCTGCTGGTCGCCCGCAAGGGCGTGGACGCAGCTTCGTTGATGGTGTCAGGCAATCATGTCAATTCGTCGAAAAGTTGTCAAGCAAATGAAGATTGGGCCAGGAGTTTCCCTAGCACATAGATATCCGTCACACGGCTCCGCCAGCGTTGTAAATGTTTGCCTACCGCTCACAAACGCCGGTTTGCAGGCTTGAATCCGAAATCGTCGCTCTCCCGGTTCATCGTCGACGCGCAGACCTGGTGCTATCAAGCCTTCATTCCATGGCTTGACATCTATTGCGTTGTATAACAACAATGCTCTCGGCCTATCTGCATGAATACGTCACCTGAAACGCGTCCGTCCATACAGCGGACTGAAGGCCGACGCGAGCCTGCCAGCCAGGTCTAGACAGCAGTGAAAGAACCGGTCAGAGAACCCATAAAAAATATCAGGAGGCAATCGTGGCAACGCGCAATAGAAACGTCCGTGAACGCACGAGGAAGAGCAGCGGTCATGGCAGCGAACCGGGTTCGCCCGGCCGCCGGGCATTTATGGTCCTTGCGGGGGCATCCGCAGGCGCAACCCTGCTCGGCACGCTGCCAGGTTGCGGCGGCAGCGTCGACAGCCCGCCCGGCGCCCTCGATCCAATCTGGGGGACGGCAGGCCTCGCCACGCAGATCCTCAACTCATTGCAGGGCATCACGCAGTCGATGTTCCGGAGTGTGGACTTCACGGTGACCAGTTACGGTGCGCAACCCTGTTCGGTTGTGGCCGCAACCAATCCCTTCACGGGCACGACTTCGCCTACGAGCCCGGGCGCCAACCTGACCAACGCCGCCGGCGCGTTCGACTCGCGGCCTGCCTTTCTCGCCGCCATTCAGGCATGCAATGCGGCGGGCGGCGGCCGGGTCGTGGTGCCGTCGGGCAACTGGTATTGCGCGGGTCCTATCGTGCTTCTGAGTAATGTCAATTTTCACCTGAGCAGCAATTGCACGATCTACTTCAGTCCCAACCCGGCAGACTACGCCAAGGATGGCCCGGTCGACTGCGGAGCGAACGGCAAGCTGTTTTATAGCCGCTGGCAGGCAAACGATTGCCTGAATTTCGGTGCACCCGTCTACGCGCGCAATCAGACGACGATCGCCATCACCGGCGAAGACACCACCTCGGTGCTGAATGGTCAGGCCATGACGCCGTTCGCCGGCAGCGGCAACACGAGTACCTGCTGGTGGACCTACAAGGGCTCGAAGGGGGAGTATGGTTGCGCGGGTTCGTCGACGCCGTCGCAGGCCTACACGAACCCGAACAACGTGGACCTGAAGACCGTCGCACCCGCGATCTCCGAGGCGCTGTATACGCTTCTGACGAGCCCGACGACGCCCTGGCAGCAGGACCAGAACTACCTGCCGGCGTTGTCCGAAGCCGGGGTGCCGGTGGCGCAGCGAATCTTCGGTCTGGGGCATTATCTGCGTCCGTGCATGGTGGAGTTCATTGGCTGCACGAACGTACTGATGGAGAACTATCACACCCAGAACACACCGTTCTGGCAGCACCACCCAACCGATTGCACGAACCTCGTGATTCGCGGCGTGTTCGCCGACAGCATCGGGCCGAACAACGACGGCTTCGATCCCGACGCATGCAGCAACGTGCTGTGCGATACAGTCACGTTCAATACCGGCGACGACTGCATTGCGATCAAATCGGGCAAGGCGCTCGATACGGAGTACGGTTCCTCGCAGAACATCGTCGTGCAGAACTGCACGATGAATAGCGGCCACGGCGGCATCACGCTCGGCAGCGAAATGAGCGGCGGCGTGCAGAACGTCTACGCGCGCAATCTGCAGATGCTGAACCAGAACTGGGCGACCAATCCGCTCAATATCGCCATTCGCATCAAGACGAATATGAATCGCGGCGGCTTCGTGAAGAACTTCTACGTCGATACGGTCACCCTGCCGAACGGCATCAATCTCACGGGCAGCGGCTATGGCAGTTCGTTGCTGGCCGGCAGCCCGATCAACAGCACGGTGCCGCTTGGCGTGGCCACTTCGACGGCGGGCAATCCTTCGGCATCGCAAGGCGGTCTGATCACCTTCGATTGCGACTACGACCCGGCTGGCGACGCCGTGCGGGAGAGTCCGCCGGTCGTGCAGAACGTGAATATCTCGAACGTGCAGGTCACCGACGTGACGTTGGGCAGCAAGTCGGGTTCGTGTTTCCAGGCCATCGTCGCGCAGGGGCCGGTGGGCTTCGATTACAACGGACCCGCCCCGACACCAGCGATTCCGCCCATCACGGGCGTCACGATTTCGAACTGCAATCTGGGCACGCCGGTGAACAACGGCGCCGCTACGGTCACGACGCCGGGGCCGATTTACGCGTACAACGTCAATGGCATCACGTTGAAGAACGTCATCATTGGCGGCCAGACTTACAACACCACAATCGTCGACCAGCGCTAGCCGGCTAGCGACACGCACATACGGTTGACGATACGGGGACGGGACCGAGCGATCGCGCATGACGAGTGCGCGGCGGCACCGGTCTCGTCCCCGACTCTTTGAAGGAGCAGCAGATGGGTAGGGATGGAGCGATGCGTATCTGCATCGAACGGGACTCGCGCACACCGCGCGTCAGGTTGTCTGGCCCGCTGGAGGTCAATCCATGAGCGCCGTATCGAGCATGCGTGCGCAACGGGTGGAAGCCGCGGGTGCGTTGCCGGCGACAGTAGGTGAAAGCCCGGTCTGGCAGGCGGCGGAAGGCGCCTTTTATTGGGTCGATATTGTGGCGCGCAAGATCATCCGCCTGCATCTCGAGTCCGGCGTTAGAACCGAATGGGTATTGCCGGAACGTGTCGCGTGTTTCGCTTTCGGGCGCGAGGGTGGCCTGTTGGCCGGCCTCGAAACGGGGCTCTTTTCCGTCACGCTGCCCGAATCAGGTGAAGAACATGACGCGGCGGCCCAGCAGGCGCAAGTACGCAAACTGGCTGCGCCAGCGTTCCCGCTGCCGGACATGCGCTTTAACGACGGCCGTTGCGATCGTCAGGGGCGCTTCTGGGCGGGCACGATGGTGCAGGACAATCCCACTGCGCGGCCAGCCGGTGAATTGTTCCGTTTCGATACGGCGGGCACGCTGTCGGCTTCGATCGTCGACGGGCTGATCGTGCAAAACGGACTCGCATGGTCGCCGGATGGCGCCACCATGTACCTCTCCGATTCGCATACGTCACAGCGCCTCATCTGGGCCTTCGATTACGACGAGCACACGGGCGAGCCGCGTAACCGGCGCCTCTTCGCCGATCTGCATCACTATGTGGGCCGGCCCGACGGCGCCGCGATGGACGTCGACGGCTGCTACTGGATCTGCGCCAACGACGCGGGCCGGGTGCTGCGCTTCACGCCCGAGGGCAAGCTGGACAGACAGATCGAATTGCCCGCCATGAAGCCTTCGATGTGCGCATTCGGCGGGCGCGAGCTCGATACGCTGTTCATCACGACGATTCGCCCGGATGCGGGCGCCAATGAAAGCGATGGACATGTGTTTGCGGTCCGGCCCGGTGTCACGGGTTGCGCGGAGACGCCTTACGGCGGCGTGCTCTGAAGCAGTCGGCGCCGCGCCGCGGCATCTGCGGCGCGGATTTGACGCCGGTTTACAGTCCCGTTCAGCGCGCATTTCCAGCGTGCAACGGTCCTTTGTGTGGCAGCGCGTTTTGGTTGCAGGCTTAGGGGCGCTATAGTTACCCGATTTTCCAGTCGGAGTTCACTATATGAAGGGTTTCGTCAAACGGGCCTGTGCAGCGCTGGCGGCGTCGCTCGCGCTATCGGCAGCCAGCCTCGTTTTGGAGCCGGCAGCGCGGGCCGATGAAATCTCCGTCACACAATGGGGCAGCAGCCTCTACGGACTGCCGTATGCGGTCGCGATGGACAAGGGCCTCTTCAGGAAGGCCGGCGTCGATATCACGGGCATTCTCACTTCGGGTGGCGGCGGCACGACCGTGCGCAATATCCTCGCCAGCAAGACGCCGTACGGCGAGGTCGCGGTAGCGGCGGCGCTGGCCGCGCAGCGCCAGGGGCTCGATCTGGTCATCGTCAACGTCGGCACGCGCAGCGTCGCGGAAGCGTCCATGGTCACGATGCCCAATAGCAACGTGCAATCGGTTGCGGACCTGGCCGACAAGAAGGTGGCGATCACGTCGCCCAAAGGCGTGTCCGAAATGCTGTTGCTGATGGTGCTCAAGCAAAAGGGCGTCGACGCCGGCAAGGTGACCCGGGTCGCTTCGGGCGGCTACGTCAACGGACTGACCATGCTCGAACAGGGCGCGGTCTCCGGCGCGGTGCTGATCGAGCCGCTGTCGATCGTGCGCAAGACAAATTACCGCACCGTGTATCGGGCGGGCGACATTCTGCAGCCGATGACCACCTCGGTCGGCATCACCACGCGTGAATTCGCCCAGACGCATCCCGACGAACTGCGCGCCATCATCGCCGGACGCCGCGCGGGCGTCGACGCCGTGTACGCGGACCCAGCGGGCGCCGCAGCCCTGCTGCAGACGAGTTTCAAGCTCACGCCCGAGGTCGCGCGCGAAGCCGTGAACAATATGGTCAAATCGCGCATGTGGAGCGACGGCGAATTCAACCGCGCCGAACTGGACCGGATGACCGACGGCCTGAGGCTGATTGGCGAACTGAATGGGGATGTCGACTGGTCGAAAGTGGTGGATACGCGCTTTCTGCCGCCCGACCTGAAAGCGAAGAGCACGCTATGAAGACGGGGCATTCGCATCCCACGCTGCAGATCGTCGAGTCGCCTGCCCAGCATGCGGCGGCGTCGGGCGAGGCGCATGTCGAACTCACGGGTGTCACCCGTTACTTCCCAAAGAGCGATTCGAAAGACCTGCTGCATGCGCTCGGACCGGTCGATCTCACGCTGACGCGGGGCGAGTTCTTCTCCGTGGTGGGCCCGTCCGGTTGCGGCAAGTCCACCTTGCTCGATACGCTGGCGGGGCTCGTCCAGCCAAGCTCCGGAACGGTGACGTTCGAAGGCCAGTTGGTGAAGGGCGTGCCGGACGGCGTGGGCGTGGTGTTTCAGGAGGACGCGTCGTTTCCCTGGTTGAATCTGCGCGACAACATTTCGTTCGGGCTTCGCATGGCGGGCGTCGACGGCGCGGAGATCCAGCGGCGAGTCGACTACGCAATGGGTTTCATGGGACTGCGCGACTTCGAGACAGCCTACCCGTCGCAGTTGTCAGGCGGTATGCGGCAGCGCGTGTGTATCGCCAGAACGCTGGTGCTGCAGCCGCGCCTCATTTTGCTCGATGAGCCGTTCGGCGCGCTCGATCAGCAGACCCGTCTGCTGATGGGCGACGAGTTGCTGCGGCTATGGCGCGAAACCTCGGCCACGGTACTGCTGATTACCCACGCACTCGATGAGGCGGCGATGCTATCCGACCGCGTCGGTGTGATGTCGGCGCGGCCGGGTTGTTTCATCGACATTGTCGAAACGGGCTGGGAGCGCTCGCGCGACAGCCGCGTGGTGGCGACGCCGCGCTTCGGCGAGATCAACGCGCGTCTGTGGGAAAAGCTGCGGGTCGAGTCGTTGAAGGTGATGGGCGCGCATTAGGCGCGTGCTGCGCCTGAGTGTTTTCATCCGAGCCTGGGAGTTCGAAGTGAAGGCGGTAAGTTTGATCCGTATTGCCGTGGTCGCGGGTTTTATCGGTCTTATCGAATTGCTGTGCCGTAGCCACGTCATTCCATCCAGCGTGCTGATTCCCCCGTCCGCGATGGTCACGCACGGCATCGACCTGCTACGTAGCGGCAAATTCGACCATGACATTGCGACGAGCCTCGTCAACATCGTCGTGGCCTCGATCGTCTCGGTGCTGCTCGGTTTCGTGCTGGGGCTGGCGATTCACGCGTTGCCGTCGGTGCGCCGCTCGATCGAACCGTTGTTGTCGAGCTATTACGCGGTGCCCACCTTCATTTTTTATCCGGTCTTCATCGTCATCCTCGGCATTGGCTCGCTGCCGATCATCGCGATTGCCGTGCTGCTCTCGGTCGTGACCATGATTACGGCGACCTTGAACGGGCTCGACCGGATTCCGCGTGCGCTGCGCAAAAGCGCTCAGGTGATGCGGCTTTCGCGCTGGCGTGCGGCTTTCTATATCACCTTGCCTGCCTCGCTGCCGTATCTGTTTACCGGCGTGAAGTTGGCGGTGGCGTATGCGTTCATCGGCGTGATCGCCTCGGAATTTATCCTGTCGGGCTCGGGAATCGGTTACGCCATCGGCTACGCGTACAACAACTTTCAAAACGACGACATGTATTCGCTGATGCTGTTCGTGCTCGTGCTGGTGACGCTGGTGAACGTCGTGCTGAACCGCATCGATCAGCGGTTCCAGGCACGCCGGCGGCGCTGAACAGACGGACAGCCGGAGATTTCGTCATGAAGAGATTCACTGATTCGTTGCTGGTGGCGCTGGTGATTGTCGTTTGCTGGCAATGCCTGCATTGGGCCGTCGGCAACCATTCGCTCAGTTCGCCGCTGAGCACCGTGGAGGCGCTGATCCAGATGCTTGGCACCGCTTCGTTCTGGGACAACGCAGCCGAGACCGCCAGAGCGCTGGCCTACGCGCTCGTCATTGCGCTCGCGGGCGGGGTGACGCTCGGCGTGCTGCTCGGCGTGAACCGCCAGTCCGGCCTCGTCGCGGAGCCGATTTTGCTGAACCTGTATGCGCTTCCCAAGGTGACGTTGTATCCGCTGGTGTTGCTCGTATTCGGGCTGGGGTTGTCCGCGAAAGTGGCCTTCGGGGTCATGCACGGCCTGATCCCCATCCTGATGTTCACCATGAACGCGATTCGCGAGATGCGGCCGGTCTACCTGCGCGCGTCGAAAGCCATGCGGTTGTCGTTCGTCCGCACGATTGTTCACGTCGTATTGCCGGCGATCCTGCCCGAAGTCGTGTCCGGTCTGCGGCTCGGCTTTTCACTCACGTTGCTGGGCGTGTTGATCGGCGAGATGTTCGCGTCGCAACACGGGCTTGGCTATCTGTTGACCACGGCGATGAACCTGGGGGATATCCGCACGATCATGGCGGTGGCCCTGTTTCTCACGGTGTTCGCCCTTTCGTGCAATGGGCTGTTGATGATGGCGGATCGTCGCCTGAAGCATCGCTGAGCGGTTCGTCATGCGTGGCGAAGCATCGATTTCACTTCTTTCAGTCAAGGTAGAGACAACATGTACGACGTATTCCAGACGGATCGCCTGATCGACTTTTGGTTGGCCGAAGACATCGGCTATTGCGATCTGACCGCGCAGTTGATGATCGAAGCGCACGAGATCGGCGCCTTCGCCATGAACGCGCGCGAGACGCTGATCGTCGCGGGGATCGACGTTGCCGCGCGGATCTTCAGGCGCTATGACCCGACGCTCGAAGTCAACGTCCACGTCAAGGACGGCGAGAAAATCGAACGCGGCACCGTCATGCTCGACGTGAGCGGCACGGCGCGCAGCGTGCTGACGGCGGAGCGCACGGTACTCAATATCGTGCAGCGCCTCTCGGGCATCGCCAATCTGACCGAGCAGTACGTGGCGGCCATGGCGGGCACGAAAGCCCGCCTGATCGACACGCGCAAGACCACGCCGGGTTTGCGGATGCTCGAAAAACATGCGGTCACCTGCGGGGGCGGCCTGAATCACCGGCTCGGTCTGGATAACGGCGTGATGATCAAGGACAACCATATCGCCGTATGCGGCGGCATTGCCAAGGCCGTGCAGCGCGCGCGTAAGCAGTTGCCGGTGCTGACAAAACTGGAGGTCGAATGCGATAGCCTCGCCCAGGTCGAGGAAGCGCTTGCTGCGAATGTCGACGTCATCATGCTCGATAACATGTCGCTCGAGGACATGACTCGCGCGGTCGAGATCGTGGGCGGCCGGGTGATGCTGGAAGCGTCAGGCGGCATCAACCTGGCCACCATCGGCGCGGTTGCGAGGACCGGCGTCGATTACATCTCCACCAGCAAGATCAATCAGGCGGCGGCGTGCGTCGACATTGGTCTGGACGAGGCCGAATAGACGCGTTCGAGGCGGATCAGCAGCGGGTCAGAAGCGAATCAGAAGCCGGTCCGGTTCGCCATCCAGTTCGCGGCCGCAGCTGAAAGCAGCGAAACCGCGGCGGCGTTGAGCGGCGCGAGACCCTTGCAGATTTCCGTCACCGATGTCGCGGCAGCCGGAGTCTCCATGGCTTCCGCACAAGCGAGCAATCGTCCGAGCACGCCGGCGCGAGTCTGAATGGATTCGCGTACCGGCTGCGCCAACTGCAGTTCAGCAAACAGATCGGCAGGCTCACGCTGCAACACCGCCGGCAACAGGGACGTCATGCCGGTCATGAAGGCGTTGTCGGCGAGCTCTTCGTCGTCCGGCTTGAGCCTGCGCGCGGCCAGTTCCATGAAGCGTGCCCGCGTGCCGACCAGCTGGACGAGCGCATTGGAGGCGACCGCGCGACTATTGCCATCTGTGTAAAGAGCAAGCAAGGCCCAACGCCGAAGCCATTCGGTGCCGACAATCTGGACCGCGTCGCGAACCCGCATGCGCTCACGTGTCGATGCGTTATGCGTCGAGCTGGCGAAGCGCAGCAGTTGCATCGTCAAGGCGGGATTGCGCTTGACCTCGTCTTCCACGCTCGGCAGGGGCGGCTCGGCGCTGAGCAGCACCAGAAGCTGCACCAGCGCCTGACGCAGCGGTGGAATCCTGCGCACGGCCAGCAAGTGCGGATGGGCGAAATAGTACCCTTGAAACAGATCGCATCCGGCATCGAAGGTCCAGCGGTAATCGTCCGGCGTTTCGACCTTCTCGGCGACGACGCGCTTGCCCGCCCGGTGCATCTCAGTGACGAAGGGTTTCAGTTGCGCGGGGCTCCAATGCGGCACCGCCACTTTGACCAGATCGGCACAAGCGAATACTTCCGTGCGCGCCAGGGTGGCCTCGCGGATGTCGTCGAGAGCGAAGCGGTAGCCCGCGCGAGACAGCGTCTGGATGCGCTGGACCAGTTGCGGGTCCTGTTGCACGGTCTCAAGGATTTCGATGACGAAATGGTCCCGCGGCAGCAGCGTGAACATTTCGTTCATGAGCCAGTCGCGTCCGGCCCGCATATAGCCAGTGTGTCCGCCCAGAACGTTCTCTATTCCCAGTTCGCCAAGCGTTTCGACGACGATATCCGCGGTTGCGCGAATGCCCTCGGTGAGGCGGACTTCGTCGGGTTCGGCGCGATCCGGCTGGGTTGGACGGAACAGCAATTCGTAGGCGACGAGCTGGCCTGTGCGGTCGAGGATAGGCTGGCGTCCAAGGTACGAGGTCATCGCGATCATGGACAGCGCGGCAGCGTCGTGCATCATGTCATTCATACGGGTCGCCGCTTACTGGAAATGTGGCATCGATCAGGAATCCTGCCTAGACGAATGGTTCGGCCTTCTACATGCCGATCCGCCTGTCCTTGCGGAGCAGGCGCACGCTTGAGATGGAGGCGGTTTGCGGGTGGGAACACCGGGTTACATCTGGCTATGTTTGAGCGAAGTGGGGAGGATACATCGACTCAACCCGACTTGGGGAAAGTTCTCGAAAGGGGAGGCGCTTGCGGCGTTACCTTAGGTGTCCTTCTATGCGGGCACCCGTTGCGCGGCGGCGAATTGCATCGCGTCCTCGGTTAGCTCGCGCCCGGACCGGCAGCGCTATACTTTTCCGACGTCCGCCAATCCCGCATCATCGCTCCCTGTTCAATGTCTGAATCCGTCCAGTTCCAGCAAGTGTCCGAGATACCCGGCCTCGTGCTGAGTACCGCGCGCTTCGCGGATTTCGGTTTCGAGCGCCATTTCCACCTCGATCTGCACGTCGGGCTGGTGACGGATGGCGTGCAGCGCCAGCGAGTCAACGGAAAGACCGTACTGCACGGGCCCGGGTCCATCGTGCTGATGCCGCCAGGCGAGATTCACGATGGGGTCACGGCGGACGGCAGTCAATCCACGCTCAAGACATTCCGCCTGTCGCAGGAACTCCTCGCCCGTGTGGCCGAGGAGATGAGCGGCCAGCACCGCGAGCCGGAATTCGGCGGCGCCTTGCTTGAAGACCCGTTGCTCGCTGGCCATCTTCTGCGCCTGCACGACGCGATGCTGCGGAGCAATGGCGCGGGCAGCCTCGAGGTGCAGACGGAATGGCTGACTTTGCTGGAATGCCTGTTGAAGCAGTCGCGCGCTGTCGTGCCTGAACGGGTTCAAGGCGCACTTTCGCGGCTTCAATGGGAGCGCGTCCGGGACTATTGCTTCAGTCATCTCGGCGACAAGATCACGCTCGACGAACTGGCGGGGTTATGCGGGCTCGGCAGGTTCCAGTTCCTCAAGCAATTCAAGCAGACCGTCGGCATGACGCCCCACGCGTGGGTGCTCCGTCTTCGTCTCGAACGGGCTTGTGCGCTTTTGTCGCGAAGCTCGCAGGCGATTGCAACCGTCGCCCAGGAAGTTGGTTTTTACGATCAAAGCCACTTCAATCGCGCCTTCCGGCAAGCGTACGGCGTCGCTCCGTCGTGCTACAAGGCGTGAATCCGGGTAACCGGGCCGATGGCTGCGGAGCGCCGGTTTCAGGGCGTTCCCGCCTCTTAGCTTGATCGCCGATCAATATTTTACAAGTCGCGCGGCCTCACTCTACGTACGATGCGCCAATTCGGGGGGAAGTTCTCCGCCCGTCGAGTTGAGGACAGGACAATGGACAGTAGTGATCGGGCATACGGTGGCACGGCGCCGGCTATGGGTTTCACGAGCGACAACATCGCGGGCGCATCTCCCGAGATAATCGCGGCCCTGGCTGCGGCCAGCACCGGGCAGGCCGGCCCATATGGAGGCGATGAACTGACGGCTCGCGTCGAACGCAAGCTGGGTGAAATCTTCGAGCGCGAAGTCGACGTGTTTCTGGTGCCCACCGGCACCGCTGCCAACGCCCTGTGCCTGAGCGCGATGACGCCGCCCTGGGGCAACATCTATTGCCATCCTGCGAGCCATATCAACAACGACGAGTGCGGCGCCCCCGTGTTCTACTCGAATGGCGCGAAGCTGGTCACCGTGGATGGCGCGTCTGCGAAGATCGACCCGGCAGCGCTGCTAAGCGCGGCCCGTGTGAAGGTGGGCGATGTCCATTCGACGCAGCCTTCGTGCGTGAGCATCACGCAGGCGACGGAAGAGGGCAGCGTCTACTCACTGAACGAGATCGAGGCGTTGGCGGAGGTGTGCAAGACATCGTCCATCAAACTTCATATGGACGGCTCACGATTCGCCAATGCATTGGTGTCGCTCGGCTGCTCGCCTGCCGAGATGACATGGAAGGCTGGGGTGGACGCGTTGTCGTTGGGGGCGACCAAGAATGGCGCGTTCGCAGCGGAAGCGATCGTGCTGTTCGATCCCTCCCTTGCACCCGAAATGGGCTACCGCCGCAAGCGGGCGGGCCATCTGTTCTCGAAGATGCGCTTTCTTGCGGCGCAGATCGACGCGTACCTCGCCGACGATCTATGGTTGCGCAATGCGCGCCAGGCCAACGACGCCGCGCAACGTCTGACGCGCGGACTCGCCGGATTGAGCGGCGTTGAGGTGCTCGGCGCGACTGAGGCCAACATCGTGTTTTGTCGCTTGCCTGCCGAAGTCATTCAGGCGCTGCTTCAGGCAGGCTTCGGGTTCTATCACGATCGTTGGGAGCCGAACGTTGTCCGCTTCGTAACTTCTTTTTCTACCACGGCTGGGGATGTCGATAACCTGCTGGCGCATGTGACGCGCGCTGTTCACACCAATCACGCGGGCAACCGATAGCCGCTTCGATGCAGCGTGGCAGGCGGCGCAAGCGGAGCAAAGACTCAAAGCTCCGAACCTTGCGCCGAATCTTGCAGGTGAAATGTCAGGCGAAGAGGTTGATCATCGGGATGGCGTGTCTGGACGACGAATGCGTTGCCGATTGCGATGCCTGCTGCTGCGTTTGGGTCTGTACCTGCTGCTGCATTTGAGCCTGTACCTGCTGCTGTTGTTGCTGTTGCTGCTGCTGCTGAGCCTGCATCTCCGTCTTCATCAGTTGCTGTATCTTCGCTTCCACTTGCTGGCGCTCTTGCGGCGACATGCTTTGCAACTGCTGGGGGGTGATCCCAAGCTGCGCCAGGATCGAGTTTTGCATCCGTTGCGCAGGCGTTTCGTTGACGTAGCCGGTCAATTGGCCGAGCAGGGACTGGAACGATGTGGTGGTGCCGTTGCTATTTCCGTTGGCAGAGGAGTTTGCAGCGGGGACCGAGGCCTGCGCCGTGGGAGCCGGGTTGGTAGCCAACCAGTTCTGGAAATTTGCTGTACCGGAAGCGCTGTAGACGAGTGCAGTCATCGAAAATCCTTTTGTGCGGGAGCGGGCTTATTTGTAAGCATATAGATAATGCCGCTACGCTAAATCAGAGTCAATGAAAATGGGGTACGCTTCAGTTTTCGTCAAGGAATCAGTGCTGGGGTTTGTTTCCTGTCGGTCAACGTTGGTTTGTTGAGTGGATTTGAGCTTTGGGAGGCTCGATGGCAGCCCGTATCTATGGGGCGTGCGGGAAGTTGCCGGAGTGATCGGAAATCCCTCAAGCGCTGCGATGTGTCACGTGGACCATCGCGGTGCAACGGGCCCATCGGCATGGGCGTTGAAGTTCACACTACCTTTAATGCACTCAAAACAATGCACGCAAAACAATGCACGCAATTGGACTGTTGAGACCTACGTCCGCGTTGCTGCCGAGCTACGTTTCGGCCCTAGCCGATGGCTCGACCGTCGCTCGCCTGCCCAGTGTCGTCCGGTGGATCTGGGACGGCGAGTTTAGCGGGGCAATCGGATTTCGTTGGCAGGCTGGCACAGCCGAATTGTCGCCGTACGTACTCGGACATATCGGCTTTTCAGTCGTGCCGTGAAAGAGAGGCAACGGCTACGCCAGGCAGGCGCTCAATTTGATGTTGGGCGAATCGAAGCGCCAAGGTTTGTCCTACGTCGAGCTCACGGTTGATCCCGAGAACCTGGCCTCGCAGAAGGTTATCGCTGCGTGTAATGGCATCTTGATCGAACGCTTCAAGAAGACCGCCGCCTATGGATTCGCCGAGTCTCTTCGATATCGCATTGAGTTAGACGACTAGAGCACCTGTCACGGCCTGTTGGGCCACAGGCGATCAGTCGAAGATAATGCGCGACGCGACAACAACCATCCGCTCCGCCTTCGCAAACTCGCGCCCATACCTTCGTCATTTCTCCGGTAGCCGCGGGACACCTTTAGCCAGCAGTTCCTCGATATCAATGCCCTTGTCTGCCAGTAACTTCGTGATGGCCCCACTCAGCTCTCCTAATGTCTCCTTAACCGATTCCCGAATCGTATCCACGACAACCTGAGTGCTGCGCTCGATCTAGATGTTGACGCTGTCGTTGACGCCTTTTGCGTCGAAGGTGGTTGCGCGCCGCGTCTCGGGAATCAGCCAGATTTCAAACCAGCCTTCATCCCGATTGATATCCGAAACGGTAAGGCTACAGCCGTTAATGGCTATGTAGCCCTTCGGGAAGACGTATCTACGGAAATCGGCAGGTACCCCAATGCGAACCATCCGGTTGTATTCGGACGAAGCAATGTGAATGATCGTACCGGTGAAGTCGACGTGACCAGACAGTGGATGTCCACCAATTTCTGCCCCGTCTTTGGCTGCCCGCTCGACGTTGACTCTTGCGCCCGCCTCCAAATCTGCCAAGGTGGTGATTCTCAGACTCTGCAGCATGACGTCGAAATCAACCAGCACAGGAGACAGGATGGCTGTCACCGTGAGGCAGACGCCATCGACCGAAACACTGGCGCCGATTTCGATCCCGTCAGTAAACCGTTCGGGGAACTCGATGCTGAATGCTCTGAGTTCCCCATGATCCGTGACGGCTTTGATGACGCCGACACCCTGCACAATCCCCGTAAACATCCGGCTTCCTCCGCAAATTCATGGAGCAATGATACTTGACGTGTCTCCCTATCTGGTGTTTTTGCGGGTTGGCCGAATGCTTAAACGGCGCTTCCGGCCGCGGAGAATGAGCCTGAAAACATCACCTCTGTGCAAACCACTCCATCAACCTCCCGTGACCCGGTCCCAACCGTGCCGCACGGCGGCCTTGAACCGTTCCCACCCACTATCCGGATAGCGCGACTCCCAATTCTCGCGAGCATTCGCTTCGACCCGTTGCCAGTCCTGTCCACGATACCGCTCGTCCTGTCCGAGGGTGGCTCCATGCGAGTAGGCCCGCTGATATTCGTCGTATGACGCACCCGTGCTTGCGTAGTGGGTGTCATAGTCATCGCGAAACTCGTCGTCGTAGGGCGCATCGTCTAGCGGGATGCTCATCATGGGATCGCCCACGGGTCCTGTCCTGGCGCTCGCCTCCGGACGCGTCGTGACCTGCTGCATCCCGCCAACCGTATTCGGCATGGCTGAAGAGGCGGCGGTGCCTTGCGTCACTGTTCCGCGGACGGCGGGCGTCTCACGGGTGGATGCCGTCGGTGCAGTCGCAACCGGCGCCATGTCGCGCGGATCGTCGACATATTCCGTTGTCCTCGACAAACCTGCCGTGCCTGCAGCCCGTCCGGCCTGTTCGCCGTGCGTGATCGGCTCACCTCGTTGCGTAGAAGCCGGCTCGTAGTGGCTTGAATACAGCCCGGAGTAATCGCGGGTCGTCGAGCTTCCCTGATGCATCGTCTGCCCTGACGTAACCCTCTCCACAGAACCATTTCGCCATACTTTGGCGCGCTCCTCGATGTCGGTTGCGCCCGAGCGCCGCATCAGATCGCGAGCCAGATCGACCTGGGTCGCGGAAACATCGGCGCTGACGATCGTCCCGCCACGGCGGATCAATTCCCGGTAATCCTCGGTTTCCGCCGGATACTGGCCACTCTTGAAGAGCCGTGCGAACAACTGCTCGAGCTGATCGAAGACGGGGTTGTGATGGCGCACGTCACCGCTGTCTGGCGCATAGACACGTGGTCCTTTTTCAACGGGTGCGTCGGCTGACATCGAGTAGACGGCGATATCGGCCTGGGCCACGCCCGCCTCGCCCAAGGTTCGTTGTGCCGAGCGTGCGTCGGCGTAGTGCTCGAACACGCCTATCACGGTTTGTCTCATGATTGTGCCCTCCGGAATGGTGGTGCGGCAATCTCGCCGCGGTACGGGTAGTCGACGCAACACGCGTGCCTGCAACGGGTAAATAACTGATTGCCGAATGGGCGCAAATGCAGCGGTGCCCCTCACCTAAACTGTCATAGACGGCGACAAGACTGCGGGACTTGCAAACAGTGCAAGAACAAGCAAAAAGGAGGTAGCCAGTATGAAGTCGCTCATTTACGCGGTCGCTGCGGTCGCGGTCTTTGCCGCGCCGGTCGTGTCGTTCGCCCAGTCGAATGAACCCGTCACCCGCGCCCAGGTTCAGGCCGAGCTGTCGGCACTGGAACAGGTCGGATATGACCCCGCTCGTGGCGAGGACGTGCATTACCCGGACGACATTCAGGCCGCCCTGATGCGGCTTGCGGCGCACGCGTCCAACTAGCTGAAGGAAACAGTTAGGGCTACGTAGGCTATCTGCGCCGCAGCACATTTCCGGCGGCGCAGTACTGGCCCTGAGACAAACGCGATTCGTCAGGCAACGCGCACTACGCCACGCGGGCCGTATCCACGGTTGCTGAAATCGTCTACGAGCGCTTAAGACCTCAGTCCGCACCCATGCGCGTTTCGTCGACGAAGCTTTCTGTCGCGTCATCCAGTTTGCGGCCCTTGCGGCCCGCCGGTCCGTGCACATAGAGCACCTTGACGCTGGCACTTTCAGACGGAGTAGCAGGCGGCGTCATGGCGTAGCGGACCTCGCGCGCGTGGTCGCCCAGTTGCAGGTTCGGATTGAACACCGAATTGAAGCGCCACAGCATCCGCACGAAGTTGGTCTGTCCGCGCATCACCAGCCGGGCCGCTTCGCTCGCTGCGCCGCGCAATGCGCTCCAGCCGAGGTGCTTGCGGTTCAGTACCTGCTGCGTGCGCACCAGTTCGCGATAGAACTCGGGCAGAGGCAACTTCGTCGGCAATACGGCGTGCTGAATGTCATAGAGGCGGTAGTCGAGGCTCGTCAGCTGGCGTTGCTCGCGCAGCCAGATTTCCGTTCCTGGATAAGGCGTATTCACGCTGATGTTGACGATTTCGGGAATCTCCAGACACCATTGGCGGATCGCTTCGAAGCGATCGTGGTCCCAGTCAGGATCGGCGATCAGATTGATCGCAACCGTGATGCCGAGCGAGCGCGCGAACGCGAGCGCTTCGAAGTTCTTGTCGAGATTGACGCGCTTGCGAAACGCCTTGAGCCCTTCCGCGTCGATCGCTTCCATGCCGATAAACATGTATTGGAGGCCCAGTTTGCGCCAGTATTCAAAGACCTCCTTGTTGCGCAACAGCACGTCGCCGCGTGTCTCGAGATAATACTTTTTACGTAGGCCGCGACGCTCGATTTCGCGGCCGATCGCCATGCCGTGATCGGCATGCACGAAGGCGACATCGTCGACAATGAACACGCCTGGCTCGCGAATCGACGCCAGTTCGTCGCCGATCACCTCGGGGCTGCGTGAGCGATAGCTGCGTCCGTAAAATGTCCAGGCGCTGCAGAAGGTGCAATCCCAGGGACAGCCGCGCGCGAATTCAATGGACGCACACGGATCCAGTACGCCAATGAAGTATTTGCGCCGATGCCGTAGCAAATCGCGCGCGGGGCGAACCTGATCGAGGTTTTCCGTGAAACCTGGCATCGGTCCTTCGCCGCTGCGGGTCACGACGCCCGGTATCGAGAGGAGATCGGCACGGCGCGCAACGCCGTCGAGCAGCTCGGTGACTTTCGCCTCACCTTCGCCTTTCAGCACGCAATCGATCGCGCCGTCGGCGTGTTTGAGCATGTCGGCTGCCGTGAATGACGCGCTGTGTCCGCCCACGAACACGAAGCAAGCGGGCCATTGCGCCTTGATGGCTTTCGACAGATCAATGATCTCGGGAATGTTGGCGAGATAGTTGCCGGAAAAGCAGACGGCATCCGGCCGCCATTTGCGAATCAGCCGCTGCAGGTCACGATGCGATTCGACTTGCAGGTCGATGAGTCTGACATCATGCCCAGCGTCGCGGAGCACGGCCGCCACCGTCTCCAGGCCGAGTGGTTCGAGTCGCAGGAAGACACGGGTGTACATCAAGCCACTGGGATGCACGGCGAGCACTTTCATGAGTTCTCCTTGCGGCAGACCGGGCGCGTCCTGGACGGGCGGCTCCTGGCGATTGTACTGCCCATGGTCGCGGCTTGCGCGCACCGACCCCAAAGCGCAATGTTCAGACCTTTGCGCGCAGCGCATTGCTGCGTATCCTGTGTCGATCCTGCAAGACGTCAATCGTCGTAGGAGTGAAGTCCAACCGGTCACGAGCCTCCAATGCGCCGTTTTCGCTGGAGCCCGGCCGCCATTGCAATCCGATTCAGGAGAAACACTATGGATACACCCGGCAATCCGATCTTGCAGGTTCTGGACGACTACAAAGCTGCGGTTTTCGCGAAAGACATCGATTTGTTCATCGCACTGTATGACGAGGACGTGCGCGTCTTCGACATGTGGGGCGCATGGTCGTATGCCGGCATCGCGGCCTGGCGGGCGATGGCGGAGCGCTGGTTCCGCTCGCTGGACACCGAGCGTGTGGTCGTGGAGTTCAGCCATCCTGAGGTAATCGTCACGCAGGATCTTGCCGTGGTTCATACCTTCGTGACCTACAAAGCCGTTACCGCGGACGGCGTGGATCTGCGCTCGCTGGATAATCGGCTGACTGCGGTACTCAGGCAACGCGGTAACGCATGGAAGATCGTTCATGAGCACACCTCAGCACCACTAGAGGCCGAGACGGCGAAGGTGATTTTCAAGCGCGAATAGTCGCAAAACCTCATGCGCGTTCTCTCCGGAAACGCCACCAGCATTGGGTCGTAAGCATTCGGAAAGAATGTGCGCATGCGCATGCCATATCGCTCGTGTAAATTTGGAAGTCATCATCCGGAGCGAGTCCATTGCCATGACGCCATTCGATCAAGCCAAAGCCGACAACTCACCGTCCAGCCAGGAGCGCTGGCCTCATTTGCGGTTCCACCTTCCCTACAATCACGCGACCTCGACGTTCGGAGATGGCTGGTTCGCGCTCAAAGCCGAAGCTTTTGCGCGCTTCTTTGGTACACCGACGTTTCTCATCGGGCAGACGCTGGTGGTCGGGATCTGGATCATCGTCAACGTGGCGGGTTTCACGAAATTCGACGTCTACCCGTTCATTCTGTTGAATCTGGCCTTCAGT
This sequence comes from Paraburkholderia sp. GAS41, assembly GCF_050436545.1. NCBI lineage: Bacteria > Pseudomonadati > Pseudomonadota > Betaproteobacteria > Burkholderiales > Burkholderiaceae > Paraburkholderia > Paraburkholderia sp. GAS41. The sequence goes on from NZ_JBNDMK010000028.1 coordinate 24,589, forward strand.
TTGCAGGCTGCGTACGCGGCGCCGTTGATCCTGCTGGCGCAAACGCGCCAGGCCGATCGCGACAAAGCCCTTGCCGACGCGGACGCACGTCATCGCGAGGACATCGCCAAGGCCGCCGAAGAGCGGCAACTGCATATGGCCGAGCACACCGCGCAGATGGCCTCACTGTTGCAGCAGAACACTGAACTCACGGAGATCACGCGGCAACTGAGCGCGAGAATCGAAGCGCTGACCCTGGAAATGCACGCCAAGGTCCTGTCGGCGAGTTGAGCGCGGATCGCGCGCCGCCCTGGTGTCAGAAGCCGATCGTCGCGGTAGCCATGAAGGTGCTGGTGCTCGACAGCCGGTTCTTGCTGCCCACCGTCGGGACCCAGCGCAGTGAGGCGCTGAGGGGCGTCTTGCCGGAGAGTTTCGTGTCATACGTCACGATCGGACCGATGCCCCAGTCGTAACCCCGAAAGCCATTGAGTTTGTCCGCGGTCGGTCCGCTGTCGTTGCCCAACTGTTGAACCGTACCCACGATCAGACCGGCCCCAAGACCGCCGCCGAAGCGTTTGAGCGCCATGACGTCGAGCGTGAACACCGGCGCGTTCTGATAATTGGTAGCGGAGTTGCGGGTATAGAACTCGACGCCCGCAGTCGTGTCGAATTCCATGCCAAGGGCCGGTATGAGCTTGGTGTACGCGACCGTCGGGATGAAAGTCCAGTTGTTCAAGCTGACGTTGGCAATGTTGTTCGGATCGTACTTGCCAGTCGGGGCCCAGATATTGACGCTGAAGGACACGTGATCGGTCGGCGAAATGTGGTACCCGGCGATGATCGGCGTGAAGGCAATATCGAACAGACCTGAGGCATCCTGTGAGATACCCGCGGTATGGTTGCCAATCCCGAGCGCCGCGCTCGCGCTGGTCCATGCATAGGGCAGCGTGAAACTCGACGCAAAATTCCATGGACCGGGTCCCGTGTTCCATACCTTCAGCACCGTAGCCAGCGTGAACGACACCTGCGCGTCGAGCCCTAATGTTGTCTTGCCGCCGATCGGCACCGAACGGCTCCCGCTGATCGAACCATCGAAGTAGATCTCGGCCAGATTCACGAACCACTCGGGTTCGGGCGGAACGATGCCTGCGTCTGGCGTCACGCCGGTGCCGGAGATAGGACGGCCGAGCGCGCCTTCGGTGCCATGTGCGACAAGCGGCATTCCCAGCATCAGGACGAGCGCATAGGTGCTGCAGATTCGCTTGAGCATGGTTCTCGTCCTTTAGCCGGCGGTTCCGACAAACCATCTGTAGTAAGGGTTATCTGCATCGATCTGCATGACGTGGCCAATATCGTTCTGCCATGCGTCGCGGTCGCCTCGGTACGCATCGAGCGCGGCGCCATAGAAGGTATGCAGCGTGAGACGCGAGGTTTGCATGGCGGCGAGGAAGTCGTGGTCCGCGCCCGTTAGAGGCGGCTCGCTGCGGAGTGCCAACAATCGGCTCAGCACACCAGGGAACGCGTCGTCACGGACCCAGTTCGCGTATTCGATACGAGGTTGGTCATCCGTCACGGGCGGCGCGTCCGCGGCGTAATACTCCAGACCGGCGCGGTCGGTGATCCAGGTCGCCAGCAAAGCGGCAGGCGATGCGATACCGACCTCACGCAACGCTCTGGCGACTTCCGGCGGTTCGAAGCGCGCGCGGATGCGTCGTACGTCGAGCTCGATCGGTTGCATCGAACCGACTAGCATCATCTCGTGAAGCTCGGTGGTCCACAGCGTCGCGTAAGGGAACGTCTGCACGAAACTCTTGATCAGCGAGCGCGTGTCCTCTTCGTTCTGTGTGGCGAGCGGTAGCCATTGAGCGACCAGTCCGCCTGACTCCAGCCGCGATGCCGCGAGACGGTAGAAGTCGGACGAATACAGATTGACGATGCCGGCTGCCGAAGGCGGTGGCGGCTCCAGCGTGATCAGATCGTAGCGCTCGGTACTGCGAAGCAGTTCGTGACGGCCGTCGCGCACGCGGATTTCCATGCGCGGATCGGTGCTCACGCCATAGTTTCCATGGAACTGCGGCGAGGCACGCACGACCGCAGGTAGCAATTCAGCGACGACGCGCCGTTGAAGTCCAGGCCAGATCGACAATGCGCCGCTGGTGATGCCGGTTCCGAGACCGATCACGAGCGCCGAACGCGGTGGGTCGCGGTGAATCAGCAGTGGCAGCAGCGTCTGCAGGCGCATGTAGCGCAGCGAGGTCATGGCGTCGCCGGAGTTCGACACGCCCTGGATATAGAGGCGGTTGAAGTGGTTTTCGCCTGAGGACTGTTCGACAACCGCAACGGTGCCACCCGCGCTTTCCTCGTAAAAGCCAAGCGTGCCGCCGTGCGCCTGGGCCAGCAGCGTAGCGAGCCGGTCGGCGGGTGTGAGGATTGCGGCAATCACGGAGACAGTCGCCAGTACGGGCACCCCCCATTTGGCGAAGCGCAGCACGGACTGGCCGCGTAGCACGGCAAGGAGCCCGAGCGCGCTGGCTGCAAGGGCGAGCGCGGCGAGCGTATGAACGAGGCCGAGTCCGGGCACCAGCGCGAACCCGGCAATCAGGGTTCCGGCAATGCCGCCGGCCGTATTCAACGCGACGACTGCTCCCACATCGCGTCCCAGGTGTTCGCTAGTGACGCTCAGGCGCAGTGCGAATGGAAATGCCGCACCTAACAGCAGCGTCGGCACGAAGACGATACACAGACTGGCCACTGCGAAGCGGGCGCACATGGCGGCAAGCAGGTTGCCGGTCGCATCAAGTAATGCATGCGATGCCTGGGACTGCCATTGAGGGAGCCAGCTTCCGAGAAGCGCGATCTCCAGCAAAGCTACGAGCCCTGCGGCAGCGATCAGCAACGCGAATACGCCCCATGGATCGCGTACCCGCTCGACCCGCCGCGAGACCAGCGCGCTGCCGAGTGCCAGGCCGAGTAGATAGGTGGCCAGCACCACCGAAAAGGCGAAGCTGCGGGTGCTGATGAATTGCACGATCGTTTGTGACCAGACTACTTCGTAGCCCAATGCAATTCCACCGGCGATGGCGTAGATGGCGAGCGCCAGCCGGGCGCGGTGCGCTGGCGCGGCGGCAGGCAGCGTGGCAACACTCGCTGCCGCTGCAAGCGGAACCGAGCGGCTACGAGCGCCGCAGGTGAGGATAAACGCCAGCAGCGCGGCTGCCGCGTTCAACAGGGCGGCGGCGCAGGCGCTGCCTTGTATTCCGAGCGTCGGAATCAGAAGAAAGGAAGTGGCCAGGGTGCCTGCGATCGCACCGGCTGTGTTGGCCGCATAGAGGCGCGCGCCTGCGCGACCCACATGCTTCGTCTGTGGCGCCAGGGCTCGCATGAGAACGGGCAGCGTGCCGCCCATCAGCGTGGCGGGCAAACCGACCAGCACGGAAGGCAATGCCCACGCGAGCACGCCAACCTGCTCCTGCAACGCAGCGAACGGCGCCGCCGCACGCGACAGACCATAGGTGCAGGCTAGCCCCCATATCAAGGTGGCGGCTTCCAGACCGGCATACAACCGCAATGGACGTGCACTGCGATCAGCCCGCCTGCCAAAAAACCAGCCACCCACGGCGAGGCCCGCAAAAAACGCACTGACGCCGATCGTCACTGCCTGGACTTCCACGCCCACCACGAGCGAGAGTTGCTTGATCCATAACACCTGATAGATCAGCGCAGCCGCACCCGACGCAAATAGCAGCAGCGCGGGCCATACGATAGCGAGCGTAGGTGTCGCCGATTGCTCCGTCTGCGCCATCTCGCGCGGTGCAGTGCGGCGCAAAGTGCGTTCCTGTTCGCGCCGCTCACGGCGCGAGGTTTTGGCATGAGGCGCGACGGTATCGGTCATGGGTAGTGATCGAAGATCCAGCGGGTAGACTCCGCGCCCGCCGCCGCACGAAGCGGCGACGGGCGCGGCCGACGGGTGGCCTATTCGAGCCCGCGCTTCCTGAACGACTCGTCGATCTTCTTGTCGACCTGTTTGCGTACGCCGTCTACGCTAAAGCTCGCTGGCCGCTGACTCGGCGGATAGGCGACGAACGTCTGCAGGAAGACCGACGCTTTCATCGTCGCGATACCGGTCAGATACGCATTCTTGACGAGCCAGTCGTTGTACTGATCGGACGTAATATCCGCTCGCTCATAAGGGTCCATGCGCAGATTGAAAATTTTCGGCAGGCGCAGACACACGAGCGGATCCTCCCAGATGTTGAGGTTCCCCGGCGCTCGCTGCTCGCAGAACACCGCTTTCCACGCCATACCGTCCTGATCCCAGCGCATCGCTACCAGCTCGCCGTCGTCGTCGAAGTAATAGAACTCGGTGCGAGGGTCCTTCGTGGTTTTGCCGGTCAGGAACGGCAACTGGTCGTAACCGTCGAGGTGCACCTTGAAGTTGGTCGCGCCCGCTTTGGGCGCCCAGCCCTTGAGCAGCCTGTCCTTCACTCCGGTGTCGCCGGCTGCATCGAGCAGGGTCGGGAACCAGTCGAGTCCCGAGATCATCTGGTTGGAAACCGAGCCCGGCTTGATGTGACCCGGCCAGCGCACCATGGCCGGCACCCGGAACGCACCCTCCCAATTGGAGTCCTTCTCGCTGCGGAAGGGGGTCATCGCGGCGTCGGGCCAACTGAACATGTTGGGCCCGTTGTCCGTGGTGTAGATGACGATGGTGTTGCTGGAGATCTTCAGGTCATCGAGCAGTTTCAGCAGCTTGCCGACGTCCTGGTCGTGTTCCCACATGCCGTCAGCGTATTCGTTGCCCGCCATGCCGCTCTTGCCTCTGTATTCCGGTCGCACGTGGGTAAAGACGTGCATTCGCGTGAAGTTCATCCACACGAAGAACGGCGTACCGGCCTTGGCCTGCTTGGTGATGAAGTCCGCGGCGTGCTGGCCGGTTTCATCGTCAATCGTTTCCATGCGTTTGGTCGTGAGCGGACCAGTGTCCTCGACCTTACCGTCAGCAGTACTGTGAATCACCCCGCGCGGCGAAAAGTTCTTCACGAACGGGTCGCTCTTGTCCTTCGGCCAGTACGGACGCTCGGGTTCTTCTTCGGCATTCAGGTGGTACAGGTTGCCGTAGAACTCGTCGAAGCCGTGGTTCGTCGGCAGATATTCGTTCTTGTCGCCGAGGTGGTTCTTGCCGAACTGGCCGGTGGCATAACCCAGCGACTTGAGCGCCTGCGCAATCGTAATGTCGCCCTTTTGCAACCCCACCGGTGCGCCAGGTGCGCCGACCTTCGAGAGCCCGGTACGGAGCGGCGACTGGCCTGTGATGAACGACGAGCGCCCGGCGGTGCAGCTGTTCTCCGCGTAGTAGTCGGTGAACATCATCCCTTCACTGGCGATGCGGTCGATGTTCGGCGTCGTGTAGCCCATCAGGCCATGCGTATACGCGCTGACGTTCGACTGTCCGATATCGTCGCCGAAGATCACGAGAATGTTCGGCTTGGACGAATTCTTCGCGGCTGGCTGGGACGCAGGCGGCGCCGAGGCGGTCTGTGCGGACGCGTCGGTGGGCGAGCCGAGGCCCCACACACAGACCGCCGTGATCGCCAGCAACGACATCCCGGCGGCGTAGCACCTTTTTCGCAGGAACAGTCTCATCGTTTCGCTCCAATGGAGTGGCTTCCAGTCTGCCCGTTGCCTTGTGCTGGCGTCACGGGTTGCATCGCGGTGCGCACGTCGAGCCGCGCCACCGGTCTTTCGTGAATCGCGTCTTGCGTGGTACTCCTTACTGCTTTGTTTCGGGGTAAATCGTTTTCCAGTCGTCTTTCATGCTCACCACGATCCAGTGCCGTGCAAGCGCCTCGTCCCAAGCCTTGTCGAGCTGGCCGATCTTCGATTGACGGTCGTAAGCGAACTCGCGCACGGCGTCGTCGTGGTGCACCAGCAGTGCGAGCGATTCGCCGCTGCCTCCCGCCGTGTACTGCAGCATCTGCAGATCGCCATCGGAATTGCCGAAGGCGAGAATCGGACGGCGCCCGATGTTGCGATAAATGCCGACGGGCTTGCCTGGGCCGTCGTTGACAAAGTCGATCTTCGGCAAGCGCACTAGAACGGGTTGACCGTCGCGCAGTTCATATTTGACTTCCTGACTCGAGCCGATCACCTGCTCGGGCGGAATGCCATACGCCTTCTCTGCCCACGGCCTCATGAACTCGATCGTGCCGCCCGAGACGATGAACGTCTTGAAGCCATTGGCGCGCAGATAGGCCAGCAGTTCGAGTTGTGGCTGATACACGAGATCGGTGTAAGGCCGGTTGAATTGGGGGTGGCGCGCGGTTGCGAGCCAGTCGCGGATGGTCTGGTCGTAGGCGTCGACGGTCATGCCGCTATTGGCTTGCGCCAGCAGTTGCAGCAGCGGCTTCTGCTGGCTCGCGAGTGCCGCGTAGTCGTGCGCCAGCAATGCCTTGAAGGCCGGATTGTTCTTCCATTCAGGATGATTCGGCGCGGCGGCCTTCACCTGATCGAGCATGAAGATGAACTGGAAGTACAGCGGTTGCTCGCTCCACAAGGTGCCGTCGTTATCGAAGACGGCGATGCGGTCAGCGGGCTGTACGTAGCGTGGTGAACCTTCATGGGTAACATCCGCGACGAACGTCAGGATGGCCTGGCGCGCCGCGCCATCGCGCCAGGAGGGCAGTGCGGCAGCCGTCGCAGCGGTCGAGCCTGGCTGTGCCGCCGCGGTGTCGCCGGCGTGGCTCGCACAGCCGCACAGGGTTAGCGCAATCAGCGCTGCGCCGACGCAACCCAAAGCGTGACGTAACCAGCTACGACGGCCAAAAGCCTGCTGCATGTGATGTCCTCGTGCGTGGCGCGCTGCGATGGCGCGAGAACCGGTGCCGCTTTTGGATCAGCAACCGGTAAGGAGTGCCATGCTCCTGCTCACCCCCCTGGAGCAGCGGCCGCGTCGCCGACCGCGCGATTCGCCGCTTGTCGAACCTCCGGATGGTTTTTCCAGGTGTCCTCGTCCATCACCAGCCTGAAGCCGAGATGCGACATACTGTTGTACGGATCGGTGCCGCGCCGCGCGCTGGGGCGGTAGCTAAGGCAGTAGGCCTCGTTGCACAGGAACGATCCGCCGCGCGTCACGCGTTTGGGGGCGTCGACTGGGACGCCCGGATCGGCTGGGTCCCACGACGCGGTGGGGCCGCCTGGATTGTCGATCACGCTCGTGTCATTCGCCGCCTCGCGCCTGAACTGGTCGGCGCGGTACCAGTCGGCCGTCCATTGCCAGGCGTTGCCGGTCATATCGGATAGTCCATAGCCGTTGGCCGGAAAACTGCCCACCGGGCTTGTGCCGAGCGCACCGCCGGCCTTCGCGCTAAGCACCGGGAAGGGCTGCGGCTGCTGGCCTTGCCAGACGTTGGCCATCTGTTTGCCATCCGGCGCGAACTGGTTGCCCCACGTGTAGGTGGCCTGCTCCAGACCACCGCGTGCCGCGAATTCCCACTCGGCCTCGGTTGGCAAGCGGCCACCCGCCCACTTTGCATAGGCTTCGGCATCCTCATAGGACACCTGCACCACCGGATGATCGTCCTTGCCGATGATGTTGCTGTCCGGGCCCTGCGGATGGCGCCAGTTCGCACCGGGCACATAGCGCCACCAGCGCGAATAATCTTCGAGCGACACGGGTTGGTCCGTGCCGACGAACACCATGGCGCCGGGCACCATGGCGCTATCGGGCGGCTGCGGTGTGCCGGGCGGCAGTTGTACCTTCAGCGTCTCCCAGTCAGGCTTTTTCTCGGCGGTCGTGACATAGCCGGTGGCTGCGACGAACTGGCGGAATTCGGCGTTGGTGACGTGATGCTGGTCCATCCAGAAGCCGTGCACGCGCACCTTGTGGGCAGGGCGTTCATTGGCCTGGGCCATCTTGTAGTCGCTGCCCATGAGGAATTCGCCGCCCGGGACCCACGCCATGCCGAGTGGTCCATTCTTGCCGTCGCCGTAGACGACGCGAATGGCGGCGGGGCGGTTGTGGGTGCCGATTGCCCAGGTTACCGCGCCGCCAATAAAGGCTGGCAATAGCACCACAGCCACCGTCCAGACCAGCCATCTGTGCCAGGGTTTCAAGGCACGGGGCGAAAAGCGCGCCGTGTCCCCGGCCGGGGATGCGTCCGCCTCGTATGCGGGGACAGCTGGCTGTTTTCGCTTGGTCATGGTTGCGTTCTATACGTTAAGCATAGCTAAGCATATGAAGAACCAATCGAACATGCGTCCCGGTACGCGATACCGGATTGACGCGGTCGGTTAGAAAGTCCTCATGCGAAAGCGTGTTGCTTACTACAGATAACAGGAATTCGACTGGAGCGCGACGTTTTTATAAGATGAAAATGTGTGCTGCTTTCTTTATGCCTGATGAGCGTTGTGTGGCATCGCGAAGCCGCTTCAATCCATCGGATCCTTACGATTCGTGTACTTGAGACTAGCAATTTTTTTCCGAAACTTCAGGTTTTTTTAAAAAGGATTGCTAACGCTTTGACGAAGCGTGTTGAGTGCGTTACCGTAAAAAATACCAGTCGCAGTGTTTCGGTTTCGAGAAATGAAATGATCAACCGGATTGAGAACAATGCGAGAAACTATCTTGCGGTTCGAGGCGAGCGTCGGTGAAGCGGTCGTGGGGCAGGCGGCGGTGGTGCGCCAGATTCTCATCGCGCTGCTGGCAGACGGGCATGTATTGCTGGAGAGCTTGCCGGGGCTAGCCAAGACGCGCACGGTCAAAGCGATCGCGCAACGGCTCGCAGCAACCATGCGGCGCATTCAGTTCACCCCGGATCTCCTGCCGTCCGACATCACCGGTGGCGAAACACTGCTGCAATCCGGCACCGAGCGCACGCTGACATTTCAGCCAGGACCGATCTTCGGCAATCTGATTCTCGCTGATGAAATCAACCGCGCGCCGGCCAAGGTGCAGTCCGCCTTGCTCGAAGCGATGGAGGAGCGGCAAGTGTCGGTAGCGGGCAAGACGCATCCGATGCCCGCGTTGTTCCTGGTGATGGCCACCCAGAATCCGATCGAGCAGGAAGGTACTTATCCGTTGCCGGAAGCGCAGATGGATCGATTTCTGCTCAAGGTGCTGATTACTTATCCGTCGCCGGAAAGCGAGCGCGACATGCTGCGTCTTCTCAGACGCGAAAGCAACGACACCCCCGCACCGGTCAGCGCGCTTTCCCAAGATGTGATTTTCGCGGTGCGTGAGGCGATCAGGCAGGTGACGGTGGCGCCCGCGATCGACGAATACATCGTTTCGCTGGTCAACGCCACGCGGCACGCGAGGGAACTGGATCCGCAACTCGGCAAATGGATCGAGATCGGCGCCAGTCCACGCGGGGCGATCGGTCTCGACCGGGCGAGCCGCGTGCAGGCATGGCTGCAGGATCGCAGTTTTGTCACGCCCGACGATGTACGCACGGTGATTCATCCGGTGCTCAGGCATCGCCTGATTCTTTCTTACGATGCCAACGCGGAGAACATCGGCGCGGACACGGTGATCGACCGGTTGATCGAAAAAGTCGCCGTGCCGGCCTGAAACAGGCGGTTTGATCGTGGTAGTAGCAAAGGAGTGCGATGGCGATGGCATCCGGATCGGCAATCGGCAGTGTCTACGTCGACGCGGCGCATCTGGCGAAGCTCGAGTTTCGTGCGCGCGGCCTGAGTTTCGTCGCGCCGCCACCGGTGTCGAGCATTCTGTCCGGTAATCACGCCTCGCGTCTGCGCGGGCGCGGCCTCAATTTCGAAGAGATTCGCGGCTACCTTCCCGGCGACGACATCCGCCATCTGGACTGGAAAGTGTCGCTGCGTCTCGGCAAGCCGCAGGTGCGCGCCTACACGGAAGAGCGCGATCGTCCGCTGCTGGTCGTAGTGGACCAGCGCATGAGCATGTTCTTCGGTTCGACTCGCGCGTTCAAATCGGTCGTGGCCGCGGAGGCCGCCGCGCTTGCGGTGTGGATGGGCTTTGCCGCCGGTGACCGGGTAGGCGGCGTGATCTTCGATGACAGTTCGGTCGTGCGCGTGCGGCCTTTGCGCAGTCGGAGCCGCATCAAGACCCTGTTCGGCGCGCTCGCCAGAATGAACGCAGCGTTGCATGCGGACAGCGAGCACCGCACTCATTACGGACAACTGGATAGTGCACTGGAAGGCGTATTGCATCTCGCCGGACACGACTATCTGATCTGCATCCTGAGCGATTTCGCCGGTGCCGGCGAGCGCTCGCAGCAACTGCTGCGGCAACTGTCGCGCCATAACGACGTGATCGCGGCGATGGTGTTCGATCCGCTTTCGCAACGCATGCCGGAACATCGTGCCCTGGTGGTGAGCGAAGGCTATCTGCAGGTCGAACTGCGCACCGAGGACGAACGGGTCAGGGCGCCGCTCGCCAGCCTGTTCAAAGGACGCGCGGCCGAAGTGGCGGAGTTGTTGCGCGCGAGCGGCGTGCCGCTGATGGCGCTGTCAACGGACGAGCCCACCGTCGATCAGGTCCGGCGCCTGTTCGGCGAGCGCGCGCGCGCCTCACAGGTCAGCGGGATATGAAAGCGGACGCGCCCGCCATGCTCGTGCCGGCCGACACGCCGGGTGTGCTGCAACCCTTGCAGGAGCTGCCGCTTTCTGCACCGGTCTCATGGGCGCCGCAAACCGTGGGCTGGTGGGCGGTCGCAGCCGTATTGTTCGCGGCGCTGGCCGGGTGCGTGTGGGCCGCGTGGCGGCATCACCGCAAACAGCGCTATCGACGTGCCGCGCTCGCGCAACTTCAACAAATTGAAGCCGCGCTGAAGAATCCGCAGGAGCGGGTGGCGGCGTTGGCGGCCATCGCGCCGCTCATCAAGCGCACCGCGCTGGCGGTCGTGCCCCGCGAGCGCGTGGCATCGCTTGGCGGCGAGGAGTGGCTAACGTTTCTCGCAGACACGCGCGGCCACTTCGATGAGCGGAGCGGCGCGCTGCTATCGCTGGTGAGCTACGCACCCGCGGAGCAGATCGCGGCGGTATCCGAGCACGAAGCGCAGAGGCTGGTGAGCGTCACGCGCGACTGGATCGCACACCATCATGTGGAAATTTGACTTGACGTGGGCGTTTCTGCTGCTGCCCGTACCGGTTCTGGTGTGGTGGCTGGTGCCCGCGTATCGGACCACGGCATCCGCGGTGCGTATGCCGTTTTTTCACGAGATCGCCCAGGCGGTTGGCGAGAAACCCGCGCCGGGTGGCGTGCGTTTGCGCAGCAACTGGCTGCAGCGCCTGATGATGCCGCTGCTGTGGACGTTGCTGGTGATTGCCGCAGCAAAGCCGGTCTACGTCGAAGCGCCCGTCACGCACGAGGAGCCGGCGCGCGATCTGATGTTGGCCATCGATCTGTCGCAATCCATGAGCACCCGTGATTTCGTGAATGCCGTAACTGGCGAGCGGATGGACCGGCTCACCGCGGTCAAGCGCGTAGTGGCGGACTTCGTGGCGAAGCGCAAGGGTGACCGGATCGGTCTCGTGGTGTTCGGTCAGGCGGCCTATCCGCAAGCGCCGTTGACGCTGGACCACGCTAGCGTGCTGGTGCTGCTCAACCTGATGCAGATCGGCATGGCTGGGCCGCGCACGGCGATTGGCGATGCGATCGGGTTGACGGTGAAGCTGATGGACAACTCGCCGGCATCGGAGAAAGTCCTGATCCTCCTGACCGACGGAAACGATACGGCAAGCGCCATTCCGCCCGAGCAGGCGGCTGAAATCGCCAAGGGGCACAAGCTCGTCATTCATACCATCGGCATCGGCGATGCGCAGGCGACCGGCGAGGACCGGGTCGATCTCGAAGCGCTGCAGCACATCGCCGATATCACGGGCGGCCGTGCGTTTCGCGCAATGGGCAAGGAAGAAGATCTGGTGGAGGTGTACCAGACGCTCGACAGGATCACGCCCGACAAGGTGAAACGCGACATCTACCGTCCGCAGCGCGACCTGTTCTGGATTCCGCTCGGCGTTGCGCTGCTGGGTTTTACGCTGTATCACTGCCTGGCACTCCTGATTGCCATACTTCGTTCGCCACGCCGCGAAGCGGAGCCCGAGCGTGCGGAGATTGCCGAGGCGAGTCATGGCAATTGACCTCACCGCATTCCATTTCCTGCGCCCGTGGTGGCTATTGCTGCTGATTCCCGCGATCCTGTTGCCGGTTGGCTGGTTTCGCCGCAACAACGTCCGCAGCCGTTGGCGCAACATCATCGCGCCTGAATTGCTGGAGCATCTGATCGTGGGCGATAGCGCGCGGCGCCGGCTTCAGCCCATTCACACGCTGGCGCTGCTGATCGCGATTAGCGCGATTGCGGTGGCCGGTCCCACGTGGGAACAGGAGCGTCCGCCATTCAATCAGGACCAGGCGCCGCTCGTCGTGGTGCTCGAACTGGCTCATTCGATGGAGGCAACCGATGTCGCGCCCACGCGTCTGGAACGCGCCAAACAAAAGCTGCTCGATCTGGCCGCCGCGCGTAAAGGCGCGCGAACCGGCCTGGTGGTGTTCTCGTCCGCAGCGCACCTCGTTGTCCCGCCGACCGAAGACCCGGCCATGCTTGAACTGTTCGTTCCTGCGCTGTCGCCGTCGTTGATGCCGACTGACGGCAAGAACGTGACCGCGGGGCTTGAGATCGCCGAACGATTGCTGGCGAACGATCCGGTGGCCGGCACGATCGTGTTCATGACGGATGGCTTCGATGAAAACCAGGCGGACGCGTTCGTGCAAAAGGCTAAACAATCGCGGCAGCAGCTTCTCTGGCTGGCGGTGGGCACGGAGAACGGCGGTCCGATCCGCGGCGCAGACGGCATGATTGCGATGGACCCTGAAGGCCATCCGCTGATGGGCAGTTTCGACGCTGGGGGAATCAGGAAAGTGGCTGACGCTGCCGACATTCCACTTGCGAGCATGCGCGCGGACAACGACGACGTCGCGTGGGTTCAGCATCGGGCGCGCGCATGGCTCGCCGAGGCCGATGAATCGAAGCGCGTGCCGCGCTGGAAAGAAGCCGGCTACTGGCTGATCGTTCCGCTGCTGCTGCTTGGACTGTGGGGCTTTCGCCGAGGGTGGACCGTCAAGTGGCTGCCGGTCATTCTGGTCGCGCTGGCGAGCGGCGGTACACCGCATCTCGCGCACGCGGCTTCGTGGCAATGGCAGAACCTGTTTGCGACGCACGACCAGCAGGGCCGCTGGAGTTTCGAACACGGTGACTTCAAGGCGGCCGCGCGCCATTTCGACGATCCGATGTGGAAAGGACGCGCGCAATATCTCGCGGGCGATTATGCGGGGGCGTTGGAGACGTTCTCACGCCTGAAAACCGCACAGGCGTATTTTTATCAGGGCAACACACTCGCGCATCTGGAGGATTACACCGGCGCGATCAAGGCCTTCGACAATGCGCTGGCGCTCGAACCCGGCTTGCGTCAGGCGGCAGCGAATCGCCAGTTGATGCGGCAGCTTTTAATCAAACCGAAGCAGGATCCGCAACAGGATGAGGAGGACGAAGAATCGGACGACGTGAAGATGCAGAAGAAAAAAGGCGGCGTTCAGCAAAGTACACTGATCCCCGTGCCCTCGGAAGATGTGTGGATGCGCAGTCTGAACATGTCGCCCGCGGTATTTCTGCGTCAACGCTTCGAGCAGGAATCGGGCGCTGATAGCGCGAGCACACCATGAAAATCTGCCGTGTGTTCCGGATGATCTGGATCCTGCTGCTGCTTGCGTGCGTGGCAACGCGGGCCTGGAGTGCCGACAATTCACCGCAATCGATGATCCGGGCGCACCTCGAACCGTCCGGCCCGGTTGTGGCCGGTAGCCAGATCAAACTAGTAGTGGACTGTCTGACCACCACCTGGTTTACCGAGGCGCCGGACTGGCCGCTTTTCACAGTGCCCGGCGCGATCGTCAGTCTGCCGGATGAGCAGGCCGAAAATCTCCACGAGGTCATCAACGGTGTGGACTGGTTTGGCGTCAGCCGCGCCTATCGCATCGTGCCGCAAAACAGCGGAGCGTTCGCGATTCCACCGTTTGCGGTCACGGTGCAGCCGGGGCAGGCGAGCGGACCGGTGAAGCTGATGACGCCGCTGCTCCAGTTCGCCGCCACGGTGCCGGCCGGCGCGGAAGGAATGCACACGTTTTTTCCTGCGCAGAAGCTGGTTGCCACGCAGACGGTCGAGCCGTCGCCGAAGCAGGTGAGGGTGGGGGATCAGATCACCCGAACTGTCACGCAACACGCGGCGGGCACGCAATCCATGCTGATTCCACCCGTCAATTTCTCCGATGTGGCGGGACTCAAGCGCTATCCGAAGGCGGCGACAACCCACGATATCGTGCAGGACCGCGCCGGTTTAGTGGCGGGCGTACGGACCGACGCGGTGACCTACGTCGCGGACCACGGTGGCAAATTCACCTTGCCTGCCATCACGATCGAATGGTGGAACACGGCTACCCAGAAAAAAGAAACGATCGTGCTGCCAGCCGTCACGCTTTCAGCGGTGACGGCTACGGAAAAGCCGCTCTTTGCGATACCCGTCGACGCGCTTTCCAAAGGCGCAGCCCATCACATCATCGTGATCGAGCGCGGGCAGGCGATTTGGTTAGGTCTGCTGCTGACGGGTGCGTTGGTCCTGATCTGGGCCTATCCAAGGCTATTGACGTTTTACGGACAGGGACGGAGGTATGTGGTTGCCGCCAGACGTCGTTATGCAGAAGGCTCGGCTCGCGCGTGGCGAGCCTTGCGGCGCGCCTCACGCGAAGGGTCGCCGCAGCATATTATTCCGGCCCTGTATCGCTGGATGGACCAAAGCCACGAGTTCGAAGAACCGGCGCGGCTGGACCGTCTGGCGCGCCTGGACGAAAAAAATGCCAATGAGCTTGACGCCCTGGCAGAGGCGGTAAACGGCCATTACTCGAACCAGCCAACCGCGCCGGTTCAATGGACGGCAGCACCGACGTCGCTTCGTCGAGCGGTGAAACGCGCAAGGAAAGCACGCAAGGCAGACCCTCTTCTACCGCCTCTCAACCGGTATTGAAATGCGGTTTCAATCCTTTCACCCGCAATGGTTATCGCGTCGGACCGCGCGATAACGGGCACAATACGTGACGACGAAGCGCCGGACACACGCGGCGCTCACACGCAGCGAACCAAGCCGCGTCGTCGGAATCCGCCTCTCCAACGTTGCCATGAACCACACTATCCCCGAGCGCGCCACCACCTCGTCGCGTGAGCCCAATTCGCCGCGTTTCCTGCTGCTCCTGATCTGCCTGTTCGCTTCGGCCGGGCAACTCGCGATCGATATTTACGTGCCCGCGCTACCCGCCATGGCTCGCTTCTTCGCGACTTCGCCGCAGGCGATCCAGTCGAGCGTTTCCAGCTACATGGCAGCCTACGCGCTCGGCCAACTGATCTTCGGACCCGTCGCCGATGCACACGGTCGCAAACCCGTGCTGGCTTTCGGCCTGGTCGTTTTTACGATTGGCTGCGTGCTATCGCTCGCCGCGCCGAATCTGGAGACGTTTATTCTGGCCCGCTGTCTGCAGGGTTTCGGCATCGCCGCCACCAACCTGCTCGCGAAGGCGATCATCACCGATTCCTTCTCCGGACTGACAGCGATTCACGCGTTCACCTATATGGCGATTGCATGGGGGCTCGCACCGATTATTGCCCCGGTGATCGGCGCGCACCTGCAAACCTTATTCGGCTGGAAGTCCTGCCTTGTGTTCCTGCTGGTTTATTCCGTCGTGATGTGGACACTGGTGTGGCGCTATCAGGAGACCTTGGCGCGGCCCGTGCGCCTCGAGCCACGCACGCTGTTGACGAACGCGGGCAAGGTGCTGTCGAGCCCGGTGTTCCAGAGCTGCTTTCTCGCGCAGGGGATGTGCTACAGCATTCTGCTGGTGTTCAACATCATCGGACCGTTCATGGTGCAGAACACGTTGCACAAGCCGCCAACGTATTTCGCCTACCTCGCGCTCGGGATCGGCCTGATGTACTTCCTGGGCGGTCTGTCGAACCGCCTCCACAGTCCGCGTCTGCCGAGCGCGGAGCGGCGCTTGTATATGGGGGCGCGCGTGATGGCGGGGTCGTCGATTACCATGCTGGTGCTGGCGGTGACGGTCGGCCTGCGGATCTGGACGCTCGCTACACCTGTACTCGTGATGGGGTTCTGCGCCGGCGCGATGTATCCCACGCTGATGGCCAAGGGTAATTCGTTGTTTCCGCATATCGCGGGTCTGACGAGCGCGATCCTCGGGTGTGCGCTGCTGTTCGTGTCGTCGGCGATGATGGGCCTCGCCGGGTTCGTGTCGGTACAGTTCCTGACGCCGCTTGCCGTGTTCTTCGTGCTGCTCGCGCTCACGGTTGTCTGGATGGTCACGAAGCTGCTGCGACACCTCGCTCAACTGGACTCCGAGGCCGCCGTGTGCGCCACCGGCGAGGCGACTTAAGCGCAGCCATTGCGGCTGCGCGTAGCAATCAGGTAATCATCAGGCCGGGTGACCAGCAGGCGTGTCACCGGAGCGGCGCTCGCTCCGGTATTCACGCGGCCTTCAGGCGGGACAGGACAAGCTCGCGTCCTCGTGGAACGCGTAGTCGGTATAGCCGCGATGATCGCCGCCATAGAACGTGGCGCGGTCCTGCCGGGTCAGCGTTGCGCCGATGCGAAGCCGCTCAGGCAGATCAGGATTGCCGATGAAAAGACGCCCGAATCCGATGGCATGGGCACGCGTATCCGCCACAGCGGCACGCGCCGTTTCAGCGACATAGCCGCCGGTGGAGATCAGCGAGCCCTTGAAAATGGCCTTGAAATGACCCGCCGCATCCGGAGCGCTGTCATTGACCGGCAGGTCGGTCGTGAAGTCCGAGCGAGGTTCGACGACGTGCAGATAGGCCAGGTCACGCTTGTCCAGTTCAGCAGCAAGGTAATTCCACAACGCCTCGCCTTCGCTATCGAACATGTCGTTGAACCCGTTCCACGGCGACAACCGCACACCCACGTGCGGCGCACCCAGCACGGCAATCACGGCATCGACCACTTCGAGTAGCAGGCGCGCCCGGTTTTCAACCGACCCGCCGTAGCGGTCGGTGCGTTGGTTCGATCCGTTGCGCAGGAACTGATCGAGCAGATAGCCGTTTGCGCCGTGAACCTCAACGCCGTCGAAACCAGCCTCTTGCGCGTTGCGTGCTGCGGCGACGAAGTCGGCAACGATACCGGCGAGTTCGTTTTCTTCCAGCGCCCGCGGCGTTTCGAAGGGAACGGATTGACCGGACGCATTGGTGTGATCGCCGGCAGGACGAACGGCAGACGGCCCGACGGGCAGCGCCCCATTGGGTTGCAGCGAAGAGTGTGAAATGCGACCCACGTGCCAGATCTGACTGACGATCACGCCGCCTTTCGCGTGAACCGCGTCCGTCACCGCGCGCCAACCGGCAATCTGCTCGGCAGTGTAAAGGCCCGGCGTGCCCCGGTAGCCCTGCGCCTGAGGCGTAATGTCAGTCGCCTCGGTAATCAGCAGGCCGCCTTCGCTCGCGCGTTGTCCGTAATATTCGGCGTTCAGTGCGTGAGGAACGTTGCCCGGCTGGGCTGAGCGCATTCTGGTCATGGGGGCCATGACGACGCGGTGCTTGAGTTCCAGCGCGCCAAGCTTGAGGGGGGAAAAAAGCGGATCGGGTTGCACGGTTGCGTTCCAGAAGGTAATGAAACGCGAGCGTAGCAATTATATCCATGCGCGAGTAGATGCCTTCCGCAATGATCCTGTATATCACTTTTCGATAGAATTGTCTGAGTGCCGTGGAAGTCCACGGCTAACAGGATGCGCGAAGGAAACCCCTATGGATGCCGAAAAAATCGATCTTGGCGGCGTCGCCGTGTTTTTGAACGCCGCTGCGGCGGGCAGCCTTTCGGCAGCCGCGAGACGCATGGGTATTGCGCCGATGGCCGCCACCCGACGACTCGCGGCGCTGGAAGAGGGCTTGGGCGTGCGTCTCATGCAGCGCACCACGCGCTCGGTGTCGTTGACCGCCGAGGGCGAGGCATTCCTGCCGTTCGCGTCCACGATTCTCGAAGCAGCGGAAGCGGGCCGCGCGATCATTTCGCCGTCGCAAAACGGCGCAGCGGGTTTGCTGCGCGTCACGGCATGTGGGTCCATCGGGCGAGCGGTCATCATGCCGCTGATCACGACGCTGCTGGACGAAAACCCGGGCTTGCGGGTCGACATGCTGCTGACCGATGCGGTGGTCGACATCGTCTCGACCGGCGTGGACGTCGCGGTGCGGATCGGCGAACTGAAGGACTCGAACCTGATTGCCACGTCGCTGGGGAGCAACCGGCGGATCCTCTGCGCGTCCCCGCAGTATCTGTCGCGGCGTGGCAGTCCCCGCCGCCTGAGTGAGCTTGCCGATCACGATTGCGTGGCGCCTACCGGAACGCTGCACTGGCAGTTCGACGTCGACGGAGAGGAGCGCGCAGTGCGCATTTCAGGCCGCGTGACGGTCAGCAGTCTCGATGGTGTTTTCGATGCGTGCATGGCCGGTGCGGGGCTGGCGGTGCTTTCGAGCTGGCATGCGGACGCGGAGATCGCAGCGGGCAAGCTCGTGCAGATCGAACTGATGGATGCGAGTCCCAAGGAACTCGAAATCTGGGCCGTGTACCCAACAAGACGTCAGGTCTTGCCGAAGGTTCGGGTCTTTGTCGAAGCGATGCGCGAGCGCCTGGCGAAGGCAACGGGTCGGGTCGCATAGCGCGAGCATGGCGTCTGCGCACGCCATAACCATGATGGACAGGTGGCATCAATCAGGATGATATTTGCTCGCCAGGAAAGAGTGTGCGAATGCAGGACGCAGACTGATGCGCTCGACCTCGCCACGAATTGCACCCTGCATCCGCGTTGCGTCAGCAGGAACAAGGGCGAGCGGCGAATAGCGGCTCGCTGCAACGAGGTTCGTCGTTGATTGCCTCGCACATTGAAGCACCGCGTGAGCGTAAAGCGCGGAATTAGCTAATAACAATCCGTTCTTTGTACGGCGTTTGCTCGCGGCTACACTGCGCCTTTTGCAAAAAAAGAGTAGGCGATGCAAGTTTTCGAATCGGGCCAGGCTAGTCCGGCTAGTGCGGACAAGGCCGACATTTCGGGGCCTGCGTCGACTGCACCCACCGCCGTACTCGAACCCAGGTCGGTCGTACTCGAGCTGCGCGATATCAGCAAGGTCTATAAGAGCGCGCGCGGCGGCGAACCAGTTGCCGCGGTGCGCGGCGTGAGCCTCAAGCTGCAGCGCGGCGAGGTGCTGTGCCTGATGGGGACATCGGGCAGCGGAAAGTCCACCTTGCTGCGGCATGTCAACCGGCTGGTCGAGGCGAGCAGCGGGCAAGTGCTGATCGACGGTGTGGACGTCGGCGCCCTGTCGCCGAAAGCATTGCGCGCGCTTCGCGCACAGCGCATCGGCATGGTGTTCCAGCATTTCGGTCTGCTGCCGCATCGCACGGTGCGGGAAAACGTCGCGCTTCCGCTTGAACTACGGGGCGAACCCGCCGACGCTCGACAACTGACGGCCGATCGTCTGCTGGCGACCGTGGGGCTCGCCGAATGGGCCGATCATTACCCGGCCGAATTGTCCGGCGGCATGCAGCAGCGCGTTGGACTCGCGCGCGCGCTCGCCAACGACCCGGACATCCTGCTGATGGACGAACCGTTTAGCGCGCTCGATCCAACCATTCGCCGCGATCTGCAAGCGAGCTTCTTGCGTATCGCGCGCGAGCGCGGCATCACGACCTTGCTGGTCACTCACGATCCGGCGGAAGCGTTGCGGATTGCCGACCGGATCGCCGTCATGCGCGACGGCTGCCTCGTGCAGGTCGGAACGCCTGAAGAACTGCTGAGCCATCCGGCTGACGCTGGCGTCGCAGACTTTTTCGTCGACCATGCGGGCGGGGATGTCACACCGAAAACGCAACAGCTCGCCGGCACTACAAGCGGTGCGGCAGTCGAAACGCGCGGCGTCTCGCTGCGCTCGCTACCTTCAGCATTACTGGGCCCGGCGGCGTTTGCCACGCAGGGACGCAGCGGTGCGTTTGGTGCGAGCCTGCTGGTCGAGCTTTTTGCGGCGGCGTGGTTGGGTGTCGAATGGCATGCAGGGGCCACGCCACTCGCGTTTCTGGCCGCGCTGCTGTGGTTGATCAACCGGGCGACGGTGGTCCGATGCACGACGCGTGCAACGACGCTACATCAAGGCGGTTGGGCCTTGCCGCTGCTCTTGCTACTGGCGACCGAGGCACTGGTAGGCGCGCACGGGCTCGGTGCGAATCTGGGACCGCTTGCAGCCTTCCCGGCCAGCCTGAAAATCGTGGCGACGATGTCGGACGCCATCGATCAGGCGATCGACTGGGCACAAGTCTCGTTCGAAACCGTGTTCGCATGCATCGTCGTCGTCGTGCGGACGGTGGTCGACGCGATTCAGTTTGCGCTCGGCTGGCTGCCATGGCCTGTGCCGGTCATGGCGGTGGTGTTCGCAGCATGGCGCGTGGCGGGCCTGACGCTGGCGGTCTTCAGCGCGGCGGCGCTTGGCTATCTGGGTCTGTTTGGCTTTTGGGACCATACGATTGCGACACTCGCCCTCGTTGGATGCTCAGTGCTCGTCGCGTTGCTGCTCGGCGTGCCCACCGGCATCCTGCTGGCGAAGCGCCCGACGCTGCGCAGCATCGTGGCGCCGCTGCTCGACGTGATGCAGACGCTGCCGTCGTTCGTCTATCTGATTCCCGCGGTCGCATTCTTCTCGGTCGGCAAAACGCCGGCTGTGATCGCGACGGTGGTCTTCGCGCTCGCGCCGGTTATCCGCCTGACCGTACTCGGCATTCAGGAAGTGCCGAAGGCGGCAGTCGAAGCGGCCGAGGCGCACGGTGCGACGTGGTGGCAGACGCTCACCAAAGTCGAGCTTCCACTGGCGCGCGGGTCGTTGCTGCTGGGTGTCAACCAGACCATCGTCATGAGCCTGTCGATGGTCGTGGTTGCGGCGCTGATCGGCGCAGACGGACTCGGCTATGACGTGATGACCGCGCTGCGTAACGTGAAAAGCGGTGATGGTGTGCTCGCCGGCATTGCTATCGTGCTCTGCGCAGTCATCCCGGATCGCATTCTTCAGTCGGCCCTCAAACGCCGGCATCAATCTCATCCCACCCAATAGAAACTGTCATGAAAAGACTCTCGACCCGCGTTGCGGGTGTCGCCGTATCGCTTGGACTTCTGCTGCCTTCCTTGTCGGCGATGGCAAAGGACAAGGTCGTGATTGGCGAACTCAACTGGCCAGGCGCGGTTGCGATTGAACATGTACTCGGCGAAGTGATCGCCACGCGTCTCGATGGTGACGTGTCGTATCTGGCGGGTGATCTTCCGGTCCTGCTCGCCGCTGCTGCGAAGAACGACGGCGCCGTCGATGTGGTGCCGGACGTCTGGTTACCGAACGAAGCCGCTCCGTGGGCCAAGTATGTCTCCGGCGGCACGCGCTCGCTGGTACCGAATCTGCACCCGTATGTCGGCGTGCAGGGCTTTTATATTCCGGGTTACATCCAGGACAAATATGGCGTGAAGTCGGTCTACGACCTGCGCAAGCCTGAAATCGCCAAGCTGTTTGCGCCTGTGGGCGGCGGCAAAGCCCAGTTGCTGGTGGGCCCGGCGGGCTGGGGTTCGACGTACATTGGCGAAATCAAGGCGAAGGATTACGGCTTCTCGAACAATTTCGATGCCGTTTCGACCGAAGCAGCCGCGACTTACGCGAACCTCGAAGCAGCGGTCCGTCAAAAGCGCGGCATTGTTTTCTACGCGTATACGCCGGACTGGATTTTCTCGGCGTTCGATCTGCGTCGTCTGGATGAACCGGCGTTCGATGGTTACGCCCAGGACGACAAAAAGGGCGATCCGCAATACAAGGCCGACGGCTGCTGGAAGTTCGTTAGTCCGACTACCGATTCGGACTGGTTGAACAAGAGTCACGTCACGTGCGCTTACCCGGATGCCAAGGTTTATGTGTTGTCCGCGAAATCGTTGCAGACGCGCTCGCCGAAGATCGCTGCGTTCCTCACGAACGTCGCACTCGACCCGACTGCGCTAAACGACCTGATCCTCAAGATCCAGAAGAATCATGAGCCGGCCGATGCGGCCGCCAAGGAGTGGGTCGCAGCGCATAAGTCGACGGTCGACACGTGGC
Source organism: Paraburkholderia sp. GAS41 (assembly GCF_050436545.1). Taxonomy (NCBI): domain Bacteria; kingdom Pseudomonadati; phylum Pseudomonadota; class Betaproteobacteria; order Burkholderiales; family Burkholderiaceae; genus Paraburkholderia; species Paraburkholderia sp. GAS41. The sequence goes on from NZ_JBNDMK010000028.1 coordinate 46,785, forward strand.
TGGCCGGCGACACGAAGCTCAGCAAGGCACAGTAAGGAGACTCCAGATGAGTGAACGGAATCAGGTCACGCTCGGCGCAGGATGTTTCTGGGGAGCTGAAGCCGCGCTGCGTCAATTGCCGGGTGTGCTGGACACGCGGGTGGGCTTTGCCAGCGGTGGACAGCCCGATGCGCCCAAGGTGGAAGTGGTGCAGGTGGACTTCGATGCCGCCGTTTTGCCGCTTACGACGGTGATCGAGCATTTCTGGACGCTGCACGATCCGACCTCGGTGGATCGACAGGGCACGGATATGGGCGCGAAATATCGCTCGGCGATTTTCGTGAACTCGGATCAACAGGCGCAAGAGGCGAACGCCGCGAAACGCGCGCTCAGCGAATCAGGCCGCTTGAGCAAGCCGGTTGTGACCGAAGTGACGGTGCTCGAGCATTTCGAACTGGCGCGAGAGGAAGATCAGCGCTACGTGGAAAAGCACGGCGGCAGCGCGTGTAGTCTGTAACACGAGCATGCAGCCGGCGGGCGAAAATCCGCTTGGCCGGCTGCATCCACGTGGCGTTGCATAGCGCGTGTCGTCGAGGCGCCCGATGCTTATTTCAGCCAGGCCTTGATCGATTCGCCCATGGTAGAAGCTGAAATTCCGTAGCGATCGTGAAGCGTCGGCAGGGCGCCGGCGGCGAGGAACGCATCAGGCAGGCCAATCTGGCGGAAGGCACACGACACGCCCGCACGCATCAGCTCCCCTGCCACCGCTTCGCCCAGACCCCCAATCACCGTGTGGTTTTCCGCCACGACCACCAGGCGTCCTGAGCGTTTCGCTTCGCGCAGGATGGTCAGCGTATCGAGCGGTTTGATGGTCGGCACATGCAGCACGCCGACGCCGATCCGGTCACTTTCGAGTGCCTTTGCCACTTCGAGCGCGCGCATCGTCATCAAGCCTGACGAAATGATCAGCACCTCCGCGCCGTCGCGCAACATCTTCGCCTTGCCGAGTTCGAAGGTGTAGTCGTACTCGTCCAGCACCGCAGGGACATTGCCGCGAAGCAGGCGTGCATAGACCGGGCCCTTATGTGCGGCAATGGCGGGCACCATCTGCTCGATGTCGAGCGCGTCGCACGGATCGATGACCGTCATGTTGGGCATGGCTCGCATCAGCGCGAGATCTTCGGCGGCCTGGTGGCTCGGACCGTAGCCCGTCGTCAAACCCGGCAGCGCGCAGACGATTTTCACGTCCAGATTGTCTTCGGCGATCGTCTGATGGATGAAGTCATAGGCGCGGCGCGTGGCAAAAACCGCATACGTCGTGACGAAAGGCTGCGCGCCTTCATGCGCAAATCCTGAGGCGGCACCCATCAGCAATTGCTCGGCCATCCCCATCTGATAGAAGCGTTCGGGAAACGCCTTGGCGAAAATATGCAGGTCTGTGTATTTGCTCAGATCGGCAGTCATGCCGATGACGCTTTGCTTTTGCTTCGCCAGTTCCACCAGGGCGTGGCCGAACGGCGCTGAGCGCGTGATCTGTCCTTCGCCCGCAATCGAGGCGATCATCGCCGAGGTTTTCAGGCGTGGTTTGCTGATGGTGGTATCGCTCATGCTTGTCTCCCTGCTTCCAGTGCTTCGAGCGCGAGCTGCCATTCGTGCGCGTCGACGCGGATAAAGTGGTTTTTCTCGCGCTGTTCGAGGAACGGCACGCCGCGGCCCATGTGCGTGTCGGCGATGATCATGCGCGGTTGTGCGACCGGATGCTTGCGCGCCGCGTCGAACGCCGCAGCCACGGCGGCGATGTCGTTACCATCGACACGTTGCGTGAACCAGCCGAATGCCTGCATTTTTTCGACGAGCGGCTCGAACGCCATGATCTGCGACGAGGGGCCGTCGGCCTGCTGATTGTTCACGTCGACCACGGCAATCAGATTGTCGAGCTTCCAGTGACTCGCGGACATGAGGCCTTCCCAGATGGCGCCTTCGTCCAGTTCGCCATCGGAAAACAGCGTGTATACGAAGGCATCCGAACCTTTGCGCTTGAGTCCGAGGCAGCGGCCCACTGCAATCGTCAAGCCCTGGCCGAGCGAGCCGCCGGACATCTCCATGCCTGGCGTGTAGCTGGCCATGCCCGACATCGGCAGACGGCTGTCGTCGCTGCCATAGGTTTCGAGTTCTTCGGGCGGCAGAATGCCTGCTTCGAGCAGCGCTGCGTACAGTGCAATCGCATAGTGACCATTGGACAACAGGAAGCGGTCGCGGCCTTCCCATTCGGGATCTTCCGGGTGATAGCGCATCGCGCCGAAGTAGGCGACGGCCAGCACGTCGGCAATATCGAGCGCTTGCCCGATATAGCCTTGTCCCTGGACTTCGCCCATTAACAGCGCGTTTCTGCGGATACGGTAAGCGTGTTCGGCAAGGGTTGCCGTCGACGCGCTGGCTGGACTGTTCATGGTGTCTCCTGAGATCAGTCGAAAATGATGGAAAGGGCTTAGCGGTTCACCGATTTCGCGGGAACCAGAAAGACGAGCGCAGCGCCGAGCGTGACGGCCACTGAGATGAAGATCAGACCGGCGGTCGACTTGCCGGTGAAGTCGTTCAGCCAGCCCACGATCGCCGGCGAAAAGAAGCCTGCGAGGTTGGCCACGCAGTTCACGGCGGCGATCCCGGCTGCCGCCGACATGCCGCCCAGCAGGGCAGTCGGCAAGGACCAGAACTGCGAAGAGGAAGCGAGGATGCCCGCTGCAGCGACGCTCAGACAGACGATGGAAGCCGGCACGCTGCCGAGCGTCGGCAGGACTGCGAAGCCTGCTGCGGCAATCAGCATGGGAATCGCCAGATGTAACCGGCGTTCGCGATGACGGTCGGCACTCATGCCGATCAGCGGCAGCGCGATGATGGCGCACAGGTAAGGAATCGCGGTGAACACGCCTACCCAGAGCGGATCGGCGACACCGGCCTTGCGGATGATGGTCGGCAGCCAGAAGGTCAGGCCATACTGGCCCAGCACGACGCAGAAATAGATGCCGGCCATCAGCCACAAACGGCGGTCGCCGAGAAACGAGCGGATCGAAATGTGCGCGACCGTATAGGCGCTATCGTTGGCGACATTGCGCGCCAGCAGCGTCTTTTCCGCTTCCGTCAACCATTTTGCCTTGGCGATGCTGTCGTCGAGGTACAGCAGGATCGCCACGCCCAGCACGAGCGACGGCAACGCCTCCAGGAGGAACAGCCACTTCCAGCCGGACAGACTCAGCGCACCGCCAAGCGAATGCATGATCCAGCCCGACAGCGGGCCGCCGATGATGCCGGCCAACGGGATCGCCATGAAGAACAGCGACAACGCCTTGGCCCGGCGCGCAGCCGGAAACCAGTACGTCAGATAGAGAATCACGCCAGGCGCGAAGCCGGCTTCGGCGACGCCGAGCAGAAAACGGAGCGCATAAAAGGCCGTCGGTGATTTGACGAACACGAAGCACGCGGAGATCGCGGCCCAGGTCAGCATGATTCGCGCAAGCCATTTGCGGGCGCCGACGCGGTGCAGGACCAGATTGCTCGGGACTTCGAACAGAAAGTAGCCGAGAAAGAAAATGCCCGCGCCCATGCCGTAGACCGTTTCGCTGAAGCGCAGATCGTTCAGCATCTGCAACTTCGCGAAGCCGACGTTGACGCGGTCGAGATAGGCGCCGAGATAGCACAGCATCAGGAATGGGATGAGACGGCGGCTGACTTTCGCGTACGTTCTCGATTCGAAGCTCCTCGAGTCCGTCTGCGGCATGACATCGCCGACGCTGGCCGAAGCGGTGTACTTCGTTTTCATGTCTGTCTCCTGTGGATCGAGTTGGCGCTTTGACGCTTACTCCGATCCCATGCAACCTGTTGTGCCCATGGCCCCGGGTTTGCCCAGGTGCCACGGACGCAGCGCCTGCTTGCTGCAGGCGCTGTCATCAATGTATGAGCATGCCGCCGTTCACATCGAGGGTGATGCCGGTGAGGTAGGTCGACAGGTCGCTGACCAGAAAGAGGCAGGCGTTGGCGACATCGGCGGCGTCGCCGAGCCGGCCCAGCGGAATCCCTTTGATGATGTCGACGCGCATGTCGTCGGTGAGCTTGCCGCCGGTGATGTCGGTTTGGATCAGACCCGGCGTGATGGAGTTGATGCGAATGCTGTCCGGGCCGAACTCGCGGGCCATGGCGCGGGCGAGGCCGAGTACGCCTGCCTTGGCCGCGCTGTAATGAGGACCGCCAAAGATGCCGCCGCCGCGTTGCGCCGATACCGACGACATGCAGACGATGCTGCCGCCCTTCTGCTCTTTCATGACGGGAAGCACGGCTTGCGACATGTAGAGCGTGCCGCGCAGATTGACGTCGACGATGGCGTCGAAATTATCGCCGCTGATGTCGAGCGTACGCACAGGCTGCGTGATGCCGGCGTTGTTGATGAGGCCGTCGATGCGGCCATAGCGGTCCAGGGTCGCTTTGGCGGCGGCTAGGCAGGCGGCTTTGTCGGTCACGTCGCAGGCGAGGCCCAGATGAGCCGCGCCAAGATCCGCAGCGGCGCTCTTCGCGTCTTCTTCGCGCAGATCAAGGATCACGATACGCGCGCCCTGGGCAGCCAGCGCCCTAGCGGTCGCCTTGCCGATTCCGCGCGGCGAGGCCGCTCCTGTGACGATTACGACCTTGTTCTCGAGCAGCATGGTTGTCTCCTGACTGTTGATGTGATGACGCCAGTGTCTACTGCACTGCCGGTCGCATCAACGACGTACGGCTCAACTATGCTTGAGAAATTTTCAGGTGACGTGGCGCGGGTGCGGATGGCTAGGCCGGACGTTCCATGCGGGCAATCTCCCGCTCGATCCATGCAATGAACCGCGTGACGCGCGGCAGCTCCGCGTTTTGCGGGGGATAGACCAGATGATGCGCGCCCACTTCGACGGCATACGTGGTGTCGAATACCGGCACGAGCGCGCCTTCCTTGATGCGCACTGAGGCGAGCATCAGGCTTTCGAGCGCGATGCCGAGGCCGAGCGCAGCCGTCTCCAGCGACATGTAAGAGCGGTCGAACGAAAAGTCGAAGGTCTTATGTTTGCCGGAGACGCCGGTCCGCCCGAACCATTGCTTCCACTGCACCAACGGAGTCTCCGAATAGATCAGACGATGCGTCAGCAGGTCTTCCGGCGTGTTGACCGGATTGCGCTCCAGATAGCCAGGCGAGGCCAGCGGCGCGATGAATTCGCTGCGCAAGGTGCGCACTTCCAGATCGCGCCAGTTGGCATAGCCGTGGCGCAAATCGATGTCGTAATAACCGCTGGTAAACGATACGTCTTCGTATGAGCAGGCCAGATTCAGCTGGATGTCGCCATTGGCCTCCTGAAACGACGCGAGCCGTGGCAGCAGCCACATCAGCCCGAAGCTGGGACTCGAATGCACACGCAGGATTTCGACGTCGGTGCGGCTCGATGCGCGCTCCGTTGCGCGGCTCAGGTCCGCGAGCGAGCCGGTCACGTCGGATAGATAACGCTCGCCGGTGGGCGTGAGCACGAGTCCGCGGCCCGACCGATAGAACAGCGACTGGCCGATGATCGCCTCGAGATTGCTGATCTGATGACTCACTGCCGAGGCGGTCAGCCCCAATTCTTCGGACGCACGGTTGACGCTCTTCGTTCTGGCCACGCTCTCGAAAGCGACGATGGCTTTAACCGGTGGAATGCGCATAGTGAATTTATTTCAGATGCAGTTGAATGAAACCGCCTTGTTCGCACGCCCTCTGCACTGCCATTCTGTCAACAAGCCGCACGAACGGGGAACCACGCAGTTCCCGTGCCTGGGAGTCCATCTTAAAGGCAGCAAGGCGGCAAATCACAAATAGGGATTGCGCAGTGCAACAACTGCGCCGCACCCATCTTTGCATGAGATCAGGGTAAGCGCCAGAGCGCCACACCTGGTCAACAGGAGACAGCAATGAATTATCCGGTTTTCGGCCAGCAGGCGCGGTCAGGCGACGCCCATCAAAACCCTCTGCGCACGGCGCGGCACGCGTCATGACTGCACAACCTTATCTGCTGACGGCCCGCTCGATCGTCAAGAGCTTCGGGCCCACGAGCGTGCTGAAGGGCTTCGATCTTTCCATCGCGGCCGGTGAGGTGCACGCATTTCTGGGTGGCAACGGTGCGGGCAAATCGACGCTGATCAAGATCATCTCCGGTCAGTACGAGCGCGACGGCGGCGCCCTCGAGTTCGATGGACAAGTGCCGGGCGCCTCCGTGGGTGGCCCGGTTGCGGCCGGCACTATCGCCGTGGTCAATCAGGAGCTGGCGCTGCTGCCGCATCTGTCGGTCGCGGAAAACATTGTGATGCCACGGCTGCGGCGTGGCGTTGCCCGCTACAGCGAACGTGCGTCGCTGGACCTCGCCATCGAAGCGCTGTCGTTGATCGACCCGCACTTCGCACGTGAATCCGTGGGGCGCCTCGTGAGCGGACTCACGCTGCACGAGCGGCAACTGGTGGAGATTGCCCGCGCGCTCGGATCGGGTGCGAAGTTACTCCTGCTCGACGAGCCGACCGCCAACCTGACCGCAGCGGAAACGACGCGGCTGTTCGCGGTGATCCGACGCCTGATCGCCGATACGGGGCTCGCCGTTCTGTTCGTTTCGCACCGGATGCGTGAAATTCGCCAGATTGCGGATGTCTGCACGATCATTCGCGATGGCAAGACCGCTGTCGACCGTGTCGCGCTGGATGCCATCACCGACCGCGAAATTGTCGAATGCATGGGACAAAGCATGGTGGTCGAAGAGGCGGCGGCAAACGTTGCCGAGCCGGCGGAAGCGGGACGGACGAACCGTGCCGTCGAACAGGATGCTAAGGATGACGAACCGGCCAGCCCTGTGGCCCATCGCGGTGCGCTTCGCATCGAACGGGATGGTGTGGCGATCGAAGCGCCCGCCGGCGCGATTGTCGGCCTTGCTGGCGCGCCGGTCGGGCCTTCGTCGCTGATCGACGCGTTGACCGGCATCGCACCTGCGGGCGCATGGGCAATCACGCGCGACGGTGCCCGGGTCAGCTATGCGCACCCCTGTGCCGGCGCGCGCGATGGTGTCGGCTTCGTCTCGGGCGACCGCTCGAACAAAGGCATCCTCGCCACCTTGCCGATCGTCGACAACCTCGTCGCGGCCGCGCGCGTGGTCAACCGGCGCAATGTCGTGGGACGCGCCGAGATCGAACAAAGCACGCAACTGCTGGAGGCGCTGAAGATTCGCACGGCTTCGCTATGGGACCTGCCGTCGACCCTGAGCGGCGGCACCCAACAAAAGCTCCTGATTGCGCGCTGGCTGCTGCTACGGCCGAGGTTGCTGGTACTCGAAGAGCCGACGCGCGGCGTCGACATCCGCACGAAGCGCGAAATCTACGCGCTGATTCGCAAGATGGCGCAGCGGGGCACGACGATCGTCTGGTGGTCGACCGAATACATCGAACTGGTCGAACTCTGCGACACGGTGCTCGCATTCGACCTCGACGGTAAGCCGACCGAAGTATTGCGGCACGCCGACGTCAACGAAACGCAACTCGCTGCCGCAACCGGCATGGCCGCCTAGACGCGGTCCGCGAAACAACGAAATCAACCTGGAGACACTCATGAAATCAGTCACACATTCGCTGCCGGAGGGGCATGTGCGGCGCGGCGGCGCAGGTCGCCGTCTGCTGTCGGCGTATCGCACCGAGATTGCCATCGCGCTCGCCATCATCGTGATCGAACTGGCTGTCGGCATGATCGTGCCGGCCGCGCTGTCCGGCGGCAATATCTCCAACGTCACGCAGGCGGCCGCACCACTCGTCATTATGGCGTTCGGTGTGCTGCTCGTGATCATCACGGGCGGTATCGATCTGTCCGTCGGGTCGGTTTTCTCGCTGACGGGCATGGTTACGGGTCTCGCGATGGCGCACGGCTATGGTGCGATCGCCAGCAGTCTCGCCGGACTATCCGTAGGCATCCTGATCGGTGCCATCAACGGCGCGCTCGTGACCTTCGTCGGGCTGGCGCCGTTCGTGGTGACGCTGAGCACGTATGCGATCGCAGGCAGCCTGTCGTTCATCGTCACCGATGGCCATTCGCTGCCCATCACGAATCCGGACTACTGGCTGCTGAATTCCGGAACGGTGATTCCGGGTCTGCCGAACTACGCACTGTGGTGCGTGCTGCTGCTGGTCGCCATCGAGTTCAGTCTGCGCAAGATCATCGCCGGGCGGTGGTTGTATGCGATCGGCAGCAGCAGTTCCTCGGCGCGAGTGATCGGCATTCCGGTCAACCGGGTCCGCCTGGGCGCCTATCTGCTTTCAGGGCTGTTCGCTTCGTTTGCGAGCATCGTCAGCGTCTCGTACATCAGCAATGCGGAAGCCACGGCCGGGTCGAGCCTGATGCTGCAGGCCATTGCGGCTGTCGTGATTGGCGGCGCGAGCCTGTTCGGCGGCACGGGCTCGGCGATTGGCGCGCTGCTCGGGGCCCTGATGATCACCATCATCCAGAACGGCGCCAACCTCATCGGCGTCAACAGTTTTTGGCAAGGCACCGTCACCGGTGTCGTGATTCTCATTGCGGTCCTCGTGGACCGCGTTACTAAAGCCCGGCGTTAAGCACGGCTTTGCTCAAGCTAGCATGAAGGAGACAATCATGGAAAAGCGCGCGTCAAAATCAGCCAGCAGGTTCTCGGGACGGCCGGTTGCACAGGTAATTGCAGCTTCGGTGCTGGCCTTCGCAGCGGCATTCGCGTCGCAGGCCTCGTTTGCAGGCGACAAGCAGACGGTTGCGTATATCGCACCGTCGCTGGATATCTCGTACTGGCAATGGGTGGCCTACGGCGTCAAGCAAAGAGCCAAGGAACTGGGTATGGACTATGTGGAGTTCACCTCGGAGAACTCGCCTGCCAAGCAGATGGATAATGTTCGCACGGCGCTGACACGCGGCGTCACGGCAATCGTCATGGGACCGGTCAGTTCCACCAGCACGCCGCCCGTGCTGCGTCTTCTGAAGGAAAAGTCGGTGCCGGTCGCGTTCGCGGGTATCGGGCCGCAGGCGGGTCAGACCGACTATACGTCGGCCGTGACCGCGAACAACTATGACACGGGCAAAGCCGAAGGCGCCTACATCTGCAAGCTGGCGAAGGACCGTGGCAGCAACAAGGTGGCGATGCTCTCGTTGCCGCAGGACCGCGAGAATGCGCAAAAGTACATGAAGGGTGCGCAGGAGTCGTTCAAGAGCGACGGCTGCGACCTCGTGCAGGTGCTCGAAACGCATGGGTTGACGGTCAACGAGGCGGTTCAGCAGGCGAACGACGTGCTGACCGCTCACCCGGACGTCAAGGGCATTTACGGCATGTATGACGAAGCGGCGACCGGTGCGGCCAAGGCGTTGCAGACGCGCGGGAGTGTCGGCAAGATTGCGGTGGTCACCGCGGACGGCAGCCCGACCACGATCAAGCTGCTGCGCGATGGACAGATCCAGGGCATCTTCCTGCAGGAGGCGGTAGGCCAGGGCATCGACGCAACGACTCAGGTGTTCAACGCGCTCAATCACAAGCCGACCACCCAGGAACTGGCGCTCAAGGAGCCGCTCGTCACCAAAGACACCATCGATCAGCCGGGGGCCCAGGCAACCGTCAAACGGGTCTATCCGCCGTCGGCAGGTCAATACTGAAGCGTTAGCGCGAGGAGCCGGCGCCTCGGCGCCGCCTGACTACAGGAGACACCATGGACAATCTACCGATCATCGATCCGCACCATCACCTTTACGACCTCAAGACCGGCGTCTATCCGTGGTTGCAGGGGCCGATGCTCGAACGCGTATTCGGTGACTATTCCGCGATCCGCAAGGACTATCTGATCGACGATTTTCTCGCCGACATCAAGAATCAGAATGTCGTGAAAACGGTCCATCTTCAGGTGGAATACGATCACAACGATCCGGTGTCCGAAACACGCTGGTTGCAAAAGGTTGCGGACGTACACGGTTATCCGCACGGGATCGTCGCGTTTGCGGACCTCGCTGCGCCCAACGCGCAGGCGGTAATCGAGGAACACTGTCAGTATGCGAACGTGCGGGGTATTCGCCAGTGCCTGAATTTTCACCGCGATCCGGTGAAGACGTTTATCGACAACCCGCATCTGATGGACGATCCGCAATGGCGCAAAGGCTACGCCTTGCTGAAACGCCACGACCTGTCGTTCGATCTACAGCTTTATTACACGCAGATGGAAGAGGCGCTCTCGCTCGCGCGCGCCTTTCCCGATACACCGATGATTCTCAATCACACCGGCATGCCGGTCGACCGGACGCCGGAAGAGATCGAAGGCTGGAAACGCGGCATGACATTGCTCGCTACGGCGGACAACGTGTTCTGCAAGATTTCGGGGCTGGGCATGGGCGACTGGAAATGGACCGTAGACAGCATCCGACCTTTCGTTTTCCATGCGATTGAAGCGTTTGGCGTGAATCGCTGCATGTTCGCGAGCAATTTCCCGGTCGACAAACTGTTTAGCAGTTACGACACCGTGTTCGATGCGTTCAAGACGATCACGCGCGATTTTTCCGGCGCTGAACGGGGCGCGCTGTTTCACGACAATGCGGAGCGTGTATACAGGCTTTGAAATGGGTTGCAGTGGGGTTACAGACGCAGGGTGAAGTACACTTTACTCCGTTGGATCGGACCGCCTGGGCAGCGGTCCTGTGCAAGGGAGACAACCGTATGGACCTGTTCATGTCGATGGAGGCCTTCGTGCGGGCCGCGGAGGCACAGAGCTTTGCCAACGCAGCACGCCAGTTGGGCGTGGCGAAATCGGTGGTGACGTCGCGCGTCAAACAACTCGAAGAGCATTTCGGCGTGCCGCTGTTTCACCGTTCGACGCGCGCCGTCCGGTTGTCCGAACTCGGTGAAACTTACTACCGCGAATGCGTCGAACTGGTCAACCGCGCGCACGACCTGTCCGGGCGCTCGCGCGGCGAGCCGCATTCGCTGTCGGGCACCCTCAACATTCATGTGCTGCCGGGCTTCGCGCTCGGCCATTTCTCGCAGGCGCTGATCGAATTCCGCGAAGCTTACCCGCGCGTCGAGTTCGTGGTGACCGTCAACGACCGCGTCATCGATCCGGTGCAGGAGGGCTTTGATCTCGCGTTGCAGATCTATCCGCCCGCGTCGAACCTGCTGGTCGAGCGACGTCTGTTTCACGTGCGGGGCGTATTGTGCGGCGCCCCCGGCTACCTGAAGGAAGAACCGGTCATCGAGACGCCTCTGGACCTGCTGCGTCACGACTTTGCCTGCTATTCGTACTACCCGTGGGGCGACAAATGGCCGTTGATGAAAGGTAACGATACGTTCGAAATCGCCCTCAATCCGGTGCTTAAGAGCAATAGCGTCCACCTGTTGCTGGAGTTCGCGCGGGCCGGCGCGGGCGTCGTCTACCTGCCGACCATGGTGGCCGCCGCCGACCTGCTCGAGCGGCGGCTCGAACGTGTCCTGCCGGACTACGCGGCGCCGCCGCTGTGGCTGTCGGCGGTCTATCCCGCCTCGCACCGCTCCACCACCAAGGTCAAGGCGTTCGTCGATTTCCTGCGCGCGCGCTACCTCCACGAAACGCCATGGGACCGGGCGCTGGGCATCGTGCCGCCAGACGACGACACGAAGAGCGTGGGCGAAGAACTCGCCGAGGAATGAGCGTTCCGCCCTGCTCGGGCTAGCCCCCAGGTAGTTTCCCTGGCGGGTATTCGACGCACTCATGGTTCGTGATTCCCGAACCTCAGATCATTGCCGTTGTGCCGGTCGCCACTTAATCTTGGATGCAAGCAACGCATTCACAGACACATGGAGGCAGACATGCAACAGACCTGGTTCGGCAGCCTGGACAATTTTCGTAAGGGCTCCATCGACATCATCAAGGGCAAACCGGAGCACTACGCGATGTCGAACGTGTTCGAAGTCGCGAGCCGCGCAGCGCCCTACGAGAAAGTCGTAGTCGGAAAGAACCTCAAGTACGTGATCGAAACGCTGCGAGCCGAAGGCGTTTCGCCGTGGTTCACGGCCGCGCATGATGAATTCGCCGTGGCGCTCGACGGCGAGATTGTCGTGCATTTCATCAAGCCCTCGGACGGACTGCTGGTCGATGCGCAAACCGAAGGCACGGTGCGCCTCGACGGCGAGCCTTCGGGCCGGGCGATGGGCCACGTTCGCCTCAGGCGCGGCCATCAGGCGCTATTGCCCGCCGGGGCCGCGTACCGGTTCGAAGCGGTGACGAAGGGTGTCGTGCTCGTGCAGACGATTCTTGGACGCTACTCGGTCGAGAAGTGGGCCGATATCTGCATCCAGTAAGCCACTTTCACCCTCGCTCACCTTCGATCCCCTGGAGTCAATCATGGACAACACAGTAACCGGGCTGCAAAACGTGACCGCTAGCGAACCGGATCCGGTCACGGGCTATCGCATCTTCCGCCTCGGCGATTTCGAATTCAGCCGCGACGCCTACTTCGCGACAATCAGGTGGCCGGCGAAAGGCCAGCTTCGCTCCCATCAAATGCACGCTGACGACTTTCTGCGCGCGATGATGCGCGACGTCGCGTGGGGCTTTTTTTACGGCTGGGTCAATTTCGACGAAGTGATTGGCACTCGCAACCATTACGGCAAGGTCGACATGTACGCGGGAGCGTACAACGCGAATTTCAAGGAAGCGGGCGTCGACCATATTCAGCAGTTCGACACGCCGATCATCATGGCGACCTTCAAGGCGATCCTGAAGGATTGGGTCAACGAAGGCTTCGATCCGTTCGCAGCGCCTGAGGAAACCGGTTCGGCATTCGGCACCAAACACGGTGACAACATTGCGGCGATCGAACGCACGCGCATTGCGACCAGACGGATGCCGGGACTCGAAGGCGACTCGCCGCTGCGCGACGATCTACCGGTGAACCGCCAGTTCGCCGACGTTGTCCAGGACGAACCGGAGGTCCACGCCGAACCCGGTTTCGAAGGCGTGCTGCATGCGTTTAGCCTCTTCAAGTACCTGTCGCGCTCGGACGTGACATGGAATCCGTCCGTGACCTCAGTGTGCCAGCAAAGCCTGTTTTGTCCGACGACCGAAGAATTCGTCCTGCCGGTCTTTCACGGCAACGATCGGGTGGAGTGGTTCCTGCAACTGTCCGATCAGATCATCTGGGACGTCGCGGACAAGGATAGTGGCGAGCCGCGGGCACGCATCACGATGAACGCAGGCGATATCGCCGCGATGCCGGCCGATATCCGCCACAAGGGCTACTCGCAGAAGCGCTCGATGCTGCTGGTCTGGGAGAACGCCACACCTGATCTGCCGAAACGCTACGAGAGCGGCGAACTGCCGCCGTATCCGATCCAGTTCTAACCCTTCCGGCATCTCCCGGTTCGAGACGAACGGCGCCAGACCGCTGGCGCCGCGGGAGATGTCACGTCCAGGTTTCACTTGCGCGGGACTGACATGCAAACGCAACTCTTCATTGGCGGCCGCTTCGTGCCGGCCGCAAACGGCGAAACGCTCGCCACCCTGAACCCGCACGACAATTCGGTGATTGCCGAGGTGGCGATGGCGGGCCACGCCGACATCGACCGCGCGGTGGCTGCCGCGAAAGCGGCCTTTCCGAAGTGGAGCAAGCTTGCCGCGATGGAGCGTGGACGTTTGCTGCTCAAACTCGCCGACGCAATCGAAGCCAACGCGGACGAACTGGCCCACCTCGAATCGCTCGATACGGGTCATCCGATTCGCGACACACGCAATCTCGACGTGCCGCGTACCGCTGCGATGTTTCGCTACTTCGGCGGGATGGCCGACAAATTCGAAGGCTCGGTGATTCCCGTAGAAGCGGGCTTTCTGAACTATCTGACGCGCGAGCCGGTAGGCGTGGTCGGCCAGGTGGTGCCGTGGAATTTCCCGCTCATGTTCACGAGCTGGAAAATGGCGCCCGCGCTCGCGGCAGGCAATTGCGTGGTGATGAAGCCGGCCGAACTTACGCCGTTGTCCAGTCTCGCCATTGCCGCGTTGATGGCCGAAGTGGGCTTTCCCGAGGGCGTCGTCAACGTGCTGCCCGGACTCGGTCACGTGGCGGGACAGTACATCGCCGAACATCCAGAGATCAGCAAGGTCGCCTTCACGGGTTCGACGGCGGTGGGACGCAAGATCGTTCAGGCGTCGAGCGGCAATCTGAAGAAAGTGCAGCTGGAACTCGGCGGCAAAGGCGCCAATATCGTGTTCGGCGATGCGAACATCGAAGCCGTCGTGCAAGGTTCCGCGTTCGGCATCTTTCATAACCAGGGGCAGGCCTGCATCGCGGCTTCGCGGATGATCGTGCACGAATCGATCGCCGATGAAGTGCTCGAAAAACTGATCGCGCTGAGCCGCACGATCCGCGTCGGCGATCCGCTGGATCCGGCGACCGAGATGGGGCCGCTGACCTCGCGCCAGCATCGCGATCGTGTGCTGTCGTATGTGGACATCGCCCGCGAGCAGGGTGGCCGGGTGCTGGCAGGCGGCAAGGCGCCGGATGCGGCGGCGCTCGCGAACGGCTGCTATGTCGAGCCGACCATCGTTCAGGCAAAACCTGCGGACCGAGTGTCGCAGGAAGAGGTGTTCGGCCCGTTTATGGCCGTCACCACGTTCCGCACCGACGAGGAAGCCCTCGCGATTGCCAACGGCACCGAGTACGGTCTTGGCGCGGGTTTGTGGACACGCGACCTGCAGCGCGCCCATCTCGTCGCCCGTGAACTACGTGCCGGCATGGTGTGGATCAACAGCTATAAGCGCGTGAGCCCTGGTTCGCCGTTCGGTGGTGTCGGCGCGAGCGGCTATGGCCGCGAAATGGGCTTCGAAGCGATGCGCGAATACACGCAGCCCAAGTCGGTCTGGGTGAATGTCGACGCACAGATTCCCCCTTACTACCCGCGTTGAACCGCCATGGACCCGTTCGTGTACAACGGCCTGCCCGCACGCGTGATCTTCGGTGCAGGCAGCCTCGCCCAGCTCGGCCGCGAGATCGAATTGCTCGGCGCGACCCGCGCACTCGTCCTGGCGACGCCGCAGCAGCGTGACCAGGCGGAAGCACTGGCGGCGCAACTGGGGTCGCGAGCGGTCGGCGTCTTCGCTGAAGCGGTGATGCATGTGCCAGTGGAAACGGCGCGCGCGGCCCGTGACTTTGCCGCGGCGCTCGGCGCGGATTGTGCCGTGGCGCTGGGCGGCGGCTCGACCACGGGCCTCGGCAAGGCGATTGCGCTAGAAAGCGGATTGCCGATCCTGTCGATCCCCACCACCTACGCGGGCTCCGAGATGACGCCGATCTACGGCCTCACCGAAGGCGGCCTGAAGCGGACCGGGCGAGATTTGCGTGTGTTGCCGAAGACCGTGATCTACGATCCGGCGCTCACGACTTCGTTGCCGTCTGCACTATCGCTGACGAGCGGGATCAACGCAATCGCGCATGCGGCCGAAGGCTTGTACGCGCAGGATGCGAATCCGGTTGTGAGTCTGATGGCGGAAGAGGGTATTCGCGCACTCGGAGAAGGCTTGCCGCATGTCATGCGTAATCCCGCCGACCTCGCGGCACGCGCGGACTGCCTGTATGGCGCGTGGCTGTGCGGTGCGGTGCTCGGCAGCGTGGGCATGTCCTTGCATCACAAGCTATGTCACACGCTTGGCGGCACGTTCAGTCTGCCGCACGCCGAAACGCACACGATCGTGCTGCCGCACGTGCTGGCCTACAACCGGGATGCGGCGCCGGCAGCCATGCGGCGTATTGCCCGTGCGCTACACGCCGACGACGCCGCGCAAGGGGTGTTCAATCTTGCCCATAAGCACGGCGCGCCGACCGCACTGAAAGAGATCGGGGTCAGCGCCGCCAACCTGGAAGTCGCGCTGGATCTCGCGCTGAAAAATCCGTACGGGAACCCGCGTCCGGTCGAACGGGCGCCGTTGCGGGCGCTACTCGAAGCCGCGTTTGAAGGACGAAGGCCACGCTAGAGACGACGCCGCGGCCAACGCTGCGCGAAGCGTACAGCGCAAAGCGACAACAACAGACATAGAGACAGGAGACAGCCATGCAAGGACATTCCTTCGACGCCCGCCGGCGCCGTTTCGTCAGACTCGCAGCGGGCGGCGCGCTCGCTGCCGCGACCCCGGCGCTGACCCCACGTGTGTTCGCCGCCAGTTCACGTACGCTAAAAATCGGTTATGTGTCGCCGCAAACCGGGCCGCTCGCGCCGTTCGGGGAGGCGGACCGCTTCACGATCCAGCAGATGCAAACCGTGCTGAAGAACGGCATCGTGATCGGGGGCAAATCGTATCCGGTGTCGATCCTCGTCAAGGACAGCCAATCGAATCCGAATCGTGCGGGTGAAGTCGCAAACGACCTGATTCTCAAGGACAAGGTCGACATCATGCTGGTGTCCGGAACCCCTGAAACCGCGAACCCCGTTAGCGATGTGTGCGAGATCAACGAAACGCCGTGCGTGTCGACAGTCGTGCCGTGGCAGCCGTGGTTTTTCGGCAGAAAGGGCAATCCGAAAAAGGGCTTCCGGTTTACCTATCACTTCTTCTGGGGCCTCGAAGATGTGATTGCCGTCTATACCGGCATGTGGCAATCGGTGCAGACCAATCACAGTGTCGGAGGTCTGTTTCCGAACGACGGTGACGGCAACGCATGGGGCGACGCGAAACTCGGCTTTCCGCCGGTGCTGGCGCAAAAGGGCTTCACGCTCAAGGATCCAGGCCGCTTCCAGAGCATGACGCAGGATTTCTCCGCGCAGATCTCTACCTTCAGGACGGCGAATGCGCAGATCGTGACAGGCGTCGTGATTCCGCCCGACGCCAAGAATTTTCTGGTGCAGGCGCGGCAACAAGGTCTCAAGCCAAAAGTCATTTCTATCGGCAAGGCGCTGCTATTTCCGACTTCCGTTGAAGCGCTCGGTGATCTCGGCGACGGTCTTTCGACCGAGGTGTGGTGGTCGCCGTCGCATCCATTCAAGTCGTCGCTCACGGGGCAAAGTGCCCAACAGGTCGCAGCCGACTATGAGCGCGTGACGTCGAAGCAATGGACCCAGCCAATCGGTTTCGCCCACGCGTTGTTCGAAATCGCCGTGGATTCGCTTAAGCGTGCGAAGGATGTCGATTCGAACGAGGCGATTCGCGACGCAGTGGCGTCGACGAAACTCGACACGCTGGTGGGTCATGTCGCGTGGGGCAACGGGCCGGTGAAGAATGTCGCGAAGACACCGCTGGTGGGAGGTCAATGGGTGAAAGGGCAGAAGCATCCTTTCGATCTGGCGATCGTCAACAATCAGCTCGCGCCGACCGTGCCGATTTCCGGCCCGCTCAAGCTGATTGCGTGAGCTGACAGCGAAGGAGCGCGGCGATGAACTGTGTCCTGAGACTCACCGGCGTGTCGAAGCGCTACGGCGCGTTGCGGGTGACCGACAACATGAGCTTTGCAGTCGAGCGCGGCGAGACGTACGGGATTCTCGGCCCGAACGGCGCCGGCAAGACCACGCTGTTCAATCTGGTGAGCGGCGATGTGCGTCCCGATCAGGGCAGCGTCGCATTCGACGGCGCGGACATCGGTCAACTACCGCCGCATCGCCGTTGCGCGGCGGGCATTGGCCGCTCGTATCAGGTGCCGCGGCCGTTCGGCGGGATGACCGTGTTCGAAAACCTGCTGGTCGGCGCAACCTTCGGCGGTGCTGCGACCGAGCGCGCGGCCTATGACATCTGCGTCGACGTGCTCGAACGCACCGGCCTCAAGGCGCGTGCCAATCAACTAGCGGGCACGCTCGCGTTGCTGGATCGCAAGCGTCTCGAACTGGCGCGTGCGCTCGCCACGCAACCGCAATTGCTGTTACTCGATGAGATTGCGGGCGGTTTGACGGAACCGGAAACGCGTGAACTCGTCGATGAAATTCGTCGTGTCAAGGAGCACGGCGTGACCATCGTGTGGATCGAGCACGTGGTGCATGCGTTGCTCGCGGTGGCCGACCGGTTGCTCGTCATCAACTTCGGCAAGAAGCTCGCTGAGGGCGAGCCTGCCGCAGTGATGGACAATCCCGAAGTGCGGCGTGTTTACCTTGGACTGGAGGCGTAATCATGTCGGCACTTCTGGAGACACGCGGCCTGAGCGCATTTTATGGCGACTTCCAGGCGCTGTTCGGTATCGACGTCACCGTCGCGCCGGGCGAGGTCATTGCGCTGATCGGCTCGAACGGCGCGGGCAAATCGACCTTTTTGAAGTCGGTGGCCGGCTTGCTGCGGACGCGTGCCGAACAGATCGTGTACCGGGGCGAAGCCGTGGGTGGCGTGGCAGCGGCGGGCATCGTCGGCAAGGGGATTGCGCTAGTGCCGGAGGGACGGCGGCTGTTCGCCAGCCTGAGCGTGGAGGAAAACCTGCTGCTCGGCGCCTTTAGCAAGCGCCCCGGCCGCTGGAATCTGTACAGCATCTATGCGCTGTTCCCGGCGTTGCAGGAGCGCCGCCATCATGCCGCTACCGCGTTGTCCGGCGGCCAGCAGCAGATGGTGGCGATCGGCCGCGCATTGATGAGCAATCCAGACTTATTGATGTGCGACGAACTCTCTCTCGGCCTTGCGCCGGTCATCGTGCGGGAGATTTACGCGGCGTTACCCGCAATCGTCGCGGATGGCATGAGCGCCATCGTGGTCGAACAGGACGTGCAACTCGCGCGCCGTGTCTCTTCGCGCTTCTATTGCTTTCAGGAGGGACGTGTTTCGCTAGCGGGGCTGTCGGCGCAAGTGTCCGACGAGGCGATTACTCAGGCTTACTTCGGAGCGGCCGCATGAATACGTTAATCAACATCATCGTGCAAGGCGTGCTGCTCGGCGCGCTGTATGGGCTCTTTGCGATGGGGCAGTCGCTGGTGTTCGGTGTCATGCGGCTGACCAACACGGCGCACGGCGATTTCATCGTGTTGTTGGTATTCGTGCTGTTCGCCCTGACCGGTTTCGCACATCTGCCGCTCGGGGTTGCCCTCATCCTGTTGCTCGTCATCGCGTTCGGTGCGGGTTACGCGATTCAGTACGCCATCCTCAATCGCGTGAGCAGCCGTGATCCACTGCCTTCGCTAATCGTCACATTCGGCCTTTCGATCGTTATCCAGAACGTGCTGCAGCAGGTATTTTCCGCCGATCCTCGCTCCGTGGCGACGGGCAGTTTCGAGTCGCAAAGCTTGACGCTCGCGCCGGGTGTCACGCTCGGCTACCTGCCTCTCGTCACCTTGGCGGTCACGGTGGTGCTTGCCTTTGCAATGCAGTGGCTGTTTGGCCGGACGCCGCTTGGACGCGCTTTCCGCGCGACTTCCGATGACCGCGAGATCGTCCAGTTGATGGGTGTGTCCTACCGCCGCACCTATGCGCTGGCAATGGGCATTGCCTTCGTACTGATCGCGATCGCGGCGGCGCTCTATTCGATGCGCACGGCCGTTTCGCCCACCGACGGTCCGGCATTGCTGCTGTATGCATTCGAGGCCGTGATCATCGGCGGCATGGGCTCGTTCTGGGGCACGTTTCTTGGCGGCATGGCGCTGGGCATCGCCCAGCAGGCCGGCTTTTACTTCGATCCTGGCTGGGGCATCTGGCTCGGTCACGTGATGTTCCTCGCCGTGCTGGTGGTACGGCCGCAGGGCTTGCTGCCGAAAACCGCATAGAGGTATGGACATGAACACGCAATCAAACCGTCCTTCAGCGAGCTTCGAGGTGCGGCGCGCCACACGCGCCAGCCGGGTCGCGGTGTTGGTCCTGCTGGCGCTCGCACTCGCGGTGGCGAGCGCGCCGTGGTGGGCCGGGCGCGACGCCTTGCACGACTTCGTGCAACTGGCGTCGTATCTGGTCTTCGCAATGATGTGGAACCTGCTGGCGGGATACGGCGGCATGGTGTCAATCGGGCAGCAGGCTTTCTTCGGCATTGGCGGCTACGCCATGCTGATCCTTGCGAATTATTGCGGCATTTCGCCGTTTGTCGCGGTGCCGCTCGCGGCCGTAATTGCGACGGTGCTGGCGATTCCCGTGTCGCTGGTGGCGTTTCGGCTGGAAGGCGGGTACTTCGCGATCGGCACGTGGGTGATCGCGGAAGTGTTTCGGCTGACCGTGGCAAACGTCGCCGTGCTCGGCGGCGGCTCGGGCACCAGCCTGACCGCGCTGCAGGATGTGCCGCGTGCGCTGCGTGAATCGCTCACGCTGTGGCTCGCGCTGGCCATCGTGGCGGCGGCCATCGGTCTGCTCTACGTATTTTTGCGCTCGAAAGCGGGACTCGCCTTGACGGCGATGCGTGATAACGCCGTCGCGGCGAGCAGCCAGGGTGTCGATGTGAAGCGTGCGCGGCTGTTCGTCTATCTCGTGTCGGCCTGCGGCACGGCGCTCGCGGGTGGGCTGTATTTTCTCGGCAACCTGCGCATTTCGCCCGACGCCGCGTTCTCGGTGAACTGGACCGCATTCGGCATCTTTATCGTGCTGATTGGCGGATTGGGAACGCTCGAGGGCCCCATTCTGGGCGCGCTGATTTTCTTCGTCATGAACAAATTTCTGTCCGACTACGGTACGTGGTATCTGATCGGACTGGGTGCGCTCGCCATTATGGTGACGATGTTTTTCCCACAAGGCTTGTGGGGCTTCGTGTCACATCGCTTTGGACTGCAGCTGTTTCCGGTGGGGCGGCGCGTGGTGTTCGTCGATGGCGGGACGTCCGCACGTTCTTCGAGCGGCAGCGGCGCCACGGAAAAGCTTGGCGCGTCTTCAGCCGCGCATCGCGCATGAAGAGGGCGATCGTGAATTCATCGAACCTCGAATCCCAGCCGGACTTTCTCTGCGCGCTCGCTGACGTGCCCGATGGCGGCGGCCTCGAAGTGCTGCCCGACTGTGCCAGGGCGCCGGGCGTCGTGGTGCTGCGACGTCG
Organism: Paraburkholderia sp. GAS41; assembly: GCF_050436545.1. Classification (NCBI taxonomy): domain Bacteria; kingdom Pseudomonadati; phylum Pseudomonadota; class Betaproteobacteria; order Burkholderiales; family Burkholderiaceae; genus Paraburkholderia; species Paraburkholderia sp. GAS41. The sequence continues at coordinate 67,711 of NZ_JBNDMK010000028.1, forward strand.
CGATGAAGCATGGGCCTATCGCAACGTGTGCCCGCATTTTTCGATTCCTTTGAACTACGAACCGAACACCTTCTGGGCGTATGACGCCGCATGGCTGATGTGCGCACACCATAGCGCCATGTTTCGCTTCGAGGACGGCCAGTGTGTGGATGGTCCGTGCGAAGGTGCAGCGCTCACGCCGGTGGCGATTCGCATCGAGCGAGGTCAGGTATTCATTGACGAAGTGAAATCAGGAGACGCCTCATGAGTGACATTCCACGCAAATCCGCAGCGGCCGTTAAAGCGGAGAGATTCGACGACGTATTCGACATGGTGATTGTCGGCGCCGGCGCCGCGGGTCTCGCTTGCGCGCTGTTCGCCGCGTGGCAGGACAACAAGGTTCTGCTGCTCGAGAAAGCGGCTGAGCTTGGCGGCACCGCAAAGAAGGCGGCGTTCTGGTACTGGGTGCCCAATAACCGCCCGATGCGCGAACTGGGTATCAAAGACAACCGGGACGATTGCATCCGCTACATGGCGCGGCTGTCGCGGCCCGAGACCTACAGCCCGGATTTGCCGCGCTACGGCATGACGCAGTGGGAGTTCGACATGTGCGCGGCCATTTACGACAACGCGTCGCCTGCCGCCGAACTGCTCGCCGAAAAGGGCGCGCTCGAATATCGCCACTGTCCTGAAGTGACGGATTACTGGGCCGAACTGCCCGAAGACAAGGCGCCTAAAGGCCGCGTGCTGTTGCCCAAAGGGGCGTGCGATTCGATGTCCGACGGCGGAGCGGTGGCGGTCCGTTCGATGTCCGAAGCAGCGCGCCGAGCAGGCGTGGAGATCCGTACGAACTGCCGCGTTCAGCGGCTCATCGTGGACGACAGCGGCGCGGTGACGGGTGTCGAGGCGGATGTTGCCGACCAGGGTACGGTGACGTTCAAGGCGCGCAAGGCGGTGATCTTCGGCAGCGGCGGCTTCACGCACAACAAGACGATGCGCAAGAATTTCCTGAGCGCGCCGGTCTTCGGCGGCTGTGCGGCGCGCAGCAACGAAGGCGATTTCGTTCCGATCGGCACGGCGGTGGGTGCGGAACTGCGCAATATGAACTATGCGTGGATGTGTCCGATCGTGCTCGAGAAGGCCTTGAACGACGATCCGAGCCTGGTCGGGACGTTCTCGCCATCGGGCGATTCGATGATCTACGTGAACCAGCACGGCAAACGGGTCACCAATGAAAAGCTCGCCTACAACGAATCGGCGCAAGCGTTTTTCAGCTGGGATCCGGCAACTTCGAAGTATCCCAATCTCGTTCTTGCCGCGATCTGGGATTCGCGCAGTCAGCGGCATTCGGCGAGCACGGAATATGGACGCTTCATCGTGCCGGAAGGCAATAACGATGCACATGTGATCAAAGCCGATACGCTAGCCGAATTGGCACAGAAGATCCGTGAGCGGGTGGCGCAGTTGTCGCCGCAGATCGGCAACCTGACGTTCGGAGACGATTTCGAAGCCAATCTGCCGGCGACAGTCGAGCGCTTCAACGGGTTTGCGAAGAACGGCAGGGACCTTGAGTTTCAGCGCGGCGAGCGGCCCGTCGAACTGCTTTTCAACGGCCCGACTGCGCCCGAACCGTCGGCGCCGAATCCGACCATGTATCCGCTTGCGGACAGCGGACCTTACTATGCCGCGCTGCTGACCGGCGGTAACCTCGATACGAAGGGCGGCCCGGTCACCAATCCCAATGGGCAGGTACTCGATCATATGGGCAATGCCATTGCGGGCCTGTATGGCGTGGGCAATTGCGTCGCATCGGCATCCGCACGGGCGTACTGGGCGGGTGGCGCCACGCTGGGTCCAATACTCGCGTACGCGTACCTCGCGGCGCGCAGCGCACAGAAGGAGCCGCCGCGCTGAGGGCCACGTCTTTCCCGCTGGCGGATCGCGTCGTCAGGGGTACATATCAACCGAATTGGAGAAAATCATGGCATTGATTACCCAGACGATGACCGACGAGCAGAGAAAGTCGGTCGCCATTGAATATCTGAAAGCGTTCGACAACGGCGGTGTGACTTCGACCGGCGGCAGTATCCTCGATCTGTTCGCCGACGACGCCCAGGTGTTCTTTCCGAAATGGGGCCTCGCGAGCGGCAAAGATCAGATCGGCAAGCTGTTTGGCGATGTCGGCGGGACGCTGAAGTCCATTACTCACCACTACGCGCATTTCAACTGGATTTTTTCCGGCAGCGACGTGGTGGTGTGCGAGGGCACGAGTCATGGCGAGCACCGCGACGGTCCCTGGCGCAGCGGCGTGCCCGCGTGGGGCGCGGGCAACTGGTGCGATGTGTTCGAGATCCGCGACTGGAAGATCCAGCGCGTGTACATCTATCTCGATCCGGACTACGCGGCGCGCGATACGGCGCGCTATCCGTGGCTGAACAACGACTGAACTCCGGTCAGGATGACTGGCGACGACAGAATTCCAAAATGCCGGTCGCGATTTGCATGTACATTGACGGGGCAAGGCAGCACGATCATGTCCGGCCCGCTCACGCAGGCTGGTCGGCCAGTCTCCGCAAAACTGGCCAATTTCCCCCCGCGGTATGACCGCAGACCTAGGAAGGAGATCGAAGATGTCGAAAGTTCTGGTTCTGTACTATTCCACGTATGGCCATATGGAAACGATGGCGGATGCCGTCGCCGAAGGCGCCCGCTCTACGGGCGCCACGGTCGACATCAAGCGGGTCCCGGAGACCGTGCCGGAAGAAGTGGCCAAGGCTGGCCATTTCAAGCTCGACCAGAAGGCGCCGGTTGCCACGGTCGCTGAACTCGCCGACTATGACGCGATCATTGTCGGCTCGCCAACCCGCTTCGGGCGGATCTCGTCACAGATGGCGTCCTTCCTCGATCAGGCCGGCGGCTTGTGGATGCGCGGCGCGCTGGTCGGCAAGGTGGGCGGCGCCTTTACTTCGACCGGTACGCAACACGGCGGACAGGAGGTGACGTTGTTTTCGGTTATCACCAACCTGCTGCACTTTGGCATGATCATTGTCGGCCTGCCTTACAGTTTCGCGGGGCAGATGACGGTGGATGAAGTCACGGGCGGGGCACCGTACGGCGCGACGACGATTGCCAGCCCAACAGGCCAGCGCCAACCGAGCGCTAACGAGCTGGCCGGCGCTCGCTTCCAGGGCGAACTGGTGGCCCGGACCGCAAACAAGTTATTTGGCTAAGCTGATCATCAGACAGATTCGCGGCTTTGGCGCGCGAACCTGAGAGCCAGACGGGCTCCCGTCTGGCTCTCACTCATTCAAACCCGCGCCTACAGATCCAGGGTGATCTGTGTCGCGAAGGCGCGAATCACCTCTTCGTTACGCGCCAGAAACATCCATTGCCCAACCCGGTTCGACACCAGTAGTCTCGCCTTGACCAGCAGCGCAATGTGCGCGGAAACAGTGGATTGCGATAACCCGCTACGCGCGTGGATGGCGTTCAATGGCACGCCGCAACCGAGATCACCGTATTCCTGCACGAACGATTGCTTCGGTGTCTTTAACCACGTCAGAACCTCGCGGCGAAATGGATTGGCTAGCGCCTTATGGATTAAATTCTCGTCAAGCATAGATTTCGACCCACACTTCAGTGGCGCTGCCTCGATAAGGACTCTGCGATACTTCTGGCGAAGTCTTTGCCGTGGTCTTCCCTGACGAGCGCCAAAGCCAGTTGCATGCCGTCACTGAATCCGCAAGACGAGTACAGGTTGCCGTCCTTCAGGCAACGTTGATCGCTCAGGACGCGCACTAGCGGATACTCGGCAGTCAGGCGTGGCGCGTGCCGCCAGTTGACGGTCAAGGTGTGATGGTCGGCAAGGCCCGTGCGCGCGACCAGAAAGGCCCCGGTGGATACCGACGCGAGTTTGCTCACGCTGCGTCCGGCTTCGCTGAGCCAGTCCACCAGTTCGCCATGCTCGGGACTCGAGCTAATGATCTGGGAACCCGGCACGACGACAATGTCGAATGCATTCCGCGTTTGCGACAGGCTTTCCGTGGCACCCACTGCAACACCATTCGAGCACAGCACTGATCCCGGCGACGCCCCCACCAGATGCTGTTCGTACAGCGCCGCGCCGCCAAGACGGTTTGCCTCGTGAAACACCTCCATGGGGCCGGTCACTTCGAGCAATCGAAAACCGGCGTACAGCATCATTCCTACCTGCATGCGTCGTCACTCCGCGAATCGACCGCACATCACCGGCCGCACTTGCTGCGACCGCGTCCGGATACTGCCCGGTGCGAGGTATGGCATTGCCAACCTGATGAATTCATTCCTCGCTCACCTTACCGCTGCAACGCAGCCGCCCAATTCTGAAGAGGCGGCTGTGCCTGTATCCCTGACACCCAGTCTAATCAGCGGGCATGGAAGAGGAAACACGTGGATGTCACCTTGCCTGGCCAATCAACGTGGGTTTTAGGCCAGGCGCGAGGCCAATGCTGGAACGCATGACAGGGCTGCATAAGCGTCGTGCGAGTTGCATGGCATTCGTAGGGCTATTGTCAGTTACGCATCGTCGATTTGCGATCTTTCATTACACAGACGCAAAAGACAATTACGGGTAGGTGTGTCCCTGTTTCTGGGCCATTGCGGTAAGCTGACGTACCGCTTGTCAATACAGGTAGCCGGCTCGATCCAGTCATTTGGGTGTAGCCAATCGAATCGCCGGTATCGCAAACGGGCCTCCTAACTCCACGAAGGTCACGGCATGAAAGTCGCCATTGTTATATTCGATGGTGTGCAGGCGCTCGATGTTGCAGGCCCCCTCGACGTGTTCGCAGAAGCCAACACGCTTCTTTCCGAGCAGCAGAAATATGAAGTCTCGCTCGTCGGACCGCGTGCCGGCGCAGTGACCTGCTCGAACGGAATGCAACTCTCGGTGCCGTATGGCTTCGCGGATGTCGACACGCAATGGGACCTGCTGCTGGTTGCAGGCGGCCCGCAATTGCCCGACGCGCACCCGTCGAACGACTTCCTGACGTGGCTGCGAGATCAGGCGCGCAACGCAACGCGATTCGGCTCGGTTTGCAATGGCGCATTCGTGCTTGCCCATGCGGGACTGCTCGATGGCAAGGAAGTGACGACGCATTGGGCGGACGCGGGGCGCCTCGCGAACGAATTCCCGCAGGCGTCGGTGCAGCCCGACAAGATCTTCGTTCGTGACGGACGGCTGTTTACCTCGGCAGGTGTGACGGCCGGTATCGACCTGTGCCTGTCGCTGGTGGCTGAAGATTGGGGGCATGAGCTGGCGGTGCGTGTCGCAAAACGACTTGTGGTGTATATCCAGCGCGAAGGCGGCCAGTCTCAGTACAGTCCGTATATCGGAGCAGGGAAGGAAGACGATCCAATCATCGGCAAGGTACACCGTTATGTGACCGAGCATTTGACCGATGCGCTGTCGATCGAACAGCTCGCAAGTGCGGTGTCGGTGAGCCGGCGGACCTTCTCGCGATTATTTGCGAAGTACGCCAAAGTAACGCCGTCCGTGTTCGTCGAGCAGGTTCGTGTCGACAGCGCGAGGAAGTTGCTCGAAGACACGGACGCGCCGTTGAAGACGGTGGCATTCAAATGCGGCTTTCGCAGTGCTACACATATGCGCACGACGTTCTCGCGGCGGCTCGAGGTCACACCGAAGCAATATCGGCAGCGCTTTCGCAGCGAAGCGGACACACAGCCTCGTTTGAACAATGCTGCCGGCCAGCAAGGGCTATCCGCTCTGTGAGCCAGCCCGATTCCGTCCAGTCTCTGCCTGATCTGCTTGAAGCGGGCTTGTCGGTCGTGTTTTGCGGAATCAACCCGGGCATGCGCGCGGCGTCGTCAGGCCATCACTTCGAGGGCCGTGGCAACCGGTTCTGGCGGGTCATGCATCTCGCGGGCTTCACGCCGGAACTGATTCGTCCGCAAGACGACCATACGGTGCTTGGATATGGCTGCGGCCTTACCACCGTCGTCCCGCGAGCCACGGCGCAGGCCGCCGATCTGTCGCGAGCGGAAATTGGACGGGCGGGCGATGCATTTCGGCAGAAGATCGAGCGCTATGCACCGCGGCATGTGGTGTTCCTCGGAAAGATGGCGCTCGCTGCAATTTCCGGCACGCGCGATATCCAGTGGGGGCAACAGGCGAAGCCATTCGCCGGCGCACACGCGTGGGTCGTGCCCAATCCGAGTGGATTGAACCGGGCGTTCGACCTCGATGCGCTGGTGACGGCTTACCGCGAAGTGCGCATTGCGGTTGCGTCGACGCCCTGAAGATGCGCGTTCTGACGCAAGGCGTCGATCACGAATTCCATGAATGCGCGAATCTTGCCGCTACCGCTGCGGCGCTCCACATGAAGCAGGCTCACCGGGATCGACTCCGGCTCGAATGCCGTCAGGACCGGTTGGAGCTTACCGTCGAGAACCTCGGAAGCCGCCTGATACGACAGTAGCTGGATCAGCCCTACGCCGTCGACGGCGGCAAGCACGGCAGCGGAACCCAGGTCCACAATCATCCGCGGCTGAAGCCTGACGGGCAACCTCGAACCGTTCTCGTTGAACACCCATTCGGTGGGAGGCGAGACGCCCGTGAAAGACACGCAGTGGTGATTGACGAGGTCCCTGGGATGAAGCGGCTCTCCATGCGCCGCAAGATAAGCGGGTGACGCGTAGGTTCGACGTCGGACGAAACCCAACGGAATGGCAAACGTGGAAGAGTCGCCGAGGTGGCCGACGCGGATCGCGATATCCACCCCTTCCTCCAGAAGGCGGGTAGTGCGATCGGCGTACACCGCGTTGACGCTCACGTCCGGATAGCGCAGCGCGAACGCGTTGACCAGCGGCGCAACATAGCGCTGTCCAAACAGGACCGGCGCGGAAACGGTCAGCGTCCCGACGGGATTGAGTTGGTCGGCGGCGATGTTGGCTTCTGCATCCGTGATGGTGTCCAGCACCTTCCTGCAGGCTTCGAGGTAGGCCATACCGGCATCCGTTGGACGCACTGAGCGTGTTGTGCGGGCCAGCAGATGGGTACCGAGACGGGTTTCCAGCGAATTGACCGCTCGCGAGACCGCAGCGGCCGACATGCCCACTTTCTCAGCCGCGCCGGTAAAGCTGCCTCGGTCGACGATGGCGACGAAAACCTCCATCTCACGCAATTTGTCCATTCTGGTTCCCCCTCATCACCGCATTTACAGTCGCCATTCTATGCGTTGTGATTCGTATGGTGACGGTACGCGTCATCGAATGGCTCAAAGAAGCCTCTAAATGTCCAACGTCGAATTCTTTCCCAATGGCTAAAGATAGCCTCGATATTTTCCATTCTGGAAACGATTGCTTAGTTGGTTAGAAAAAGACTCTTTCAGGCAGTGATGATTATCCGGTCATTCATTACCTGGTTGGCAAAAATCACTAACTCATTGGCCCAATTTCAACTAGGTCCGGTTCCAACCCGTTGGGCCTATCCCGGACAATCCTGACACGCGCCAGGCATCTGTATCGAGGCAACGGATCGATTTACAACGCTGGCGTCGTGCGCTCATGTTCTGGAGGGATCTCAGCTTCTCGTGGATCCTCGAGCGAGGATGTTTAGATGCCCTATCGAACGTAAAACAGCAACGGGACTTCTTTGACTACAGATAACCCTTTAACAGCGGGGCTAGCGGCACTGAGCGGTGGACAGGTGACGACCCCCGCTCCTGTGCCAGGGGCGCAAGCGCCCGCGCAGCCGGCGCCCAAACCCGCCACGCTTTCGCTTCGTCTCGCCATTGGCCTCATTGGGATGCTGTTTGCGTCTCTTCTGGCCATTCTCAACGAGCAGGTCACGGCGCAGTCGCTGGCAGACATTCAGGGTGCATTTTCGATCGGACATGACGACGGTACGTGGCTGACCGCTTTGTTCGAAGCGGCCAATGTCGCGACCATGGTGTTCGCCCCGTGGTTTGGGATCACGTTCACGCTCAAGCGCTTCACGATCGGTGCCGTGATCGCGACGATGTTCTTCGGCGCGCTTTGCCCGTTCGCCCCGAACCTGTTCTCGCTCTATGCGCTGCGTGTCCTGCAGGGGATTGCAGGTGGATGCCTGCCTCCCATGCTGATCATCGTGGCGCTGCGCTATCTGCCGCCCAAGGTGAAGCTGTATGGGCTTGCCGGGTACGCGCTCACGGCGACCTTCGGACCGGCGCTCGGTGCACCGCTCGCCGCGTTGTGGACCGAGTATGTGGGCTGGCAAATGGCCTTCTGGCAAATCGTGCCGCTGGGCATCGCGGTCTGCGTGGCGATCCAGCAGGGGCTGCCGCACGATGCACTCAAGCTCGAACGACTCAAGGCCTTCAACTGGACAGGATTCCTGACGGGGTTTCCAGCCGTTGCCATGCTCGTGACCGGCCTTCTGCAAGGAGATCGTCTTGACTGGCTCAATTCCGATCTGATTCGCCTGATGTTTGTCGGCGGAGGGTTGCTGTTGGCGACATTCCTCGTCAACGAGTGGTTTCATCCGCTGCCCTTTTTCAAGCTGCAATTGCTTTCGCACAGAAACTTTACGCACGGACTGCTGACCCTCGTGGGCGCGGTCATCCTGCTGGTTGGCGTGGCTGCGATACCGGGACAATTTCTCGCCAGAGTGCACGGCTACCGGCCGCTGCAGACCGCGCCCTTGTCGTTGCTGGTCGCGATCCCGCTCCTGATCACGCTGCCTTTAACGGCCGCCCTCCTGAACCTGAAGCGGGTTGACCACCGCTGGGTCATGGCGATCGGCCTGGGCCTGATGGTTGTCACGTGCCTGATGGGAAGCTTCATCACGTCCGAATGGATCCGCGACGATTTCTATCTGCTTCAATCGATCCAGATCGTCGCGCAACCCATGGTAATCCTGGGAATCCTGATGGGTGTGACAACGGGTCTCGCCCCGACCGACGGTCCGTTTGCTTCCGCGATGTTCAATTCGCTAAAGACATTTTCCGCGGCGGCGGCGACAGCGATCATCGAAGGTCTGGGCACCGATCGCGAACGTCTTCATTCGAACATGCTCGTGGATCACTTGGGCAATCACTCGCTTGTGACGAGCCAAAGCGTCAATGCCGCGCATGGAATCGGCGAACTGGCACACCGGATCCACGAGCAAGCGGTGGTGTTGACCTCGGCGGATCTCTATTGCGTCATGGCAGGTGTAGCCATGGCGACTTTTCTACTGGTGCCGGTGTTGCCCGTGCGGATTTACCCGCCGTGGAGCACGACGCCTCCTTCCTCTCGTTAAGGGTCGGTATTTATGTCATCCGATGTTCGATCTCCCCTCAAGATTATTCGAATTGCCGCGCTGATTGTCGTAGTCGGTGTTGGCGTATGGGCATGCTCAGGACTGTCAGTCGGTTCGAGTACCGAATCCACCAACGATGCTTATGTAGAGGCCGATTTCACCCTCGTGGCACCGCGTGTGGCCGGCCAGATATCCGAGGTATCCGTCGACGACAATCAGTCGGTTAAAGCGGGCCAATTGCTGGTGCGCATCGACGACCGCGATTTCAAGGCTGCCTTGAAGAGCGCAGAGGCGGACGTGGCCGCGGCAAAGGCGTCGGTTGCGAACTACGACGCCGAGATCGCCCGCCAGCCCTCTCTGGTCGATCAGGCGCGCGCGACACTCAAGTCGGATGACGCGTCCGTCGCGTTTGCGCGGGAAAATGCGGCGCGCTACCAGAATCTTTCGGTGGCCGGAGCCGGCACGACGCAGGAGCAGCAGCACGCATCGAGCACGCTCGCCGAGCAACTCGCGCAGCAGGCTCACGATCAGGCGGCCCTGACCTCGACCGAGCAGAACCTGGCTGTACTGAGTACCCAGCGCGACAAGGCGGCGGGTGCGCTCGCGCGCGCCGAGGCGGCGCTCGATCAGGCCCAGCTCAATCTCTCCTATACGGAGATTCGTGCGCCGGTTGACGGCAAGGTGGGGCGACGCTCGGCGCGGGTGGGCGCATTCGTGACACCCGGTGCACCGGTTCTCGCCATCGTGCCGCTCTCCGATGCCTACGTGGTCGCCAACTTCCAGGAGAACCAGATTACCCGCATGCGGCCGGGCGAAAGCGTGCGGATCAAGGTCGACAGCTTTCCTGGCGTGGTGATTCACGGTCGTGTCGATAGTCTTGCGCCTGCCACCGGAGTGAGCTTTGCGCCTATTGCGCCCGACAACGCGACGGGCAACTTCACGAAGATCGTCCAACGCGTGCCGGTCAAGATCACCATCGACCGCGGACAGGAGGCGGCATCCGAGCTGAGCGTGGGTCTGTCCGTCGAAACGGAAGTGGCGGTCGGTCAGCATGGCGATGCGTCAGCTGAAAGGGGAGAGGGAAAATGAAGGTGAACTACCTTTTGTTCCGCGCGTTAGCGTTGGAGACCATGGCTTGCCTTGTGATAGCGGGCTGCACGGTCGGTCCGGATTTCAAACGGCCCACGACGTCCACGCCGCCGCAGGTGTTCGATCGCACCGAGGCTGCGAAGGCATCGAGCAAGGCGGTCGAAGCCGGATTCAACGGAGACTGGTGGACGCTGTTCGACGACCCCACCTTGAACGCGCTCGAACAGCAACTGGCCGCTGCGAATCTCGATGTGGCCGCGGCGTCGGCACGTCTGCGCCAAAGCCGCGCTGAACAGCGCGTCGCGGGTGCAGCGGAATTGCCCACGCTAGATGCTGCTGCCTCGTACGACCGCGAGCGCGGCAGTCCGAACGGCATCCTCGGACTGCTGGGCGTGAGCCCGACGGGAAGTCAGCCGCAGTCGGCATCGGGCAGCAACCCGCTCGGTGCGGCGGCATTGCCGGGCCCCACGGGCTCGCCGGCGTACAACCTCTATCAGGCGGGTTTCGACACGTCCTGGGAACTCGATATCTGGGGTCGCAATCGACGCGGTGTCGAAGCGGCGTCCGCGTTGGCGGATGCGTCTATCGAAGACCGCAATGGCGTGTTGTTGTCGGCGCGTGCGGAACTCGCGCGAGACTATATTGCCTTGCGCGACACACAGTCATTGCTGGCGATTGCGCGGCAAAACCTGGAGATCGCCCGCGATACCGCGAAGCTCACGCAGATCCGCGTGCGCGAAGGTGTCACGACGGATCTGGACGTAGCCAACGCGTCCGCGCAGGTGGCGTCGATCGAAAGTCTGTTGCCGACGCTCGAATCGCAATGTGAGACCAGGATCAACGCGATAGGCATTCTGCTCGCGCAGCAACCCGGTGCGCTCAAGCAAATGCTCGACGGTCCGCGTGCCGTCCCCGAGCTGCCTGCCCAGGTGCCGATCGGCTTTCCGTCGGAACTCGTGCAGCGCAGGCCGGATATCAGGCAAGCGGAAGCGCAGTTGCATGCGGCCACTGCGTCGATCGGCATGGCAAAAGCCGACTTCTATCCGCGCATCTCGCTCAACGGCAGTGCGGGCTTCCAGAGCCTTCAGCTCTCGAATCTGGCTAACTGGGCGTCGGGGCAGTTCGTTGTCGGACCATCCATTACGATGCCGATCTTCGAGGGCGGGCGGCTCAAGGGGACACTGCATCTGCGCGAGGGGCAACAACAGGAGGCCGCGGTCGTCTACCAGCACACCGTGCTCGAGGCCTGGCGCGAGGTGGACGATGCCCTTGTCGTCTACGATGCCGAGCAGATGCGGCGCGACAAGCTGACGGCGGTGGTGACGCTGAACCAGCGCGCATTGTCGGTGGCGCAGCAGCGCTACAAGGCCGGAGCGGTGGATTACCTGGACGTGCTGAACGTGCAGAAACAATTGCTGGAAGGCCAGAGCAATCTCGAACAAAGCAAGGCGACTGCGGCTGCGAATCTCATCACGCTGTGCAAGGCGTTAGGCGGTGGCTGGGAATCGACTTATGGCAACGCATCCACCTCGCAGTAGCGGCGAATGCGCACGCGCACGCATGAGGCCGGTATATTGATCGGATGAATAGCAATCGCGCGAGGACAGGGCAGTGTACGGGGGATCGCTGTCTGGCTAAAAAAAGCGGCATGCGCCGTGTACTTAATGAGCAATGCCATGTATTGTTGTTCATTAGGTATTTAAGAGGCGTGGAGTAAGCGCTGAAGCGCTTTAGCGCTTTAGCGCTTACTTCGATCGACAGGGGAGTCCGTAGTGGATTTCACCGGATATGAACTGGAGTCGCTTCACGATGACGGCGACTTCTCGCTCTATCGCGCGCGCAGACCCTGCCATCCTGTCTCGGTGCTCGCGCTGGTCGCCACACGTGGGGCCGCGCATAGCATCACACGGCTCGAACACGAATACGGCCTGGCCTCGTTGCTCGATTCCAGTTGGGCCGCTCAGCCCCTTGCGCTATACCGCCGCAGGGAGCCACCCATGCTCGTTCTCGACGACGATGGCGGCGAGCCTCTGCACCGCTTGCTTGGCCGTCCGCTGGAGCTCACGCGTTGTTTGCGCATCGCCGTCAATCTGGCGCGCGTCATTGGCCACGTTCATCGCTGTGGTCTCATTCACAAAGACATCAAACCGGCGAACGTGCTTGTCGACGGCAACGGCAATGTGCGGCTGACAGGCTTCGGCATTGCCTCGCAATTGCCGAATGAACATCAGCCACCCGCGCCGCCGGAGATCGTTGCCGGAACCTTTGCGTATATGGCGCCCGAGCAGACGGGCCGCATGAACCGCTCGATCGACACGCGCAGCGATCTCTACTCGCTCGGTGTCACGCTGTACGAGATGCTCACCGGCGCGCTGCCGTTCACGGCCACCGACGCAATGGAATGGATTCATTGTCATATCGCGCGCAGACCGCGGCCGCCAGGCGAGCGTGCCGACGGTATTCCGGCCGCAGTGGACAGCATCGTTCTGAAACTGCTCGCCAAGGCCGCTGAAGACCGTTACCAGACCGCAGCGGGTGTCGAAGCGGATCTGCGCTCGTGTCTGATGGAGTGGGAGGCGCACCATCGAATCGAGCCGTTCCCGCCAGGTACGCACGACGCGTCGGATCGGCTGCTGATCCCCGAAAAACTGTATGGGCGCGAGGCACAGATCGAAGCGCTCGTGACAGCGTTCGATCGTATCGTGGCAGGCGCTGGCGCTGAACTCGTGCTGATCTCCGGGTATGCGGGGATCGGCAAATCGTCGGTCGTCAACGAGTTGCACAGGATCCTGGTGCCGCCACGCGGCCTGTTCGCGTCCGGCAAGTTCGACCAGTACAAACGTGACATCCCTTACGTGCCGTTTGCGCAGGCTTTCCTGACACTCGTGCGCAACCTGCTGAGCAAGAGCGACGCGGAGGTTGAAGCGTGGCGGCACGCGTTACAGGAAGCGCTCGGCCCCAACGGTCAACTGATCGTGAATCTGATCCCCGAGCTTGCGCTGATTATCGGTGAGCAGCCCGAAGCGCCGGTGCTGCCGCCACTGGACGCGCAAAACCGCTTCCAGATGATATTCCGGCGCTTTCTCGGCGTATTCGCGCGGCCCGAACATCCGCTCGCGCTATTTATCGACGATCTGCAGTGGGTCGATACCGCGACGCTCGACCTGCTGACACATCTCGTCACGCATCCGGACGTCAAACACGTGCTGCTGGTGGGCGCCTACCGGGACAATGAGGTGGATGCAGCGCACCCGTTTGCGCGCACGCTCGAATCGATTAGCCGCGCCGATGGCAAGGTGCAGCGCATCGAGCTCGCGCCGCTGACGCCGGATAGCGTGACGCAACTCGTGGCGGATTCACTGCACTGCGACAGCGCGACCGCCCGGCCACTTGCGCAACTGGTGCATGAGAAGACGGGCGGCAATCCGTTCTTCACGATCCAGTTTCTGACGACGCTCGCCGATGAGAATCTGCTCGCCTTCGATGCGCGCGCCGCGATGTGGCGCTGGGAACTGCCGCGTATTCATGCGAAGGGTTTCACGGAGAACGTCGCCGATCTGATGGCCGCCAAGCTGAACCGCTTGCCGGATCTGACGAAAGATGCGTTGGGGCAGCTGGCGTGCCTTGGCAACGTCGCCGAAGTCGCGGCGCTGACATGGATCCAGGGCGGATCCGAGGAGACGATGCATGCGAGGCTGTGGGAAGCCGTGCGTACCGGCCTCGTGCTTCGCGTGGCCACCGCCTACGAGTTTGCGCACGATCGTGTGCAGGAGGCCGCTTATGCGCTGATTCCCGCTGAGCGGCGCGCCGAAGCGCATGTGCGGATCGGCCGGGCGCTGGTGTTGCGCACGTCGCCCGGAGCGCTTGAAGATGCCATCTTCGAGGTGGTCAACCATCTCAATCGCGGTGCGGCTCTGATCGTAACGCAGGCCGAGCGTGAGCAGGTCGTGGCGTTGAACGTCATCGCGGGCAAGCGTGCGATGAATTCGACGGCCTACGCGGCCGCGCGCAGCTATCTGGCGCAAGCTGCCGCGCTGCTGTCGCCTGACGCCTGGGCGCAGCGCTACGACAGCACGTTCGAACTCTATCTCGCGTTTTCGGAATGCGAATACCTGGTTGGCGATTTCGCCAAAGCCGATGCGCTGGCCGACATGATGCTGGCGAGCGCGCGCTCCAGTCTCGATCGCGCGAGGGTCTTTAGTCTGCGGATCGAGTTGTACCAGCTCGCCGGAAGATATGACGAGAGCTTCGAAGTCGCGCTCACAGCGCTGCGCGATTTCGACATTGTCTTTCCTGAAACCGATCAGGACATCCAGGCAGCGGTCGATCACGGCTTGCGGGATATCCGCATCAATCAGGCCGGACGTCCTATCCACGAACTGGTCGACACGCCCGTCGCGACGGATCCGGTGATTCTGGCGATCGTCAACCTGCTCCTTCAAGCGATGAACTGCGCCTTCGCCGCGCGGCCCGCGTATTACCCGCTCATCACCATGAAGGCGGTCAACCTCTCATTGCGCCACGGCAACACCGATAACTCCAGTTTTGCCTACGGCAATTACGCCTTGATGCTGGTTTCCCTGATCGGCGACATTCCCACCGCAGTGCAATTTTCAGAAATGTCGCTCAAGCTCAACGAGAAATTCGGCAACCGGCGCCTGAATGGCAAGCTGCTGCATCTGTACGGCTCGCACGTCAATTTCTGGCGCTGCCACATTGCGACCAATTTGCCGGTGCTCGAACGGGCGACTGCTGCATGCCTCGAAGTGGGCGACCTCGTTTTTGCAGGCAATATCGCATTCAATGCGGTGTGGCAGACCATCGAAACAGGCGCCGTCCTCGAAGACGTGCAGACGCTTGCGGAAAAGTACGCGGCGCTCGCGCGGGAGAGCCACAACGACGCGGTGTATGAGTTGATCCGGGTCGAGCGGCAATTCGTGGTCTGTCTGCGCGGCAAGACAACCGAAACGCTGAAATTGAATGACGATACGTTCGACGAAGCCGCTTGCTTCGACTCCATCATTCAATCGAATTTTGGCTGTGCCATTGGCGTCTATCGCATCATCAAGGTCATGCTTGCCTTCCTCGATGGCCGGTATGCCGACGCGTTGGAGGCTGCGCAGCGGGCGGAGGCGGTCCTGAGTTCGGTCATGGCCTTGTCGATCGAAGCCACGTTTCACTTCATTCATGCACTGACGTTGACGGCGCTCTATCCGGAGGCATCCGCAGAGCAGCAACAGGTCTACGGACGCATTCTTGCCGTGAAACTCAAGAAGTTCAAAATGTGGGCCGCGCACTGCCCGGAGAATTATCAGAACCGCTACGCGCTGGTCCGCGCGGAACTCGCGCGTATCGAAGGCCGCGATCTCGACGCCATGCGCCTCTACGAACAGGCCGTCCACGCCGCGCATGAAAGCGGCTTTCCTCACCACGAAGGCGTCGCCAACGAACTGGCGGGGCGCTTCTATCTGGGCCGCGGCCTCAGGACGAGCGCCGATGCTTATCTGCGCAATGCCCGCCATAGCTTTGCGGTGTGGGGCGCGGACGGCAAAGTCGCGCAACTCGACGAGCAATTCCCGCGCTTCGCCAATCAGGACGGCACCAGGGCGACCTCGACACTCAGTTTCGATTGGCGGCAGTTCGACGCCGCCACGCTACTGAAGGCGTCTCAGGCGCTGTCGAGCGAGATTGAGTTGAACGGTTTGATCGGACGCCTGATGACCATCGCGTTGCAGATCGCGGGTGCCGATCATGGCCTGTTAGTCGTGCTGCAGCCGCCGGACGGCTATCGGATCGAGGCAGAGGCGCGCAGTAATGCAAGCGGGATCGAGTTGACCCAAGGTTCGCTCGCCAGTTCAGCCGCGCCTGCCGCGCTGCTGCGTTACGTGATTCACACGCACAAGAGCGTCATCATCGACGATGCCTTGACGCCCAATATATTTTCTGAGGACAGCTACTTTGCAAGCGGAGCGACCCGCTCCGTGTTCTGCCTGCCGCTGGTCAGGCAGGGCAAACTCAGCGGGCTGCTGTATCTCGAGAACACCGCCACGTCGCATGTCTTTACGGCGCGCCGCTCGGCGCTGCTCGATCTGCTCGCGTCGCAGGCGGCCATTTCGCTCGAGAACACGCGCCTTTATGCCGATCTTCAGGAGCGCGAGGCGAGAGTTCGGCGGCTGGTGGATTCCAATATCATCGGAATTCACATTTGGGACTTCGAAGGAAACATCATCGAAGCCAACGATGCGTTTTTGCGCATTGTGGATTTCAGCCGCGAGGATCTTCTCTCAGGGCGTATCCGTTGGCCTGATCGGACTCCGCCTGAGTGGCGTACCCGTGACGAACTGGCGAAAGCGGAATTGCAGGCTACCGGCAGCGCGCAACCCTTCGAGAAAGAGTATTTGCGTAAAGATGGCCGCCGCGTGCCTGTGCTGATCGGGCTGACGGCATTTGGCGACCGGCAGGGGCAGGGCGTCGCGTTCATCATCGACCTGACCGAGCAGAAGCAGGCGCAACAGGAAGTGCGCGACAGCGAGCGACGCTACCTCGATCTGCAGATGGCGTTGGCGCATTCGAATCGCGTTGCGACCATGGGTCAGTTATCGGCGTCGATTGCGCACGAAGTGAAGCAACCCATCACCGCGGTCATTGCCTACGCGAGCGCGGGCTTGCGCTGGTTGGCGGTGCGCCCGCCCAATCTCGACGAAGTGCGTCACGCGCTGAACCGGATCGTCGCGGATGGCGAGCGTGCCGATAACGTGGTCGACCGCACGCGCGCCTTCTTTAAGAAGGTGCCGCAGCGAACCGATGGCCTCGACATCAACGAAACGATCCGTGAATTGATCGCGTTCATGCGCAGCGAGGCCAGCAAGCACGAGGTCGAGCTTTCGGTCCAGCTGGATGATGAACTGCCGCAGATCCAGGGCGATCGCGTTCAACTGCAGCAAGTGATGCTCAATCTCACGATGAACGCCCTTGAAGCGATGAGCACGATGACCGTCGGCGTGCGCACGCTCTTGATCCAGACCGGCAAGACCGAGGCCGGCGAAGTCTGCGTGACGGTGCAGGATTCCGGACCTGGACTTGACACTGACGATCTGGACGGCGTGTTCGGTGCATTCTTTACGACCAAATCGAACGGCCTGGGAATGGGCCTGACGATCTGCCGCTCGATCGTGGAAAGTCACGGAGGACGGTTATGGGTGACGTCTAACTCGCCAGAGGGCGCCACCTTCCGGTTCACTTTACCCGCACAAGCTCACGCATGACATCGCGTTAAGACATCGTCGCGAGGTCTTCATCGCGGTGCTTGAGTTGCGGGATCCTGATCGCATCATGCAACTCGGGCCGCACCGGTGCTCGGTAAAACTCGGCGCAGAAATCGACGAAGGTCCTGAGGCGCGCCGGAAGCAGTTCGCGGTGCGAATAGAAAAGGCATATTTCAACGTTGCTATCCGATGCCGTGCATTCCGGCAGGATGTGCACGAGATTGCCCATGTCGATATCTTCGCGAACCATGGTCTCCGGTAACGTGGCGATGCCCGTGCCGGTGAGCGCTGCGGCCCGCAGCAGGACTTCGTTACCGTCCATCGAGGACATGGGAGACACGCTCACTCTTCGGCCGGCCTCGTGCAGTTCGATGAAGTCCGCGCTCTTTTTGCGTGACTCGGGGTCGACCAGCAGAAAGTGGTGGGCCAGTTCCGCAGCGGACTTTGGCATGCCGTATTGCTGCAGATAAGCGGGTGACGCGACCAGAATACGCGGCGACCTGGAGAGCGTGCGGCGAATCACGGCAGATTGCTCCACGAGATGCGGCGGAAGAATCGCTATGTCGAAGCGGCCGTCATACAGGTTCGTCGCGCCATCCTGAACGGAGACAACGAGACTCACATTGGGCGCAATGGCGCGATAGCGCCGCACGAGGCGAGAGAACGTCTCGCTGACCAGCATTGGGTGGACGACGAGCCGCAGCCGTCCGCCGTTGACTTCATGCTCTTGCGAAATGCGCCGGTTTGCTTCGTCGAGCTCTTCCAGCAAACGGCAGCAAATCAGATAGTACGGTTGTGCCGCCTCGGTCAAGGAGACAGACCGGGTGGTCCTGAGCAATACCCTTGTCTGGATACATCCCTCGAGCTTGGCGATCGCCTTCGAGATTGAACCGGTGGTCACATTCAGGGATTCGGCGGCCTTGCTGAAGCTTTGATACCGCGCAGCTGCAACGAACGCACGCAACATATAAAGCTGATCCATCTCGCACCTCACAGGCAAATTTTTATAATCTCTGGCGGACGATAGAAGCGTATGCGCGATCGGCCCACGATTCCATTGTCCGATGTGGTGTGATGCGTTGTGCAGTCGCATGTCCGTCTAATACGTTCGGATGCTTTGCGCAAACGGCAGCTTGACGGACGCTGCGCTGATCGCGCTCAGGTCTGCGCCACGACCGTCACTCCGCTTACTTCTGCAATATTTCGCCAATCAGCGCGAGCAGGCGCGCGTCGTCCACGGGCTTTGAAAAGAAGCCGACGGCTCCGCCGGCATTGGCGCGCTCGCGCAGTTCCTGGGTTGCGTAGGCCGTAATGAAAATGACGGGGACCGGCTGCTCCGCGAGGTTGATCGCATCGAGCAGCGCAAATCCGTCCATGCCCGGCATGTGGATGTCCGCGATCACGAGCTTCAGCTCCGAGCGGCGGTCATCGCCGAGAAGATGGCTGCCGGACGAATAGGCAATGACTTTCCAGTTCGCCGAACGAAGCGAGCTGGACAATGCCATCCGGACCGACTCATCGTCGTCCACCACCCCAAGAACCGCAGAAGAGCGCTTTGATTTCATTACGAGTCCGCAGGGCGTTGAAAGGATTTGGAAAGGCGAATCCTATAGACAAATTACAAGCCTGCGGACAAGGCCACAATAAGACCTTCGAATGATTCTGGTGACAGTTCGTATTAGCCGGGCTCGATGCCGGCGCAGAAGGCAGCGCCCAGAACGGGCGCGCCGGGAGTGGCTAGCGGCCGCCCTGCGGGGCTTGCAGCACCTGTTGTAGCTTCTTGACGACGTCGGCCACCGAACTCGCGTTGAGCTTGTGCATGGCCTGCGCCCGATGGATTTTGACCGTCACCTCGCTGAGACACAGGTGGTCGGCGATCTGTTTGTTCAACAGACCATCGGCAACCAGCCGGATGACTTCGCGCTCGCGTGACGTAAGCGAATCGTAGGTTTGACGGATGCCTGCCACGATTCTTTGCTGGCGCTTTAATTCGCTGTCTCTTTTCAGGGCTGCGGCGATCGTATCGATCAGATCCTGGTCCTTGAACGGCTTCGTCATGAAATCGAAAGCGCCTGCTTTCATGGCTTTGACGGACATATCGATGTCGCCGTGTCCGGTCAGAAATACGATCGGAAATCGTACACTTTCTTTAAAGGGCTCTTGCTGCAAGGTCAGGCCGCTAGCCCCGCGCAACCGTACGTCGAGGATGAGACAACTCGGCACGTCCGGCATTTCGGAGGCGAGAAACTCGTCGGCCGATTCGAATGCGCGTACCTGAATCCCGACGGACATGAGAAGGGTCGTTAGCGCGCCTCGAATAGATTCATCGTCGTCCACCACATAAACGAGTGCGTCTGCAAATAATTCACTTCCTGCTACAGCGTTGTCGTGTTTCATCGCTATCTTCGAAAAGTTCATCACGGTAATTTGCCGCGATACTTTTCGTATAGTAAGCAATGCACGCACATACCGCTACTTATTGCGCACGATCTTTCCTGGCGCTGCGACACCGTGGCGTCACCTTTACCGGGTAGTGGGCCGCGTATCATCGAAGATATCTATTCTCCTGACGAAATATCGGATACGATGCTCGCCCTTTGTTTCATTGCAGGCAAATACAACTCAGATCCACTGTGCGGCGATAGATGTTTTTGTTGAGCCAGGGGACGAAGGTGTACTCATCGTAGGCATTGCTGCCGAGAAAAATCCAGTTGTGCAAAACGTGGGACATCTCCATCTCCATCTCCTCAAACAGGCGCGTCAATGCGCAACTGGATTTCAACTTAAGGTGTTATTGCTGGCGCGCCCGTTTGCTTCGCAACGACGCAAGGCCGATTGCCATCACGCAGGCGGCCTTGCTGAAGCATTCGATTGTCGAGAACAGCGCTATCGCGAACGACTGTTTGAATTCAGTCGGTAGTGCAGGGGCCACGGCTAACAGGCTCGCGCCGCAGATAAACGCAAACATCCCGTAAGCGAAACGCACTTTGGCGAAAGCAGCGAGGCCTGTGCCGACTACCACGAGCTTCGAAACGAGCAGGGCCAGCACGCCCGTCACCGGATCCGACATATCCAGTTCAAGCGGGGCTTCAATCAACGACCACGCACAGACCGTGAGGATCAGCGTTTTGAGCACACGCTCGGAATGTGCATGCACCATATCGGCGTTCACCTGAATGAAGTGCGGTGAGGCGAGCGCCTCGTCGTACAGGCTGGTTACCGGACCTGCAGTTTCCCTTGCATTCACGACGGGCTCTCCTGGGTGGTTGCGCGAGACGGTGGTCCGGCATGAGAACAGGGTAGGCGTTGGCATTGCCGAAGACCATTGTACGAAGGGGTAACAGGGCCGCTGAATAGGCGTGTGGAACCCATACGGCGGTATAGCCGGGCGGACCCAACGGCGGTCGCGGGAATGCGGATAGAAGCGAAACGCCAGCCTATGCACCTGGCATTGCATCCGCACGCACGGCATGCGTTATACCTTCGTATGGGTCCGCCAACCGAAGTGCGCTTGCGCGGCATGCCATGGACGTATGGTCTGCCCGCGCGATTCGAAGTAGGGTTCGTAAGGCGTATTCGATTTCTTTTTGCAAGTTCCCCTGACGATGCTCCAACAGGCATTCGTCTCAATGAACGGAGACTCACAATGAAGATTCTGATGGTTTTGACTTCGCACAACGTACTGGGCAACACCGGCAAGCCGACCGGCTTCTGGCTCGAAGAATTCACGGCTCCCTACTACGTCTTCACGGATGCGGGGGCAGAGGTCACCGTCGCCTCGGTGAAGGGCGGCCAGCCGCCTATCGATCCCAAGAGCGACGAGCCGGGCAACCAGACCGACTCGATGGAGCGGTTCAAGAAAGACGCTGCCGCGCAGAAAGTCCTCGCCAATACCATCAAGCTGTCCGAAGTAACGTCGGCCGGCTTCGATACGGTCTTCTATCCCGGTGGTCATGGCCCTTTGTGGGATCTGGTCAGTGACAAGAAATCCATTGCACTGATCGAAGCGTTCTACAACGCCGGCAAGCCGGTTGCCGCTGTGTGTCATGCACCTGCTGTCCTGAACAACGTGACCTATCAGGGGCAGCCCATCGTCAAGGGAAAGCGCGTCACGGGCTTTGCCAACAGCGAAGAGGAAGCCGTGCAACTGACCAATGTCGTGCCATTTCTCGTCGAGGATGAATTGAAGCGTCTGGGTGGCCTCTATGAAAAAGGCCCGGACTGGTCGGTCTATACGGTTGTCGACGGGAAGTTGATCACCGGTCAGAATCCGGCTTCATCCGGGCCGACCGCAGAGGCGCTGGTCAAACTTCTGAAGGGCTAATCATGTCGGCGCGGGCCTCACGGTCCGCGCCAGGATGAAAGTAGACAGCAAGCCATTCTTGACTCGGTGTATCAAGTGTTTTTAGCAGCACTGCATTTCACCACGGCTCAAAAGACAGTACTCTGCTTCGAAGCCCTAAGGAAATGCCATGGACATGTCACTACCCCTCGTCGAGCAGGCGCCGGCGACCAGCATCCCTCGTCTCGAGTCGCATCCCGGATACAACCGCGTGTTCCGCGAACACGAACTGACGGTCGGTCTCATCTTGCCGCTCGAAACGCATCCGCAGTCGCCGCAGCCCACCATGCGCGATCACATCGCGATGGCGCGCAAGGCAGAGGAAATCGGCGTGGCCGCCTTGTGGGCGCGCGATATTCCCTTTTTCGATCCGGCCTACGGCGACGCGGGGCAGATTTTCGATCCGCTGATCTATATTGCGCATCTCGCCGCTGCCACACGCAGTATCACGCTCGGCACCGCGGGCATTGTTCTGCCAATGCGCGAGCCGCTGCTGCTCGCCAAGCAGATCAATTCGCTGGATCATTTAACGGACGGGCGGCTGGTAGTCGGGATGTCATCGGGCGACCGTCCCTCTGAGTATCCAATCTTTGGGATTGATTTCGAATCACGGGGCGAGCGGTTTAGAGATGCCTTCGGTGTTTACCGGGCTGTCAGCGAACATTCGTTTCCACACTTCGCGTCCGCCCGTTTTGGCCGCAGCGAGGGCGCGTTGGACCTGCTGCCGAAGCCGCCGTATGGACGCACGCCGGCCATTGCGGTTGGCCGTTCGCAACAGAGCCTGGAATGGATTGCCGAAAACATGGATGGCTATCTCGGGTTCGTGCCTGACCCGGACAAGCTGAATGAATTCGGCAAAGACTGGCGCGCGCTAACGGCCCATGCCGGCAACGGCAGCCATCCCAAGCCCCTTGCCTTTGGTGGATTTCTTTATCTTCATCACAACCCGCATCTGCCGTTCAAGCGCATCAGAGGCGGATTTGCAGCAGGTAGTCGCGCGCTGCGAGACCTTCTGGAGCGGGCGAGAGACGCGGGAGTCCACCACGTTGCGCTGAATCCCAAGGTCACACCGCGCCCTTACGCCGAGATACTCGACGAATTGGGCAGCGTCGTGTTGCCGGGCTTTTCCGCGGCCTAGCACGTCGCCTTGTCGTGTCATGTCAGACCTTGGTTACACCGTGTAAAAAGTGAATTGAGGCTAGCCCGCTTGGTGGCATCGCGGTTCGGTCCTATATTCGTCCCGACAGCGGCCCGCATTCTTCGTGTTCGTCGAAACCGGCACAACGCGGCTGCACAACAGAGCAATTTAACTGGAATTGATGATGAAACTCGTATTGGTAGCCGACCCGATGTGCTCCTGGTGCTATGGCTTCAGCCAGGAGGTGCCGAAAATCGTAGAAGCGATGCCTGACCTCGAAATCCAGCTGGTGATGGGCGGCCTTTCCGCTGGTTCCACCAAGGTGCTGGATGACGCAGGCAAGCAGTTCCGTCTGACGCACTGGGCTCGCGTCGAGCAAATGAGCGGCGCGCAATTCAATCGCGACGCGTTGATGGCGCGCAAGAACTTCGTGTATGACTCGGAGCCGGTTTCCCGTGCAGTGGTCACGGCGCGTCTGATCGAGCCTTCGGTCAACCTGTTGAAGATCCTGTTCGCGTTCCAGCGCATGTTCTATATCGACGGCGCGGATACCACCGACGGTGCGGCGCTGGCGGAAGTTGGCGCAACGGCGTTGCAGGCTCAAGGTTTCGACGTCGATGCGAAAGCGTTCCTTGCCACGTGGAGTTCCGAGAAGGCGATCCAGACGACGCGTGCGGATTTCGCACTGGGCCGGCAATTGGGCGTGCAGGGCTTCCCTACGCTGTTCGTGGAGCACGACGGTAAGATTGGACAGATCACCTCGGGCTACGCGCCGGCGGCTTCCGTTCAACAGGCGCTCGCGCGTCTCGCTGCCTGATTGAATCGAACGGAATGAGACTGTAGGCACGCCGCGGATGGACACGTTACGCAACATGAAGGTTTTCGTCGAAGTGGCCGATGCAGGCAGCTTCACGGCGGCGGCCAATCAACTGGGCACTACAACGGGCAACGTGTCGCGGTCGATTTCCGAACTCGAATCCCATCTGCGCACGCGTCTGCTCAACCGCACGACGCGGCGTATCGCACTGACCGAGGCCGGCGAGCGCTACCTGCAACGGTGCTATGCGATCACGGCGTCGGTTGCGGAGGCCGAGGCAGAGGCATCGAACGCGCATGCGAAGCCGGTAGGCACGCTGCGCGTTCATGCGATGTCGAGCCTCGGGCAAAACTACGTGGTCCCTGCTGCGGCGGCTTACCAGGAACGTTATCCTGCCGTCACCGTGGATCTCACGCTTTCGCAGAACGTGCCGGACCTGCTGGAAGAAGGCTACGACGTAGCCTTGCGCGTCGCGCCGGGCGCCTTGCCCGACTCGGCCTACGTGTCGCGTCGACTGGGTACGTTTTATAGCATCCTGTGTGCATCTCCGAAGTATCTGGAGATACACGGTATGCCGCAGACGGTCGACGAATTATCGAATCACACTTGTCTTCAGGTTGCCGTGCCGCTGTTTCCGGCCGACCGTTGGCATCTGGAAGGGGCGAGCGAAGCGCGCGAATTCGTGCTGCCTGATGAGCGTTTCAGGGTGAACGTACCCGACGCCATGGCAATTGCCGTCCTGGAGGGAATGGGCATTGGCGCGTTGCCGACCTTCACGGTGCGCTCGCTGCTGCGCGCGGGCTTGCTCAAACGCGTGCTGCCCGCCTATCAACTCGAAACGCTCAATGTTTTCGCTGTGTATGCGTCACGTCAGTATCTCGACGCGAAGATCAAGACGTGGATAGAGTTCTTGCGCGACTGGACCGACGGTTCGCTAGACACCGATGATCTGACAATAGAAGCGACCTCGCACAACTGAAGCGTAGCGGCAGGTACACACGTGCACTCGCCGGCGAAGTCGCGCATTCATCAGGCCAATTGATACTTCTCGCGCACGAGATGGCCGATCCCCATGCGGTCGAGAATCGCCAGCGGACACAGGATGGTGACGCGCACCGTGCCTGGCAAGCGGCTGATCTCAATGGAACCGGTGATGGTCGCGCGATTGAGCACTTCTTCATAGC
This sequence comes from Paraburkholderia sp. GAS41, assembly GCF_050436545.1. Lineage (NCBI taxonomy): Bacteria > Pseudomonadati > Pseudomonadota > Betaproteobacteria > Burkholderiales > Burkholderiaceae > Paraburkholderia > Paraburkholderia sp. GAS41. Next base: position 92,802 of record NZ_JBNDMK010000028.1, read on the forward strand.
TGAGTCCGGTCACCGCAGCGGCCCGGTGCAGACCGTTTTCGGTGGCGGCGTTGAGATTCACCCCGCTGCCGATAAACGTAATCGGACCGCTCTGTTCCACTTCGTGCTGACCCCAGCGCGCACCCAGTTCGGCCACTTTTTGCCGCTGTGCCGCGGTCATGGGCCGTGCCATTGGCGGCAGATCGTCGAGGTTCTGCAGCAGGATGGGGCCGTCGATCGTCAGGCCTTTGATGACCTCGACGCTCAGCTCGGTTTCGCCGGATACGTCGGTGGCATGCCCGGCGATCTCGCCGTTGCCCTGTTGCGCGTGCATGTCGCCCATATAGACGCCTGCGCCTGGCACCTTGACCGGGCAGATCAGAATGCATCCCTCGCGCACGGAGTTGGTGTCCATATGCCCATCGGTCTTCGCGGCGTGCAATTCTTCGGTGGTCAGCGCATAGCGATGCGGCGCTCCGACCAGGTACTGGCCGAAATCCGCACAGTTGTGCGAATCGGGCAGGTCGCGGGACGGCGTGGTGCCAATGTTGCCGAGGAAGGGGCGCATATGCGCGGCCACACCGGGGATGTCGGCGCGTGCCAGTGACAGGATGGAATGTTGGGCGGCCAGTTCAGGCAGTGCCGACATCTCCGACGCGTTGCCCGCGAGACGATTCGCAATCTCCTGATTGACGGTCAGGCTCACCTGGTTCTCCTGATCCAGCACGATGACGTAGCCGTGGCTGAATTCAAAGGCACTGACCTCGGCCCCGCAATGATCGCAACGAATCGCGTCTGCGCCGGTGCCTTCGACGTGGCTGGCGGGATGTTCGGTGCCGCAGGCGGAGCAGAACTTCGCCACGAACGGGTCGCCGTGATAGCGGCCCTCGACGAACTTCATGACGCCCGACGAGGTGGCCATGGACGTCACGCGCATCCGCTGAATCTTGAGTGCAACCGCGTCGCCCACTTCGGCGCCGGCGATTGCGACAGGTTGCGTCACTTCGTGGCCGCCTTGAAATGCGGGGGTAATCATCGGCCCCCAACAACCCGGCGGCGTGCCGGTCACCAGCGTGCCGCCGTCGGCGAGCGGTCCGAGCATCGGCTGGCTGGGGCCGAGCAGGCCATTGGTATAGGTCTCGACGCGAAGATGCGTCACGGCGGGCTGGGTTGCGTGCGTGTCAGGCAGAGTGGTCGTCAATTGTCTAGCTCCATGTTCGGCGCCCGCAGCACCGTGTGCTTTCTGGCGGGCGCATGTTCTCTGTAGTCCAGCGCGCACACTGTATATATCGCATACGAACTGATCGAGTGCGATAAATCATACAGGAGTCATCCGGTGTGTCAATCGATGGCGATTAGATCGTGTGCGATAAGTAAGGTGGATTATTGACCTGAAGGAAACGATCTTGATGCGGGCATCGGGGCCCATTGTTAAGTCTGCTTAATGGGTGTGTCGACGAGGTGCGGGCGCGTGGCAGCGCGATGAGGCCGGGCGCCTTTCAGGTTGCTTGGAGTCTCTGCGAAGCGGGTGAGGACGAGCCTATTCGAAAGTATGACGGGGATGAACGATTAGGTGCATCACACATCCGATTGCACGACTAGCGACGGTGCCGGACATTGGATACCTTATGGTAACGCGGCAGTCGTCGCCAGAGCCTTAGAGCGACGGCACATCCACACGGCGCGCTGGTCCTGCTGTTACCGGCGCGGCGTCCTGTTCAGTGACAGTAAAACGTCATGTTTCGATTCGTAAGGAGGGCGGCCATGCTGCTGAGCCAACTGGATCCGTGGGTAGAGACGATACGATTGTTGTCCTCGGAATCGCGCTACCCAGATATTGTCGCTGATACGACGCCCGTCCCAAAACGCGGGAGATCCTGTGGCTGCGAGGTGAAGTCCAGTGCCAATTGCCCACCTCACCTGAAGGTGAGTCTGATTGAGCGGACCACCTCGTCGACCGTGACGATTGCCTGGCGTGATCCTACGAGTTGCTTCTACGGTGCCCAGATCTGGCGTCTCGCGAGCGCCAAGGCATCGGGCGTCTGCGCGTTGACGGGACAGCGGATCAGGCGTGGCGACCGCATCTTTCATCCGCATCGTTCGAAGCCGGTTCCGGTCAATGCCCGCGCGATGATCCTCGAATCGGCCTTGAACGCGATCGAGCCGTTGCGGGCGAGCCAGGCGTAGATAACGCGATTGACCAGAGAGGTGCAAGATGGACCAGCTTTATATGTTGCGTGCATTCGTGGCTGCTGCCCGATATCAAAGCTTTAGCAAGGCTGCAGAATCATTGAATGTGACAACCGGGTCGGTATCGAAAGCGATCGCCAAGCTCGAAGCGTGCATTCAGACGAGGCTCTTGCTGAGGACAACCCGGTCCGTTTCTCTGACCGAAGCGGCACAGCCCTACTATCTAAGCTGCTGCCGATTGCTGGAGGAACTGGACGAAGCAAATCGGTGCATTACGCGGGCACGTGAAGTCGATAGCGGAAAGTTGCGGCTGATCGTCCACCCGATGCTGATGAGCGAAACGTTTTCGCGCCTTGTGCGCGGCTATCACGCGATCGCGCCCAATGTGAGTCTGATCGTGTCCGTTCAGGAAGGCGCCGCCAACCTGTATGACGGCCGCTTCGACATGGCGATTCTGCCACCGCATCTCGTCGAACAGACTGCGGTGATTCGTCGGACGTTATCGAAATCGCCGCGCATCTTCGTTGCGGCGCCCGGGTATCTGGAGCAGTACGGGACTCCCCAGACTGCAGCGGAACTGAGTCATCACTTTCTGCTGGTGGATTCCGAATCGCGCAAGAAAGGGGTGGACGTGGTCGATCTGCTGGAGAGCGAAACCCGCGTGAGCGTGTCGCCCACTTCGTCGATGGACGGCAATGAAATCTTGCTCAGGGCTGCGGCACTGACGGGAACGGGCGTGGCCGCCCTGCCGGAAACCATGGTGCGTGAGGACATCGACGCGGGACGTCTGACGCATATCTTGCCGCGATGCACCACATCCGGCAGCAAGGTCGAAATCTGCCTGTTCTACTCGCACCGCGAACTGCTTCCTGTGCGGCTCAGGACCTTTGTCGACTATTGCACCCAGTTTTTCAGATCGTCGAACCGGTACGGCGCCAATGATGCCGACGTGGCATTGCCGGCGCAGGGCTGCCAGCAAGAGTACAGCTGGCAGGCACCTGAAGCGCGTTATGGATGAACTGGGTTGCCCGAACCGGTAGGCGGTGACCGGTCCCGGTCGCGGGTCAAAACGCGGCCGGGAAAACTCGCCTTTGCGAGTTAATCGCATGCGATGTATAATGTGCCTTTCATGACGTAGCAGCTTCGCGCTGAAAGGACGCAGATGAGCACGATCGAAAAGACAAGCCCTACCCCGAAGCTGGCTGATTTTCTCTGCTTCGCGGTCTACTCGGCTAACCTTGCCTTTGGCAAGGCTTACAAGCCCATCCTCGACGAGCTGGGACTCACCTATACGCAATACATCACTATCATTGCGTTGTGGGAGGAGGACAACCAGACGGTTGGCAGCCTGGGCGACAAGCTGTTTCTGGAGTCGAATACCCTGACGCCCATCCTCAAGAAGCTCGAGGCAATGGGCTATCTCTACCGGCAACGCGATCCTTCAGACGAACGCCAGGTATTGGTGAATCTGACCAAAAGCGGTCGGCGGCTGCGCGAGAAAGGTCTCAACATGGACCTCGTCGATGCCTGTGGCTTGACCACTCAGGAGTTCGGCAAGGTACAGAAAGCGATTGCGACGCTGCGCAACAACCTCATCAAGGCTGTGGAAGACCGGGAATGAGCAATGCGCGCTGCTCGCTCGGCGCCTGAGCGGGCAGCGTTTGTGGGGCAGGGGGATTGGGTGCGCTTATGCGGCCATTGTGCGGCCACTAGCCGGCCGTTACGCGGCCTCTATGCGCCCATTACGCAGCCATCAACGCAGGCGTTGCGGGTTGTAACGCCTCATGCGAGGCGGATGGCTGGCCACGGTTTTCGTCACGAAAAAACGTGGTGCAGAAATCGACGAAAGTCCGGAACCGTGCCGGCAGCAGCTCGCGGTGTGAATAGAACAAACAGATTTCAACATCGCTTTCGGACGTGGAACAGCCCGGCAACACCTGAAGCAGGTGACCTTGGGCCACTTCCTTGTGAATCATTGCTTCGGGCAACGCAGCAATCCCGGTGCCGGTGAGCGCTGCGGCGCGCAGAAGGGCCTCGTTGCCATCCATTGACGCCATGGGCAACACCCGCACCGGCCGGCCGTTCTCGAACAGATCGATAAAGTTGGTGTCCTGTTGGCGCAGCCGCGGGTCGATCAGCAGAAAATGCCGGGACAGCTCTTCGGCGTGCGCCGGTATGCCGTATTTGGCGAGGTAGGCCGGCGAGGCGACCAGCACGTTCGACGTCTTCGACAAGGTCCTGCGAATTACCGCCGACTGTTCGACAAGGTGCGGCGGAACAATCGCGACGTCGTAGCGCCCGTCGTAGAGATTGATCACGTTCTCCTGCACCGACACCGTCAGGTTCACGTTCGGGGCGATCGCGTGGTAGTTCGATAGCAGACTCAGGAATGTGCCGTTGACCAGCGAGGGATGAACGACCAGGCGCAGTTTGCCGCTGTCGACTTCCTTTTCCTGCGTAATCCGCCGATTGGCCTCATCGAGTTCCGCGAGCAAGCGGCAGCAACTCAGGTAGTAGGCTTGTGCCTCTTCGGTAAGGGTCACCGACCTCGTGGTCCGGTGCAGCACACGCGTCTGGATGGCGGCCTCGAGTTTGGCAATGGCTTTTGAAATGGATCCCGTCGTCACGCCGAGGGAAGCCGCCGCCTTGCTGAAACTTTTATGCTGTGCGGCTGCAACGAAGGCTCTCAACATGTAAAGCTGGTCCATCTTCTATCTCGCTGGAAAAACGAAAAACTCGGGGTTCGGAGATCGATCCTCGGTGCGTCACAGCCATGGACCAGGCCCTGAATCGCGTCATGCCGCGCTGAGTCTAGCAACGTTTGCGCAACGGACCGGCGATTTGTAACGATAGGGGTATCACCAAAAACGATAACCATTTAGCGACCTTATCAGCACACCAGCGCGCCACGGGGTCGTCGCGCGGCAAGTGCCGTTATTTCAGGCCGCGCTGTTTGCGATATTCGTCAGTCGGCAGACCGCCCCAGCCCCAGTTCTCCGTTGCCACTTCCTCGATGACCACGAACGTCGCTTCGAGCGGCTTTTTGAGCACGTCTAGCAGCAGGTGGCTGACGCCCTTGATGAGTTCAGCCTTTTCTTCTGCAGTGACCGAGTCGACGCCCGGCTTGGTGCCCTCGCGGGTCACCTGGATCGTGACGATTGGCATGGTGTTGTCCTTCATCGTGGTTGACAAAGCGGCCGCCGGGTTACAGCGGCCGGTCGTGCGGGGATGGAGCCTGGGGCAGCTTCGCGGTGCTCAATGTCCGGCGATCTGGCCGCCGTCGACGTGCAGGATCTCGCCGGTGACGAACGGTGCCGAATCCAGATACACGATCGCGTTGACGATGTCGCTCATCTCGCCCATGCGGCCCATCGGATGGAGCGCGCCGAGCGCCGCATGCGTTTCCACCGCGTGCATCGGCGACTTGATGATGCCGGGCGCCACTGCGTTGGCGCGGATACCGCGCTTGGCGTACTCGATCGCGAGGGAACGGGTGGCTGCGTTCAGGCCGCCCTTGGTGAGCGAAGCGAGTACCGAGGGCACGCCGTCGATCGCGGAGTCAGCCAGCGTAGTGCTGATGCTGACGATATGGCCGCTGGACTGCTTTTCCATTTCGGCAATAGCGAGTTGCGTGATGTAGAAGAAGCCGTTCAGGTTCACGGCGATGACCGACGCGTAGTCTTCCGCGGTATAGGCGGTAAAAGGCTTGGCGAGGAACACGCCGGCATTGTTGACCAGCGTGTCGATCCGGCCGAAGCGCGCAACACCCTCGCTGATGACGCGCCGAGCAGTCGCAGGGTCGGCAATGTCGCCGGCTACGGCCAGAATGTTGGGGTCTTCCGACGCCTTGATGCTGCGTGCGGTGGCGACCACGCGGTAGTCGAGCTTGCGGAAAGCCTTGACCACTTCTGCGCCGATGCCTTGCGAGGCGCCTGTAACGACAATGACCTTTTGCGACGTGCTCATCTGAAACCTCCGAATCGATTGAGTGGGACTTTTGCGATCGGGCTCGTGGCCCCGATACGGACCTAATCTAGGCGCGTTGGCGTCAAGTTCAAATACCCGGAGCGGACAAACACTTGTGATTCGGTGGAACAAATCATGCGCATTGGGCGCTAAGTGCATGGGAACCGGGGCTTTTCGGTAAATATAGCGTGTGTGAATTAATCGCAAGCGATTGACATGGCCGAAAATTTGTTTATGATTCGTCTCACCCGCTCGAATCGTATGCGATTGATCTGCGGATGTCTACTTTCCGCTACGCTCATTGGAGTTACAACATGAAGAATTTCTCACTTGCTGCCGCATTGTTCGCAGCTGTCACTGTCCTCGCCGTTCCCGCCGCCGCAACGGCGCAGGAAGCGAATGCTGGCCTGACGCGGGCTCAGGTGCGCGCTGAACTGGTGCAACTGGAAAGCGTGGGCTACAACCCGCATCGCGTCACGGTGAAGTATCCGGCCGACATCGCAGCGGCCGAAACGAAGCTGCGCGCTTCGAACGGTATTACGCGCGATGCGGCGAATTCGGGCGACGCAGAGACTCGCATCAGTAACTCGCTGGCAGGTAGCTGAGTCACGGCGAGGTTTCGCAATACACGGCCTTCGCAACGGCTTGCTGGACAAATTTATTTTTCTTAAATCATTAAACACAAGGAGTCTGACATGAGCAATGCGCAGACAGGTAACGAAGCCACAGCAGCGACGGTGGACATGAAACTCGAGGTCGTGGTGATTCCGGTCTCGGACGTCGATCGTGCAAAGCAGTTCTACGTCGATCTGGGCTGGAAACTCGATGTCGATATCGCCAAAGACGACCAGTTTCGGGTCGTTCATTTCACGCCGCCGGGATCGCAAGGTTCGATCCTCTTCGGTACGGGTGTGACGACTCAAGCGCCGGGTTCGACGCGGGGCTTGCATCTGATCGTGTCGGACGTCGTCGCTGCGCGTGCGGCGCTGGTGGCGCGCGGCATCGAGGTGAGCGAGGTTTTCCATGACGCGGGCGGCCTGTTCCACCGCGCCGGCGAGGAGGGACGCGTGAGCGGTCCGCATCCGACGCGGGGCAGCTATGGTTCTTTTGCTTCGTTCAGCGATCCTGATGGAAATGAATGGGTCTTCCAGGAAGTCACTGCACGACTCCCCGGCCGCACGGATGCGCCCGCCAGCACCTTCACTTCGTCGCTCGAACTCGCAGGAGCCCTGCGCCGCGCCGCAGCTGCACATGGCGAACATGAAAAAGTGACCGGACAGCATGACGAAAACTGGCCGGACTGGTACGCAGACTACATCGTTGCTGAGCAGGCCGGCACTCCCTTGCCGAAATGAGACTGGCAGCGCGGATGAAATGCCTCGTTGGTTGACTCGTCCCGTTTAGCGGATGGGTCGATCAACAATCACGAGATTATCTTGAGCCGTACGAAGCAATGCCGGCTTATGCAACCCGTTTCGTCGTCCAGATGGATCAAAGGTTGCAACAGGAAAATCCAGTGCGAGGCATTTGTTCGCGGGCGACATAAGTGTTGTTCTGGCCCAGCCATTTACGCGGAGAGTTTGCGTCCGCACAATCGTTATAACTACTGTGGACTGCTGATTGCGGTTTGCTGTCGCTCAATTTAATTGCACTCGTTGCAAACAGGAACTTGTATGTCTGACGATATCCTCCCCCGAATTCCCTCGCGTCGTCGCTTCATTAGCGTGGCAGCGGCGGCCGCAGTGGCTGGCTCGTTGAGCCAGCTCGCATTCGCAGAAACGAGTCAGGGCGTTACCGACATCGCGCAAGCGAGCGGCGGCGACAAAACCGCTATTCGCCCTCTTAAAGTGCATGCACCGGAAGCACGCCTGATCGATTTGAAACGGCGTATCAAGGCCACCAACTGGCCTGAGCGCGAAACGGTCACTGACTCGTCGCAAGGCGTGCAACTCGCAACCATGCAGTCGCTCGCGCGTTATTGGTCGACCAACTATGACTGGCGCAAGGTCGAGGCACGGCTGAACGCGCTGCCGCAGTTCATCACCGAAATCGACGGACTCGACATTCACTTCATCCACGTGCGTTCGAAACATGAAAATGCGCTACCGATGATCGTCACGCACGGCTGGCCAGGCTCGATCATCGAACAACTGAAGCTCATCGATCCGTTGACCAATCCGACGGCACATGGCGGCACCGCAGCGGACGCGTTCGACCTCGTGATTCCGTCGCTGCCGGGCTACGGCTTCTCGGGCAAGCCGACCGCCACCGGCTGGGATCCGCAGCGTATTGCGCGTGCGTGGGTCGCACTGATGCAGCGCCTCGGCTACACGCGCTATGTCGCGCAAGGCGGCGATTGGGGCAATGCGATCACGGAACAGATGGCCCTGCTGACGCCGCCGGGACTGCTCGGCATTCACACCAACATGCCGGCTACCGTGCCGGACGACGTCGCCCAGGCGCTCAAACTGAACCAGCCCGCACCGGCAGGTCTCTCGGGCGACGAGAAGCACGCATTCGACCAGCTCGACTACTTCTACAAGCATGGCCTCGGCTACGCGCTGGAAATGGCGAACCGCCCGCAGACGTTGTACGGCATTGAAGATTCGCCTATTGGCCTCGCCGCGTGGATGCTCGACCACGACGCTGCCAGCCAGGCCATGATTGCCCGCGTCTTTAGCGGTCAAACCGAGGGGCTCTCACGCGACGACGTGCTCGACAATGTCACGCTCTATTGGCTCACGAACACGGCGGTGTCTTCGGCGCGTCTGTATTGGGAAAACAAGCTCAACTTCTTTGCTCCCAAGCACGTGACGATCCCGGTCGCAGTCAGCGTCTTTCCGGATGAGATCTACGCCGCTCCGCAAAGCTGGACGGAGAAAGCGTATCCGAAGCTGATTCACTTTAACCGCCTGCCTAAAGGCGGCCACTTTGCAGCGTGGGAACAGCCGCAGGAATTCACCGATGAAATTCGCGTGAGCTTCCGGCAACTGCGTTAAACGCATCGCAGTGGGCGATGCCATCGCGGCTCGCCCGCTTACCGCGCTCCGGCCATGAAGCGATGAATCTGCGCCACCACGCCGGCGCCTTCGCCCACCGCCGACGCGACACGCTTGGTGGAACCTGAGCGCACGTCGCCGATCGCAAAGACACCCTCGACGCTCGTCTGAAACGGCAGCGGTCGCGCGCGTGTCTCGGCGATATCAATGTCCGTCAACACGAATCCTTTGTCGTCGAGCGAGACGCCGCAGGTCTTGAGCCAACGGGTATTCGGCTCAGCGCCGACGAAGACGAACAGATGACGTGCGGACATGGTGCCTTCCATGCCACCCGCGCCGTGATAGCGTACGCGCTCGAGATGGGCATCCCCTTCCAGCGCCGTGAGTTCGGTGCGCGTGTGGAGCGTCACGTTCGACAACGACGTGACACGCTCGATCAGATAGTGCGACATGCTGTGTTCGAGGCTGACGCCGCGAATGAACATATGCACGTGTTCGACCTGCGATGCCAGAAACACCGCCGCTTGCCCCGCCGAGTTACCTCCGCCAACCAGCAGCACCGGCTCCTTGCCGCATAGCCTCGTCTCGATCGGCGTCGCCCAGTAGTAGACGCCGCAGCGCTCGAAGCGCGCGAGGTCCGCGATGGCTGGTCGGCGATATTCTGCGCCGCTGGCGATCACTACCGTTCGCGCCGTGACGCGCCGGCTATCGGCAAGCTCCACGACGAGCGGTTGTCGATCGCAAAACAGGGCCTGGACCTCGCACGGAATGCCGATATGCGCGCCGAACTTCTGAGCCTGGATAAATGCGCGGCCCGCCAGCGCTTGACCTGTGATACCGGTGGGGAAGCCCAGATAATTCTCGATACGTGCACTCGTACCGGCCTGGCCCCCCGGCGCGCGACAGTCGAGCGCCGCCACTGACAATCCTTCGGACGCCGCATAAACGGCCGCAGCTAGTCCCGCCGGTCCGGCGCCGACAATCGCCACATCGTAGAGGTGGGTGGGATCGAATTCCGGAATCAGTCCAAGGCAGGAAGCGAGTTGTCCTTCGTTGGGGTTTCGCAGGACCGTGCCATTCGGACAAAAAACCAGCGGGAAGTCTTCGGGTTGCGGCGTCAGGCGTTCGAGCTGCGCAATGGCCTCGGCGTCGTGCCGCGCGTCGAGCACGATATTTGGAAACGAGTTACTGCGCAGGAAATTCTGCAATGCGAGCAGGCGCGGATGTCCGGAGTCGCCGACAAGAACTGCGCCGTGTCCACGTTCGATCACGAGGGTGCGCCGCAGGATCAGCGCGCGCATGATCTTCTCGCCGATGTCGGCTTCGCTGACCATCATGGCGCTTAGCTGGTCGGGCCGCATCAGCAGCGCTTCGACGTCGTCGATCACATGGGCGTCGACCACCGCGGGTTTCTTCGAGAGTTGCGTGACGTCGGAGGTAAATTCCCCGCGTCGCCGATAGGTGTGGACGGTCCGCACATGCCCCATGCCGTCCCGGCCATCAATGCGAACCTTGCCGGACAGCAGAACGAATACGCCCGGCGAGAACTTTCCCGCCTGATAGAGCAATTCACCGCGAGCGTAGTGGGACACGCTGCCAAAGCGCCGGAGCCGGTCGATTTCCGCTTCCGTGAGGACGGGAAACATGTCCAGGTAACGCGGATGATCGAGCACGCTCGGGTCTTCGATGATCGCCGGGTCGTCGAGGCGGCGCGCATTTTCTGCGGGCTGCCCGTCAGGCTTGTCGTCAGGCTGACCGCCGCCCGGCGTTGACTGATTGCTCATGACGCTTGCTCCTCGGCTTCAAGGCGGGGGCGACTGCGGCGTGATCCAGCTTACGCCGCCGCGTCAATGAAGACCGTCCTGTCTGGCGTAGGTCGATTCCCATCCGCCGCCGAGTGCCTTGCATAGTGTGATCAGATTGGCGGCCGCGTTGGCCTGACTCTGCTCAAGGTCACTCTGCGCGTCGAGCAACTGTTTCTGCACATTGAGCACGTTGAGGAAGTCGACCGCGCCTTCTTTATACCGCTGTTGTGCGATCGACAGTGCGTTCTGGTTCAGGCTCACGACTTTCTTCAGGCGATCGCGGCGCCGCTGCTCCGCGTCGTAGACGACGAGCGCGTCGTCCACCTCACGCCAGGCATCGAGTACGGTGTGCTGGTAGACAATGGCCGCTTCCTGTTGTTGCGCCTCACGCAAATGAAGTGTTCCTTTCAGGCGTCCGCCTTCGAAGATGGGGAGCGTGATCGAGGGTCCCACCACGTACTGGCCAGAGGCCCAGTTGGCGAGATTCGAGAGCTGAAGGCTCTGGAAACCGGCGCTGCCATTGAGCGAGATACGCGGGTAAAAATCGGCTTTTGCCATGCCGATCGACGCTGTCGCCGCGTGCAACTGCGCTTCTGCCTTCCTGATATCGGGTCTACGTTGCACAAGCTCCGAGGGGAAACCGATCGGCACCTGGGCGGGCAGAGCCGGAACCTCATGCGGCTCGGCGAGCAGTGATTGCAATTCACCCGGCTCCTTCGCGAGGAGCAGGCCAATTGCATTGATGGTGGTGTCGCAACGCGATTCCAGCGTTGGAATCAAACTTTCGATCGACTCCGCCAGCGCCGCAGCGTTATCCACGTCCAGATTCGTTACGACACCCTCATGAACCCGCTTTTCCGTGAGCGTCGTCGCGTTGCGAGCGATTTCCAGGTTCTGCCTGGCAATCCGCAACAGGATCTGCGCATCGCGCAACTGAATGTAATCTCGCGCGAGTTCGGCGCGCGCGGACAGCAGAATCGCGTTGCGATCTTCGTAAGAGGCATCGGACAACGCAGTCGCCGCCTCGACACCGCGTCGAGCCCGGCCCCAGATGTCGAGTTCCCACGATGCGTCGAAGCCGAACTGGTAGAGGTTATAAGCGGGCGAGCCACTGGGCGGCGGTGGCAATGCGGCAGCACCCAATGGCGCAGAGCCCGAAGCTGACTCTAGGGGACTTCCCGTCGGGCTGACGCCGAGCAGCCCCAGGATGCCGTTTGGGCTGGCGCGTTCGCGGTTATAGGAAGCGGCGGCGTCCAGGGTCGGGTATTCGTCCGCACCCGCGATACGTTGCTCCGCACGGCTTTGCCGCAGACGCGCCGAGGCAGCCGCCACGTCGAGGTTCGTGTCGCTCAGTTGCTGTTCCAGCGAGTCGAGCGTCGGATCGTTGAACAGCGTCCACCATTGCGGACTGAAATCGGCTTGAACGGCCTTGCTCGACGCTTGCGCAGCCTGGGTGCGGTTAAACACATCCGGCGTGCTCGACTGCGGACGTTCGAAGTTGGGGCCGACCATGCAGCCCGTCAACGCGAGGCACGCCAATACGTACAGCGTCAGCTCGCGGAATTCGCTCGCTTTCATTGCGCGTCTGCTCCTGCGACTCGCGTATCGGCCCGCTTGTCCACCGCGACCTTGGCCTCGACGGATAGCCCCACGCTCAACACGGAGGCCGCCTGTTGCCCGGGGTCGATGGTGATCTTGACCGGCACGCGCTGGACGATCTTCGTGAAGTTGCCCGTTGCGTTGTCGGGCGCGATGGGCGCGAAGCTCAAGCCTGTCGCTGGGGCGAGACTATCGATGTGACCGTTGATCACGACGCCCGGGAAGGTGTCGACCTTGATACGCACCGTCTGACCGGGGCGCATATGGGTGAGCTGGTTTTCCTGAAAGTTGGCCACGACGTAGGCTTGCGACAGCGGAACGATCGCGAGCAGCGGCTCGCCGACCGTCACGTAGGCACCGACCCGCACCGAGCGTCGTCCCACCTTGCCGTCGATAGGCGCGTGGATCTCCGTATAGGACAGGTTGAGTTTCGCCTGCTCGAGTTCGGCTTCGGAATGCGCCAACGCACCTGCTGCCTTGGCGCGTTCGGTGCGCAGAATCTCGAGATTCTGTTCGATCGTGACGAGTGCGGCGCGGTCGTGAGCCTGCTGTGCGAGTTCCTCGGCAAGCGTGCTCGAAGCATGCTGCTGCTCCTGCGTGGTTCCCGCGCCAGATACCGAGAGATTCTGATACCGCGCGGCATTTTCCCGTGCAAACTCGATGGCTGCGTCGTCCGAGCGCAGCGTGGCGCGTGCCTGATCGACCAGCGAGGGCTGCTGCGTGATTTCGGCGTCGTAGTTCGCAACCGAGGCCTTGCCTGCTTCGACGTCGGCCTGTGCACTGTCCAACGAGGCGCGGAAATCGCGGTCGTCGATACGCACCAGCAACTGCCCGGCTTTAACCTGTTGATTGTCCTCGACGAGGACCTCCGTCAGTTGACCGGGGATGCGCGGCGCGACCAGCGTGAAGTCGGCCACGACGTAGGCGTCGTTGGTGGTCTCGCTGCGTGCCTCGGCAAACAGCATCACGCAAGCCCATATAACGACGGCGAGTATGACGATGCAGCCGATCAGGCCCAACGCTTTGAGTCGAGATGACGAGTTGGATGGCATAGGTATCGTGGCTCAACGGGATGGGGGGGGGGTGGTGCTCCACGGCGGATAGATCCGCACGGGTAAAAATATATCCACGAGCAGGAGAGCGACGGCGATACCTGCCATCACCAGGTAAAGATCGGCCGACGTCAGCACGACCGCCTGCTCGTGAATCCGCTGCGCGAGTTCTCCCAGATCATGCTCTTTACCGATGCTCTGGCCGCCGGCAAACGGGTTGTTCCCCAGGCGCTCAACCAGCGGTGTATTGCCCAGGCGGTCTACCAGCATGCTCGAATGAAAGTGCTCGCGCGCGGTGCCGACGCCCTGGAGAATGGCGGTTGCCACAGCGGCCGCAAAGGTTTTGACCGTATTGAACATGGCCGAAGCGAACGGCCCTTCCGTTGGCGGCAAGCCGGTCGTGACACCCATCAGGATTCCTATGATTACCATCGGCTGGGCGAGAATCTGCAAGGATTGGAGCAAATAGAAATTCTCGCGGACCCACTCGGAGTCCATGAAGCTTCCCATCAGGAACGTCGAAATCATCAGAGAAAGGCCGACAGCCATGACCCATCGGTGATCGACCCGCCGGATATTCAGGAGTGCGGCGGTCAGAGGAAGCGAGATCAGAAGGGGAATCGCCACCAGCAGGAACAGCCGCGTGACTTGCAGCGGCCTGTAATCGTGAATATGCGCGAGAAACTGGCTCGGTATGGCGGCGACGCCTGTCAGCATGATCACTGCACCGGCCAATGTCAGAAGTCCGTGCGTGAAATTCCTGCGGCGCAGCAGCCTCAACCCGAAAAACGGCAGCGGATGAAACCACTCGTTGACCAGGAAGGCCACCAGTAACAGCGTCCCGCCGACAAACATCGTGCAGATGAAAGTGGAATTCAGCCAGTCGAGACGGTCGGCCTGCAGCAGGCCCGTAACGAGCATGGCGACCGCGGGGTATCCCAGCAGGACGCCGCGCCAGTTGAACAGGCGGAACCGTTCGAGCTTGGAAGGCTCGGTCGGAAGTCCCGTGTAGACCGCCACACAACTTAGAATACCGAGCGGGACGCATTGCCAGAATGCCATTTGCCAGCCGACGTATTCGGTCCATAACGCGGTGAGCGGCGTACTGATTGCTGGCCCGAAGGTCGCGGTCAGCGCGTAGCCCGCGAGTCCATAGAGCTTGATTTTCGGCGGCAGGTAGCGCAGCGCGACGATGATGACCATGGGCGGCAGGCATCCACCGGCGACCCCTTGCAGGACACGCAATACATAGAGGCTATTCAGATTCGGCGCCAGCGGAGAAAGAAAGCCAAGAATCATCATGGCGATGACGGCGCCCACGGTGAAGCGCTTCAACGTGAACGTGACGCCGAACCACGGCGCAAATATCATCGTGGAGACATTTGCCGCTTCGAAGAAGGCGGTGACCCAGGTGCCGTCGTCATTGCCAATCGAGAGCGCGCCGCGAATGTCTTCCAGGCCAATTTCGGTGATGTCTTCGTTCAGAATG
This sequence comes from Paraburkholderia sp. GAS41, assembly GCF_050436545.1. Classification (NCBI taxonomy): domain Bacteria; kingdom Pseudomonadati; phylum Pseudomonadota; class Betaproteobacteria; order Burkholderiales; family Burkholderiaceae; genus Paraburkholderia; species Paraburkholderia sp. GAS41. The sequence continues at coordinate 107,881 of NZ_JBNDMK010000028.1, forward strand.
GCCGTTAGCGAGGCCAGCAGCACGCCGCACAGACCAATCGCCAGGCGCAGCGGCAGTTCGGGTTCTTTGGCTGGCGGCTGTGCCGGCGCCTGGGCCTCAGGCGCAGCAATCTGCGCAGGCGTTTCGGCCGGCGTGGGCTCTGCCGGTCCGGCTGCGGGTGGGTTGGCTGGCGTCGTCATGGAACTCATTCTAGGAGACGTATCCGCGTTGGTGCAGTTAACAAACTCCGTGGATTAATCCATTCCATTCACAAGTATGGCCGGGCGATGCCGCCGCTATTGGCGCCGAAGTTTCAAGCTGGAAATAGTGTTTTTCCATTTGTTCAACAGACGCGCTATTTCGATCGGCACCTGGCGTGGCGCGTTGCCTGCGATTCAAACAGGGAATGAGTAGAATCGATTCGCGGACCGACTGAGGTCGATGAGTCGACAGGTCCTGCTTTGTTCACACGCTACTGACTGGAGAAGTGACAAGTGAAATTCTCGATCAAAAATGAAATCCGCCCGGACGATGTTTCAACGATTCAACATGCGATGCAGAGCGTCGATCCCGACGCGAAAGTCGATGTCGATATTGACGGGAAAACGGTGAGCGTCGATTCGTGGCTCATGCCGGAAGAGTTTTTTGTCGCTTTCGACGATGAAGAGTATGAAGTGCAGATTCTCGAAGCGTAGAAGTCGCGAGGCCAGGGCCGGTGGTGGCATGCAACCCGGCACCGGCCTCTGCGTGGGTGGGTTGTTCTAGCCCGTACATCCGTACATCCGTACATCAGTGCCTGGTTCGCCCATGAACCGGCGCGGTCTCGTGTTGTCCGCTCAATCGCTCGTTAGCTCGTTCGCTTGTTAGCTCGATAGCTAAAGCAGCCACGCTCAATAACGAATAACCGTCTTGCCGACGGAAAACCGTTCGAGCGCTTCACCAGAAATGACGTGGCCCAAATCTCATTGCGTTTGGCCTGCCACGGTGCCATCTATGCGTTCAGATTGGCGTGCCGAGTTCTATTCTGTAACTCATCAATGCGGCCCATCGAGGACAGATTCATCATGTTGATGCAAAAACTTCAAAGCTCCTTCCTGTTCGGGGGAAATGCCCCTTATGTCGAAGAGCAATACGAGTCATATCTGAGTGACCCAGATTCGGTTTCAGATGAATGGCGCGCGTATTTCGACGCGTTGCGCGAAACGCCCGCTATCGACGGAAGCGACCGCGATGACGAGCCGCACGCACCTGTTGTCTCCACCTTTGTCGAAATGACAAAGCGCCCACGCGCCACCACGATCATGCTCGACGATGGTCTTGCGCTCGCCAGAAAGCAGGTGGCGGTGCAGTCGCTGATTGCTGCGTTCCGCATGGTCGGCACGCGCAGGGCGAAACTGGATCCGTTGATGTGGACGCTGCCGAAGCCGCTGGTTGAACTGACGCCGGCGTTCTACGACTTGACGACGGCAGACCTGTCGACGCGATTCAGTACCGCCGACACGTTTCTGTTCGACGAAGACGCTCCGCTGAGCGACATCGTCGCGGCGCTCGAACAAACCTATATGGGCACGCTGGGCGCTGATTTCATGCATCTGACGGATGTTCACGAGCGGCGCTGGTGGCAGATGCGGCTTGAATCCACGCGTGCGAAACCTTCGTTCTCCGTAGCAGAGAAAAAGCGGCTTCTGGAGCGGTTGACGGCTGCCGAAGGATTGGAGAAATACCTTCATACCCGTTATGTCGGGCAAAAGCGCTTCTCGCTGGAAGGCGGAGAATCGTTGATCGTGCTGCTAGATGAGCTGGTCCGCTATGGTGCGTCGAAGAAGATCGGCACCGTGGTCATGGGCATGGCGCACCGCGGTCGTTTGAACGTCCTCGTGAACATTGCCAACAAGCCCGCGCGCGCGCTCTTCGACGAGTTCGACGGCAAGCATGCGCATCATCTTCCAGAGGATGACGTCAAATACCACAAGGGCTATACCAGCATCACGCAGACCAGCGACGGGCCGGTCGAGGTCGTGCTCGCCTTCAATCCGTCACACCTGGAAATCGTCAACCCGGTCGTGCAGGGCATGGCACGCGCCATAGGGGATGCCTCGCGCGCGGGCGACGGTCGCAGTGTGCTGCCGGTAGAAATTCATGGTGACTCGGCGATGTCCGGGCAAGGCGTCGTGATGGAGACGTTAGCGCTTTCATACACCCGCGGTCACGGTACGGGCGGAACGGTGCACGTGCTGGTCAACAATCAGGTTGGATTTACGACCTCGGACCCGCGCGATACACGCTCGTCGTTTTACGCCACGGACGTCGCGAAGATGATCGAGGCGCCGGTCTTGCACGTGAACGGCGACGACCCCGAAGCGGTTGCGATGGCAGTGCAGCTTGCGCTGGACTATCGCACGGAGTTCGGGCGCAGCGTCGTGATCGATCTGGTTTGCTTCCGCAAGTACGGGCATCAGGAACAGGACACGCCCACCATCACGCAGCCGCTCATGTATCGCGCGATTGCCGCCCACCCCGGCTCGAGAGCGGTGTACGCTCAGCGCCTGGTGAAGGAAGGGGTGTTGAGCGCCGCAGAGGTCGATGAATATGTCGCTGCCGCACGTGACGGTCTTGAGCGCGCACACAACGGCGAGCCGCTCGCGGAGCCCGTTCAGCAGGAAGAAACGCGGCCCTGGCCGCAGTTTGTCGCCGATTATTCCGGCCCGGTCACGTATGGCCCGCCGTTGCCCGCTCAGGTGCGCGCCCTGGCGCAGCAGATATCGACGATCCCGGACGGCTACGAGCTTCATCCGCTCGTCGGCAAGGTGCTGACCGCGCGGCGCGAAATGGCCGCTGGCAGCAAGCCGCTCGATTGGGGCATGGCCGAGCATCTGGCATTCGGCTCTTTGCTCGAAGCCGGAATCGACGTCCGGTTGAGCGGACAGGACAGCGGACGGGGGACCTTCAGTCACCGTCACGCGGTGTTGCACAACCAAAAGCGCAGCAGCCGGACGGATGGTGTGTACATTCCGCTCGAGCACGTCGAGCCTGTGAATCAGTCGCGAGGCCGCTTCACCGTGACGAACTCGATTCTCTCCGAGGCAGCGGTACTGGGATTCGAATACGGTTATTCGACGGTGAACCGCAACGCGCTCGTGGTGTGGGAAGCCCAGTACGGTGACTTCGCGAATGGCGCGCAGGTGGTGATCGATCAGTTCATCGCCGCAGGGGCCGTCAAGTGGGGGCAACTCAGCGGACTCACGCTGTTCTTGCCGCACGGGCAGGATGGCCAGGGGCCCGAACACGCATCGGCAAGGCTCGAACGTTACCTGCAACTGTGCGCGCAGGAGAACATGCGGGTCGTGCAGCCCACCATGCCTGCGCAAATGTTCCACCTGCTGAGGATGCAGGCGAGCGTCTTCGATCGCCGCCCGCTCGTCATCATGACGCCGAAGTCGCTGTTGCGTCATCCAGAAGCGGTCAACTCGCTCGACGACCTCTCCAAGGGCGCGTTCCGCGAAATTCTCGGCGACACTCAGGTCGAGCCGTCGCGCGAGGCAAGTGTGGAGCGCGTGATCGTCTCTTCGGGCAAGGTCTATTTCGAACTGCTCGAACATCGCCGTAAGACCGGTGCTGCCGAGGTTCCGCTCATCCGCATGGAGCAACTGTATCCGTTTCCGTCGCAGCAACTGGCGGCGGAGCTGGCGCGCTATCCCAACGTGAAGACGGTGGTGTGGGCCCAGGAAGAAGCGCGCAACCAGGGCGGGTGGAGCTTCGTCGAGCCGCAATTGCGCGAGATGCTGCCTGCGGGCACGCAACTGGCGTATGCCGGGCCGCCCGCGTCTGCCTCGACTGCGCCTGGTTACCACGCGGCGCACGTGGAGAGACAGGCGGCCGTGATGTCGTCGGCATTCGCGCAGGAATGACGCATCCGTAGTGGATGATGCCCGGGCGCCAACCCTCCGCCCGGGCATTGATCGTATGCAGATTGTTGGAACGCGGCGCGGCGAAAGTCGCGCTGCAATGGCCCAGATGCAGCGCATCTTGGCCCATAGGCAGTGCTGTTTCAGCGCACGCCTTTTCAATCACTGTCAAAATGGACAGGACGTTTCTCACGATTCTTCCAGAAGCACATCAAAAAAGTGCTAGATGAGCCGCGCTTTATACGGTGAACCCGTTAGAGCACTGGTCCATGAGCTGGTACGGAACATACGCTGTTCTCGAGTTGGAAGGGAAATCGCCCCGTATTTTTGGCCGCTGACAGTGTCACCGGCCGTTCCCATGCGAGCCAGCTATGACCGAAAACCCAAAAGCTACTGTAGAAGCCCTTCCGAATCCACCGTTTGCCGGCGAATCCATGTCGGGTGCCGACATCATCCTGCGCGTCCTCAGCGAGCAGGGCGTCGATACCGTCTTCGGCTATAGCGGCGGTGCAATCTTGCCGACCTACGACGCGGTGTTTCGCTTCAACGAAATGCACGCGGCCACACCCGAACGCCAGATCAACCTGGTGGTACCCGCAAATGAACAGACCGCCGGCTTCATGGCCGCCGGTTATGCGCGTGCAAGCGGAAAAGTGGGCGTATTCATGGTGACCTCGGGGCCTGGGGCGACCAATGCGGTGACGCCGATCGCCGACTGTAACGGCGATTCGGTTCCCGTTGTGCTCATCAGCGGACAGGTGCCGCGTGCCGCGATCGGCAGCGATGCTTTCCAGGAAGCGCCGGTGTTCAACATCATGTCGGCCTGCGCCAAACAGGTGTTTCTGGTGACCGACCCGGAAAAGTTGGAACAGACCCTGCGCACCGCATTCGAAGTCGCGCGCACCGGCCGTCCTGGCCCAGTTGTGGTGGATGTGCCGAAGGATATCCAGAACTGGATCGGCACCTACCATGGACAAGGTACGCTGGAGTTTCGCGGCTACTCCGACCGTCTTCGCAAGGTGGCCAAAGGCGCGCTTCTCGAAGAGGACAAGCGCAACGAATTCTTCGCTCTGCTGGCGCAAAGCAAGCGGCCGCTGTTGTATGTCGGCGGCGGCATCATCACCGCTGGCGCGACGGCCGAACTGCATCAGTTTGCCGAACGTTTTCGGATCCCCGTGGTGAACACGTTGATGGGTCTCGGTTCGATCTCCGTGAAACACGAGCTGGGACTGGGCATGCTGGGCATGCACGGGACGGCCTGTGCGAATTACGCGGTGGAAGACTGTGACTTCCTCATCGCGGTGGGCGCGCGTTTCGACGACCGGGTTGCCGGTGGACGTCCGCACGCATTTGCGCCGGGCGCGCGACATGTCGCGCATATCGACATCGACGAGGCGGAGATCAACAAGGTCAAGCAGGCGGACTGGACCCACGTGGGCGACGCGAAGGATGCCTTACTGTCGTTGATGAAGCATGCTTCCGCTGTGCAGGCTCCCTCTGAGTGGCTCGACCATATCAAGGAACTGAAGCAGGTCTACGGCATGAACTTCGACCGCAACAGTCCTCTGATTCAGCCGCAGTTGGTGGTCGAAAAGTTGAGCGAGATTACCGGCGGGCGCGCTATCGTCACGACCGGCGTGGGCCAGCATCAGATGTGGGCGGCGCAATTCTTCGACTTTGTCGAGCCGCGCAGCTTTCTGACCTCGGGCAGTATGGGGACGATGGGCTTCGGGCTGCCTGCGGCTATCGGCGCGCAGATCGCGCGGCCGGATGCGCTGGTGATCGACATTGACGGCGACGGCAGCATCCGCATGAACATCGGCGACCTGGAGACGGCAACCACCTATGGCGTGCCCGTCAAGGTGCTGCTGCTCAACAATGTCGGCGACGGCATGATCCGGCAGTGGCAACGTCTCTTTTACGACGGCCGCTTGATGGTGAGCGACAAGTCGCTGCATAGCAAGGATTTCGTCATGGCCGCCAAGGCTGACGGATTTAGGTTTGCGCAGCGCGTTGCCGCACTGAGCGATCTGGAGGACAAGCTGAGGGAGTTCGTGGCATTCGACGGGCCGGCTTTCCTCGAAGTCATGATCGACGAGAACGCCGACGTGTTTCCGATGGTAGGCCCAGGCCAAAGCTACTCGGGCATGATTACCGGACCTTTCATTCCGTCCCGCTCCGAGCGCGAATCCGCAGCGAAGGGTCCGGCTCGCCAGGCGGCTGCGGATATGTTCTAGCTTGGTCGAGGAGGGCTGCCTGCGGGCGGCCCAGACATTGACGGTGCCGAGCAATCGGCACTGCATCTGCCGGCGTCATTGCGATGAACCGGATTCCGGATCTCACGCTGGGCAACGAGAGTGCGCAGCGTGAGTCAATCGGAATCAGGCTAGCAGGGCTAGCCTGAGCGCCTCAATGCTGCGATGGTTTGACGTCGAAAGCAATTCGCCCTGCGGGCAGAAACGCCACGGAAATGACTGCGCCGCCCTTCACTTCCGGAAAGTGGTGGCTTGCTGGCGCCGGCGCAGTCTATCCCCCATGACACCAGCCGTTTGGACCCGCGAGTGCGGCGCCTTCATCAAGCGGTACGACCAGATTGATCTCGCCGTACGGGTGCAAGTGATAGCCGCCACGGAAACTGCCTTCGGCATTGTTCTGGGTGTTGTCCGTGCTATCCATCACCACGGCTGTGATGCCGAAGAAAAACGTTTCAGCGCTGGGCAAAGCGAGTTGTGAGCGACGATAACGCGGCCCGGCGATTTCGATTTCCGCCGCCCAGCCCTCCTTCACCGCGAGGCGGATGCGTCGCGACACATCCTTGTACAGATCGCTTTGCACGCCGTAGGTCGTGTTCAGCCATTGTTCGAATTCGGTGCCCGTGGTTCGATCCTTGATCTCTTGCAGCAACGGGATCAGTTGCGCGAACAATTCGTCTTTGGCACGGGTGAATGAGGTCTGGGACATGACAGTGAGTCCTTGTATCCGATGCCATGCCATCCGGCATGGAAAGCGTGCAGCGAGCGCGGCTCGTAATGCAGCCGCGCCGTGTTCGCTCAATTGGCGGCCATCGCCACCTTCGTTGCAACAGGTTTTGCAGTCTTCGCCTGCGCTTCCATTTCGTTCTGCTCGATGATCTTCGTGATCTCGGCATCGGCCTTGTCGCCGTACTGCGCGAACACATCGGTGTGATACGTCGTGTTGACCGCGGCGCCGAGCTGCGTGCCGGAGTCGT
>NZ_JBNDMK010000029.1:0-105213 GCF_050436545.1 Paraburkholderia sp. GAS41
CGGTCCTCGCTGCTGTTCTCGTCCACCGGCCTGGGGCCACGTTTGACCTCAAACAGGGCGCCTGCCTTCTCCAGAATCTCCTTCTTCCACTGCCCGACCAGCACCGGATGCACTCCATATGTCTGTGCAATTTCGCTGACCGTCTTCACCCCGCGTACCGCCTCCAAGCCGACCTTCGCCTTGAATTCCGGCGTGTGCACCCTGCGTTTTTTTCCTTCGCTCATTCTCTGCCATCCTTTCGCGGACGACAGCTTAAACTACCGTCTCAAACTCGGGGTCCACTTTAACCAGATGCCGACGCCCATTGCCAATGCGCCCGCCGCCAGCCATATATGTCGGGCGCGAGCGTAAGCCAAAAGCGAAATTCTGTCTGCAAGATCAATTGCCGTGAAAGAAGCAAGCGTCGCGACAATGAAAGAGATGGCGACTAAGCCAAGGTTGTAATTGCTTTGCATAAGTCCATGGCCTTTTTCACAAAAGCTCGATTAATGATTGTTAGCAGCCCTGCACGGCCTCTCTGCCGGTGCAAAACTGACCTCTAATACCGCACTGGCCGGTGCCGTTATGCATGCGTTCCGAGTCTGGCCGGCCGCCTTCTACAGCCCAGCGTATAGGACTTGCTCCGCCCCTCGCTACATCGCTCGCTATCAAAAGCGTCCGCGGCGCTGGCTGCGAATGTCGCGATTGTTACGGTAATGCACTGTCGATTTCAGAGCAAGTTACTTGGGGTCCGACTGATAAATGCTTCCAATTTTTAGAGGGCCGTAACACTTATCACTTTTAAGCGCCGGATGTGGAAAGGTAACGGTCTCCCACAATCGAAACAATCACATTACAATAAGCTTTCTTTCATCCCGCTCGCGAGAACATCCCATGGTTCTATATCACCGCGGTGCAGCCATTCAGCCCTCAAGCATCCGATCCGGCAACACGTACATCGCGCGTGCCTGCATTTTGAAGGAAGACGGGGAGTCCACCTCACTAGGTAACCTCGGTCAGTTTGCCAGCCCGAGTTGCGCATATGAGTTTGCGGTCCGTTGCGCGACTGCTTTCGTGAATGGCTTACCCCTTCCCCGCTGCCCGTTCGGCGCCTCATCAGGCCTCGATGATCCGGTAGCGAGCTGACAACGCGCAGTTGCGCCCAGGAAATACAACCAGGTTGCCGACGATCGCCTCTCGCGAGATTGGCACCCTGCTACGACTGTCGAAACTGAAACCACCCACGCGGAGGAACGCTGATGTACAAGCCTGCAATGAGCCGTTTCCAATACACACGCAAGCACGGTAAGCGTCGTACCTATAACGTCACGCTGAATGTCGTGCAGAAGGCTTCCGGCGTCTGCGCCTATGCCGCTTGGGTGCAATTCGAGTCGGAATTCAAGGGTTCGGGACTCATGTTGCCACTTGTCGCCACCACGCGTGATGACGCGGTGCAGGAGGCACGAATCCGCATTCAGAAGGACATTGATAACCTGGTTGGAATCGTCGAGTAAGGAACGCAACCCGCGTCGCTGAACGGCCGCTTTACGCAGCCGATATATCCGGCTGTTGCAGATCACACTCGACCGATCACATAAGCCACGAAGCGATCGTCCCTGAAGACACGCCCAGCTGCATTTGCGTCGCGGCCACAGATTTTCCTGCGTTGCGATATTCTCCAAGCTCATTCTCCGCTGACCGATGCGTGCGCCGACTCCCGGCGTCACCCATCGCGTCAGCCCTTATTGAGGACTGCCATGGCGATCGACTCCCCCGCTTCTCCCGTCTGGTTCATTACTGGCTGTTCGACCGGCTTTGGCCGGGAGATTGCCCAGGCTGTACTCGTGCGCGGCTGGCGTGCCGTCGTCACTGCGCGAGATCCTGATACCGTCGCGGATCTGGCAAGCGCACATCCCGAACGCGCACTGTCGCTCAAACTCGACGTGACCTCGCCGGCAGCCGTGAGCGCGGCCGTAGCGCAGGCAAAGGCTGCGTTTGGCCGCATCGACGTGCTGGTCAATAACGCAGGTTACGGCTATCTGTCAGCAGTCGAAGAAGGTGAGGATGACGAAGTACGTTCCATGTTCGAGGTCAACTTCTTCGGCGCGGTCAGCACGATCAAAGCCGTCTTACCTTTGATGCGCGACCAGCGTGCAGGACATATCGTCAACATCACGTCCGTTGGGGGTCTGGTGGGCAATCCGGGCAGTGGCTATTACGCCGCCACCAAGTTCGCGCTGGAGGGCCTTGGAGAAGCCCTCGCACGTGAGACTGCCGAGTTGGGCATCAAGGTGACGACGGTCGAACCAGGACCGTTCCGGACGGACTGGGCGGGCCGCTCGCTCAAGCAGACACGCCGGTCGATCGACGCCTACGCATCCATCGCCGGTAAACGGCGCGCACAAGTAGCGGCGGATAGCGGACGGCAACCCGGCGATCCGGCACGCGCCGCACAGGCGATCATCGCCGCCGTCGAAGCCAAAGTACCGCCGGCGAATCTCGTCCTGGGCAAACCCGGACTGGAAGCAGTCCGAACGAAACTGAACAGGCTTCAGAACGATTTGAATAGCTGGGAAGCGACGACTGTCGGCGCGGATTTTCCTGACTGATATCGGCGCGGAATTGCCATGCGCTGACCGCGCGCACGCGTGCATTCGGTGGAATGCACGCGTGCGGACTCGCGCGCTGGATGGTTCGTGCGATTCCGCACGACTTATCTGCCTTTGGTCATCGTGCAAATTTGCGCGGGATTCCTATGGTCGAATAAAAGCCAGATGTCCGCATCCACGCCTGCCCCGGCAGTGATTACGTCATGCTCGACGTCAAGGACGGCCCCTCCCTCATTCTCTCTCCCGACAACGCGCGCGCTTTGCTTAAGGCGCCGGTCCCACCCAAGGATCGAACGGCGAACGGAAATGATGAAGTCGTCGTCCCTACCACCCTCGAGTGGAGCGGACTGCGTAACCCCGCAGCCGTGCGGGGCGTCCATCGAGGCGATCTGGGCAAGGTTGTTCTGTCAGCCATTCGCATCATCACCGCGCCGTCCGTGACCGAGACCGAGGTCGCGCATGACGCCGTCAGGCCATCATTGACAGGTTCGACGCTTCAGTCGGCAACGGCGTGTTCCGCCTTACGAAAAATCCGCCGAAAAAGCTGAACCACGAAAACGTCGCTGCGGAAAAAGACTTTCTCCCGCATCACGACGACACCCTGACGTGGGTCTTCATCCACGGCACGTTCTCGGACACGAATGGCAGTTTCGGCAAGTTGTGGCGCGAGCATCCAGAACATATAGACAGGATTTTCGAGCACTATCACAACGAGGTCTTTGCTCTCGATCATCCAACGCTCGGAGCCAGCCCGATCGAGAACGCACTCATGCTTGTGCAGGTGCTCCCGCCAAAAACGCGTCTGCACCTCGTCACCCATTCGCGTGGCGGACTGGTAGCCGGGGTGGCCGCGAGGGTCTGTGCCTCCGGGAAAATCAGTGCCGCCGACGAGTCATTCTTCGAGAGCGATCCCGCTGCGCTCGCCCAGTTGCACGAGCTCGCCAAAGAAATCAGCACAAGGGGAATTTCCGTCGATCGCATCGTACGCGTCACCTGTCCAGTGCGCGGAACGCTGCTCGCCTCGAACCGGCTGGACGCGTATCTGTCTGTGATGAAGTGGGCACTGGAGCTGGCGGACATACCTGTAGCGCCGGTTCTTGTGGAATTGCTGATCGCCGTCGCCAGCGCCGGTAAGGATTCGCAATGCGCGCCAGGTCTCGCCGCGCAAACGCCCGAAAGTCCGCTCGTCCAATGGTTGCACTCCCCAGCCGCGCCCTTGCCCGGCGACCTGCGCGTGATATCCGGCGACGTGAACGGAGATTCCCTCACTACGTGGCTAAAAACACGGGTCTCCGATGCGTTCTTCTGGACCGACAACGACATGGTCGTGCCAACCCGCTCGATGTACGGCGCATGCCGCGCGAACGCGGTGCATCGTTCCTCTTCGATCGCAGCGGCGAGCTATCCCACTTCCGCTACTTCAGCAATCCGGACACCGCTCGCGCCGTGACGAACGCGCTAATCGAGCCTTGCATGCCGAGTGCCTTTTGCACGATCGGGCCGCTCTCCTGGGCAGGCAAGGACTCTGGCGGTGTCCGCGGCGCCCATCCCTCGAACGACGCGGCCAGGCCCGCACTGATCGTTCTGCCAGGGATTCTCGGCAGCAACCTTAAGGTGGGCGACGAGCGCGTCTGGCGGAGCTACCGCATCATCAATGGACTGGAGCGTCTCGCCTATCAGTCGCCCTCAAACGGCGGCCCACGTAACATGGCCCGTATGCCGGGTTTCCTGCAGTTGCAGGCGGGTTTGCTGAGCCCGCAACCCGACCCGCAATATGACCTCAGCAAGGCGCAGGGCTGGAAGGCACTCGCAGCCGAGGATCACAAGGCCGTGGTCGCGGCGAGTGTATGGCACGCGCTGAGCCTGCAAAAACGGGCGGCGGCGTGGGGGCTACCGGAAGATGACGTGCTCCGGCAGGCCACGAAACTGCGTGAGGAACTCGACAAGCCGCGCGCGAAGCTGGCGCAACTTGCGGGCAACAGTGCTTCCCGCAACGACTGTCCGCGCAACGCGGGTGGCAGATGATTGACCAGAAGCCCCACGAACGAGGGGATGCTCGCCTGCAGCCGGGCCAGCAACTGGCGGCGTTCGATGTCGACCATCGCAAGCGGATAAAGCGACTCCCATAACGCCGCAAATCTTCCCCACTGTGGATGCGGATCAAGTTCAGAACCTATCGCGCAGCTCAGCTTCACGCGGATCCACGGCACGGGGTGCGGATCGTCGGCGCTCAGCGGCGAGGCCGAGGAACCGCTGCGGACGCGCAGGCGGCTACCGCGCATCGGCAAGCTGGGGAGAGACCAACGCTGGACGGGATCGTTGCCGGGGCCGAGAAAGAACTGGGCAAGCTGTTGCCAAAAGGCTCCGGGTGCCGAACATGGACATCAGTCAAGTGCTTCCGCGCCAGCGGTAGATGCGCCGAGATCTGTGCCGAGACGATGCGCAGCCACCCCGGCCAGAACGAGATACAGGCAACCGGCTGCAGGTGCGCTGATCAGAGGGGTTATCACTTCAGGGAACATCTGTTGACAGGCGAGCGCCGCCGTGAGGCCCGCCGCCGTTGCAAACAGCGCGGCAAGATTGACGGGCGCCATTCTCGTACGCGAGAACCCCACGCGCACGCGCAGAACGTAATAGTCCGCGATGATCACACCGCCAATCGGCGACACAACGGCGGTGAGCAGCAACGTCCAGCTGGACACGTCTGCGACGATGTTAGTGAAGGCCAGTAAAAGACCCAGCAATGTCGCGGCAGCCGTGATCGCCATCCACGGCAGTGTAGGAAATGCACTTTTGAACGTTGCTCCGGCGTTGGTCAGGCACGCATCGCAGGTGGTCCAGTTGGAGACGATAACGGGCACCAGCAGCAGCCATGACAGCGCGTTGCCCGGGGTGAACAGGTCGTTCACGCTGGTACCGGCCGCAGCGAGCAGCACTCCCAGGATCAGGAACGGGAGATTCGACAGGAGGAAACCGAATGCGGTCGCCTGCACCGCTTCGTTTCCGGTGCGACAGTAACGCACAATGTCACCGGTCATCGTGCCGCTGACGACGAAGGTGCCGAACGCGATGCATACGCCCGAGCCAAACGGCAACGCCCCGCCGATCGGGCCGTCCAGTAGCACAGCCCATCTGGGTGCAAGGTGATGTGCGATAACGATGACGGCGAAAAGTATCATCGCCGGGATTGCGATCGCTGTCATGTTGAAGCCGCGGCTGATGCGGACAATGGCCGGCAGCGAGAAAAGAACGCCGATCACGCAGATCACCAGTGTTGAATCGCCTGACTGATGCAGTATCCCGGCCAAAATCGAGGCAGTCAGTGCGACATGGAAAGCGACCAGCCCGTTACCAGTGAGCCGAGCAACGCGCCGGGGACCACGGCGCCCCAGCGACCGAAAACTGCCTCGAGCACGAGTTGCGAACTCAAGCCCCAGCGGCCAGCTGCGAAGCCAATCGCTGCCGAATAGATGAACAGGATCCAGTTGCCGAGAATGGCGGCAAACAAGGCGTCGAGCGTGCCGAGCGACGTCTGCAGGTAACTGCCGACAACAATGGAAGCGAACGCAGAGGAGAAGCCCGACCACGCGAATGCCGGGAAAATGAGCCCGCGCCGCCTCGGTAGCGGTACCGGCTGCGTGCTGGTGCCGTCGATTGCTTCGCGCAGGAGTCCCATGATTGCTGCTGACCCTTTGATAATTGGGATTGCTTTATACCACTATAGTCGGGGGCTACGTTCAAGCAACTGTGTGTCGTATCGCGGAGGGCAAGGGACGGGCCCTAGCATTCATTGAGCACAGGGTAATAGTCCAGATGATATTTTCCTGGCTGGAAGATTGCGCCGATCTTTGTGAGGTACTAATTCCTGAAGGCGCGCCACGGCAATGCACACTCAGCGGTTCAGGGGCCAGCAAAAATGAGAGCGGGAGCAGTCCGAGGAGACGACCAGCCGTGACTGCTACCGGCCAGAATCCCGGGCAACGAAAGCGGCTGCGTGGTTGCCCTCGCCTGCTTAGCTAAGGTGGGGAGATGTCGGGGCGAGACCGGATTTTATGTCAAATTTAATGGAGCTCTGCGACTCGATTTTGGGATTAGAGGTGATCGTATCGCGCCACGGCCCTTGGGCAGCTTTTTCGGAGAGGACAGTTCAAGGGGTCGCCGGAGTGTTCCGGTTTGCGAAACTGACACTATCCTCATGGGTCGGCCTCTCAAGACTCCTGATGTTTCGATCTTCAATTCGGCAACGACAACTGTCTGTTCGTCGACGACGACCGCAATCGAATCGGCCAGCAGCGGGTTCGGCCACGCGAAGCCCCAACGCGCATGTGAAAGATTGCAGCTTACTCTTGACCTGAAGGTACTCCGCGCCTCGGACATCATCCAAATTCTGAAGACGCCTACGACCTCAGAAACGCTATTCATCAATTTGAGCGATCTAAGAGGATTGAAGGATCCATCGCGAACGACAATTTGCCCGAGGTAAGCCAATAGCGATGCGATTAGATCATCCGGCTAAGACGAAGAATGTCTGGAAGCCAAAAGTCACTGACCTTCGGCCGTGAGTGGCCTCGCGAAGCGGCCACCTGGACCGCGAAATCAACTGCCTGATGGTCGCCTTGATGCGCTTTCCCAACTTCACGTAAAGCCGAACAGCTCGCATGCGGTCTTCGTACGAGTACATGAACTACCTCCAGGTAGTCCAAGTTTTCGTCCGCACCCTCACCTGAGCCCTCGGTGGGTCAGAATTCGGTCGAAATCAGCATGCTGCCTGAAGACACGAAGGTCCGGTCCTCAAAATATCTGAACAACTTGATCGAACAGGACCATCGCCACATCAAGTCCAGAACGAACGCGATGCCTGGATTGAAGCGGTTCAGGAGCGCCGCAACTACGATTTCAGGTATCGAATTGACGCATCGCATTCGCAAGGGCCAGTTCGATCTCACGGAGCCAGGCCTCAAGGAGGCCACTGCGCCTGCCGTATGGAATGCGGTCCTGTCCACTCGATAAGTTATCCTTTCTATAGGAAACTTCTCAACCTCCTTTCCTATTTGCACCGGAACCGTATATTCAAGGCATAACAGGCGGATGGTAGTTCAGAGTGCCCGCCAGGATCCAAAGCATAAAAATGACGAGCGGAAAGTGAACGATCAGCTGGATGAATGTAAATCCAACGACATCACGCGCCCGCAGCCCCAACACGCCGAGCAACGGCAGCATCCAGAACGGGTTGATCAGATTGGGCAATGCCTCGGCCGCGTTATAGACCGTTACGGCCCAGCCCAGATGCACATGCAGGGCCTTCGCCGCTTCGATCACATAAGGTGCTTCGATGACCCACTTTCCTCCGCCTGAAGGAACGAAAAAGCCCAGTACTGCTGAATAGATTCCCATCAAGGCGGGGAATGACGAATGCGATGAAACCGTCACGAAGAAGCTGGACAGATGGTCCGAAAGCGGAAGCCCCGTCGCACCATTCGCCTTGGTCAGGATGAAAGCGATGCCACCGTATAAAGGAAACTGGATCAGGACGCCAGCGATCGACGGGACCGCTTTGGCTACCGCATTCAGGAAGCGCCGCGGACGCCAGTTCAACAGCATTCCGAGCAACAGGAATACGAGGTTGTAAGTGTTCAGATTGGACAGCGCAATCAGCGGGTTCTTTGTGGTGAACTCATGCGAGGCCCCGATTGCACCGAGCGCCACGATGAGCACGGTGACGACGGGACTGTGCTCTAGCCAGTCACCAGGTCGCGTTGGCGCTTTGACCTGCAGCCCGTCTTCTTCAAGCGAAACGCCCAGATCGGCCGCGGTCTTCGCCCGTGCATCGCCTGGCGCCGACGTATAGGCGATGACAAGCGACACGATCGTCAACATCCCCGCCATCAGCATGGATTGAGGGAGGAAGATGGTTTCTGAAAACGGAATCACGCCGGTGATGGCAAGCAGTGTCTTCGGAAGACTGTCAGGGTTCGCTTGCAACTGTGCGGCAGAAGAACTGAGCCCGAGTGCCCACGTGGCGCCCATGCCCAGATAAGCGGCCGCACCGGCAGCGCGATAGTCCATGCGAAGATCGCTCCTGCGTCCCAACGCACGTACCAGCAAGCCGCAAAAGATCAGGCTGATCGCCCAGTTGAAAAGCGACGCCGCGATGCTGATCAGCGCAACAAATGCGACGGCCGCTTTACCGTTTGACGGGATGCGCCCGAGCAGCGTAATCACGCGCGACGCCGGTGGCGACACGGCCACCACATACCCGGAGATGGCGACGACTGCCATCTGCATGGTGAACGGAATGAGGCTCCAGAAACCGTCGCCGAAGGCGACGCCCACGCGCTGTACCGGTGCACCGATCGCAATCGCGCCTAGCGCGACCAAGAGGACCGCAACGGCAGCAAAAATATACGCATCAGGAAACCAGCGTTCCGACCATCGCGTGACGCTGGTCGCCATTCGTTCAAGTTTTCCCGCCTCATTCACGGGCGACGGGTAAGCCGTTTTGGTGGTCGTCATTCCTTTCATTGCAGTGTCTCCTCCGTGTGAGTCGGATTGATCAGGCGTTTCTCTCGAACACCTGTCCGGCGGATGCCAGGTCCTCTAGCGCTGTACCGACGGCCTTGAACACCGTTCGCTCAAGATTGCCTTGCCGTCCGTTCACGTTGCCTCGGCAGAGGGCCGACAGTGTTCCCTTGATGTCATCGCTTGAGATGACCTTCCTCGACAGAGGCCCGAGCAGGTCGCCTGATTTCTGCGGCGCTTCTTCCGTATCGACAAACAGCGCCGCGTTACGGAAGCAGTCGTCGTCGGCCTCGCGCATCAACGGAGTGAAACTGCCGATCAGATCGAGGTGGGAACCCGGTGATAGCCATTGCCCTTGAACAATCGGCTCGGTTGCGAGCGTCGCGCAGGTCACAACATCGGCTTGCCGGACGCTCTGCTCGAGGTCTTGCACCGCCGTGGCATTGAAGCCGAGACCGTTCAGGCGATCTACCAGCGCGTTCACTGCTGCCGGGTTTGCATCCCACACGTCAACCTGGGTGATCGGCAGTTGTGTCCGGTAAGCCTCGGGAACCAGACTGCCTACCCGGCCCGCGCCTAGCAGCACCAGTCTGGAAGCGTTCGGTCGTGCCAGATAGCTGGCCGCCAGCGCCGATGCGGCGGCGGTTCTACGTGACGTAATTTCATTGCCGTCCATCTGCGCCAGTGGCCGGCCCGTTTTCGCGTCATAGAGCACGTACGTGGAGTGCAAACCGGGAAGTCCGCGCGTCGCGTTCCCCGCGAATATGTTCACCGTCTTGATGCCGAGATAACCGTTGTCTTCCCAGGCAGGCATGATCAGCACCGTACCCTCGCTGTCACCGTCGATCTTGTGGGAGTGGCGAAGCGGAACATGACAGCCTTTGATAAACGCTGTCTTGAGACGGAGAGTCAACGATTCGAAGTCGAGTGCATTACGTGTCGTGACGGTGTCGAAAATATTCATTGCAGGTCCTCTTCAAAAAATTCTTCAGGCATCGATACAGATGTTTTCAGTGGGGACTGCCTGGCAAGCCAGACAAACACCGGCTTCTTCCGGCTCATGTCCGCTCAAATGCGTAACCCTGCCGCCGCTAACCTTGACTGCGCAGCTTTCGCATTGACCCACCCGGCAGCCGCTTGGCATGGCTATGCCAAGACTCTCTGCGAACGTCAGCAGGCTGCCCTTGTCGGGCGTCCACGCCTCGCTGCGTTTTGATCGCGTGAACTCAACGACGAACCGTTGCGAAGGATCATTAACCGGCTTGACGGGTGATTTGAACGCTTCCCTGAAGATGTCAAATGGCGGTACACCTCGCTCCACCAGACCTGTGGTAATCGCGTCCATCATCGGCTCCGGACCGCAGAAATAGAACCGGGCTCTGCGCCGGATAAGATCGTCTTCCACGACATCAGCGCTCAGGTATCCTGATAGTTGATAGTCTTGCCCCAGCACTTCATCCTCGGGGCGGTTGTAGCAGTTGACGACTTTCAGCTTGGGCAATGCGTCAGCGAGTTCTTGCAAGCGCTGCCGGAACGCATGCGTTTTACTGTTCAGATTGGCGTAAAAGAGCCACGCCTCGGGCGCGTGACCACCGAGATCTTTGATCGACTCGAGGTAGCAGAGGAACGGCGTTATACCAATCCCACCCGCGAACATCACGACCGGCTGCTTCGACACCGGCGGAATGACGAACGTGCCACCCGGTGCACCGATCGAAACGCTTTGCCCCACGTCCAGCGCCCGATGGATATGTGACGACATCACCCCTTCGTAATCCTCTCCCTCTGCGCTCCGGCCTTTCTGATGCCGCACGGAAATCGAGTAGCCGCGTCGATCCTCTTCCACGGCACCACCGGTCAGCGAGTAGGCGCGTGTCGTCCCACCTTCGCCAAGCGTCGGGATATGAACTGTTATATGTTGTCCTGGCAGATAGTCCGGGAGCAATCCTCCGTCGACAGGCGCAAACGTCACGCTGCGAACACCAGCGGCTTCTTCGTGCACCGCCTTGACCACAAAGTCCCTGAAACCCTTCCACCGGCGACGGGATGGATTCACGGAAGGATCCAGTTGTATCCGGCATGGCAGGGAACGAAGCGGCGAAGAGCCGCTAAGCGGATCAAGCTGCGCTGGCGAAGCCAGATTGTTGAAATTGCTGTTTTCCGTTCCGACGCTCGGAAATGCACGCATTCCGACTTCGTCACACGCCTGCCACCAGCCATATTCAGCAATGACGACACCGTACGCCAGATCCGCAACGATTCTCGCCTTAAACCTTGCTTCGCCGTTGCTGGTGGTAATCAGCATCCAGTCATCGTCGACGATCCCGTTCTCGGCAGCGAGTTCATTGCTGATCTCCGCGACAGGATACGGCGCGCGACGCCGCAGGCTCGCCAGGCTGCGCTGTTGACTATGGCAGTAGTAGCCGTTCTTGATCGAGGTGAGGACATGAGGGAAGCGCTTGCGCTTACCGGTCTGGTTGTCACTGGAATGCTCAGGCGGCACGTATTCCGGAACCGCGGGATAGCCATGGCGAAGCAGCTTTTCCGAGTAAAGCTCGGCTTTCAGCGTTTCCGTCTTGAAGCCGCGAACACCATCCTCAACGCGTCGCGCGTAGTTTCGTTCGTTCTGCTCAAGCGGTTTATAGATTCCTTCCGGATGGGCTCTCAGCGTGTCGACGTCGAGCCCGATCGGTTCCAGCATGTAGTTCCATCCGGCCTCAACACTTCCGCCGAAGAACTGGTCGCCCATCCCCAGTCGCACCGCCAGGTCGAGCACCACTTCGTAGTCAGCCCTGCTCTCGCCGCGTGGTGCCACCATGCGCTGCCGCAACTGCACCAGTTCTACCGCGCGCTCGTTGATTTCAAATCCTGTCCTTATGCCTTCGCGCTCCCACGGTGTGTTGATAGGCAGAAGAATGTCGGCATAGCTCGATGAAGGCGTTTCGAAGAGATCACAGTGGACGTGGAAGTCCAGCGTGCAAAGCGCCTCGTGCGCGGTCTTGCCGTCGGCCTGCGACATGATCATGTTCGTGCCGAACGCGACCAGTGCCCGCACTCTGTACGGCTTTCCCTCAAGGACCGCGGTATAGACGTCGCGCGCGGTCACCCATCCTTGAGCGGGAGGCCCCAGCGGCCGTTCATGGAGGCCGAGCGCTTTGGCGCGTTGCTGCGCGCTCAACATCGAATAATTGCTCAGCGGATTGACCGGTTGCTTTGCAAACTCCCGGTTTGAGCCGCATGTGTCGTAGGCACCTGTCAACGCATAGAGCGTCGCGATTGACCGCTCGGTCTGCGTTGCATTCGTATGCATTGCGACACCGGACCACGCGTGATACGCGATTCGCTGGTGTGGAGCAAGGAGCTTCGCGACCTCGACAATCTGGCTTTCGCTCACGCCTGTAATCGTGCTTGCATACGCAGGAGTAAATGGGTCGAGCGCGCGCTTGTAAAGTTCAAACGCCGGGACGCATTCGACAGCGAATGTCCGCCCCGTTACCCCGTACACATTGACCGTGTGCGTTCCCTCAAGCTGGTAATCAAGCGGCGACGTGTTATTTTCCTCGCCCACCAGTTCCAGACGATTGAGCGTCTGATTCCATATCGCGTAACGGTTATGCGGTGATTCAACTTCGAAATCTCGTTCACGCAGGAAGTGTCCCGTGTCACGACGAACGAGGTAAGGCCCATTCGTCCACGTGCGAACAAACTTGTCATCCACATTTCCCGTGGCGATCATTTGTCTTGCGATGGCCATCGCGAGCGCGCCATCGGTTCCGGGACGTACACGGAGCCAGACATCGGCCTCGCGGGCAAGAGCCGTCGGCCGAGGGTCTATAACAATGAGCTTCGCGCCCTGACGCCTGCCTTTGGCTATCGCATCTGCCTGGGCCAGCCATGTGTTGGCCGGATTGTTTCCCCAGAGCATGATCACGTCGGCGTGCTGATAATCCGCCGTCGGCAATCCGGTCCCGAATGTAAAAGCGTGCGCAACGTCCTTATGCCAGTTGCAGATCTCCGTTGCGTAACAGATGTTGGGACTTCCGAATGACCAGATAAAGCGCTCCACCCAATCAATGCTATCGCTCATGGGTGTGCCACTTGGCGTGGTCACCCCAAAGGCCACTGCCTCTGCCCCGTTTTCTCTTTTGACATGCGCAAGCGTCGTTGCGATCTGGGTGAGCGCTTCGTCCCACGTAATGCGCTCCCATGCGGGATTGGCTGCCCCTTTGGGCGCCGTGCGCCGCATGGGGTAGAGAATTCGGTTAGGACTGTGTACGAGTTCCGGTGCAGCCTTGCCTTTCATGCACATGGCAGCGCCGGTCGGATGGCTCTCGTCTGGACGAACCTTCAGCATCATATCGCCGCGCACGGTATTCACCGTGCCGCAGCGTGAACGACACAATGTGCAATAGCCCTTCTTTTCGATCGTCTCCATCACATCACTACCTTTTACTGTCATGCTTCGATGCTAAGTAGCTGAAAATGCGTTGCCAAATACATATTTCAGATCCTGCGATATATAATTCTTCAATACCGCGACCCGCTCGCAGATGCACATTGCCTTCCACCGCGGCCCCCGGAAATCTTCTGAACATAGGACTCGCGTTGTGAGCAGCCACATCACCTTGCGGCAAATTGAGTACTTCATTTCGGTCGCCGACACCGGTCAGATTTCACGGTCAGCCAACCTGTGCGCCGTTTCGCAATCGTCAATGACGATCTCGCTGAAAAATCTGGAAGACGCCGTCGGCGTTCCGTTGCTCGAGCGTCATGCGCGCGGTGTTCGCCTCACAGCCGCCGGAGAGCGATTTCTCCGTCATGTGCAGAGCGCATCGCTTTCGGTCGATCGCGCCATCGTGTCGGCACAGGAAGAACCTGAACATATCTCTGGCCACGTCCGGCTTGGCATGACCGAAACGATATCGGCCTATCTGATGCCATCGCTGCTGGCTACGGTTGCGCAACGATTTGGAAACCTGACCATTGACGTCGTCGAAGACACGCGCGAGGTCATCGAGCTGCGCCTCGTCGCCGGCACGCTCGACATTGCGCTTCTGCTTGTATCGAACAGCGCAGAGGTGAGCGATCTCAAGTACGAAACGATCCTTCGCTCGCCAAGAAGACTGTGGACCCATCCTGACCATCCTCTCCAGGAAGCGCAGCGCGTCACGCTTGAAGACGTCGCGCTCGAAAATTACCTGTTACTCGACATGGACGAGCATGTCACCACGGTCAACAAATACTGGAGCAAGCACGGCGTCAAACCGAATATCCGCTTGCAAAGTAAATCCATTGAAGCGGTCAGAAGCCTCGTCGCACTCGGCCAAGGCGTCACAATCCTCTCCGACCTCGTCTATCGACCGTGGTCGCTTGAAGGCAGCCGGATCAACCGCCGGGACCTGAGCATTGCGATCCCAACCATGGATGTGGGAGCGGTCTGGCAACGCAAAGGCGCGATGTCCTCTCCGTCCAAAGCGCTGCTGGATCTTTTCAGGTCGTGGAAGAAGAACACCCGTTAAGGCGGCGGGTCTTTCCTCACGGCATGATCAGAACGTGTGCTGCTCCTGTGGAAACGTTTGCTGCTTCACTGCCTTCACGTAGTCCTCTATCGCGGCCTTTACCGTCAAGCCTGCACCGGTGAAATCCTGCACAAATCGGGGACGGCGTCCCTGAGAAATGCCGAGCATGTCGTGCATGACGAGCACCTGTCCGGAACAGGCTGGCCCCGCACCAATGCCGATAGTCGGAATGTTCAGTTGCGCGGTAATGGCGGCGCCAAGCTCGGCAGGCACCGCCTCGATGACGACCGCCGCCGCTCCGGCGTTTTCGAATGCCAACGCATCGCGTTCCAGCTGTTGCGCGGCCTCGGCGGATTTCCCCTGCACCTTGAAACCACCCAACGCATGAACCGATTGCGGCGTCAAACCAATGTGTCCGCACACCGGAATGGACCTTTCGGTTAGTGCGGCCACGACTTCCGAAGTCCACACACCCCCTTCGATCTTTATCATCTCCGCGCCTGCGCGCATCAGCCTGGCTGCTGCGTCGAATGCCTGCTGCACGCTGCCAAGATGACCAAACGGAAGATCGGCAACGAGCAAAGCGTGGGTGGCACCTCGAACCACGCAGGCGGTGTGATATTCGATATCGGCCAAAGTCACTGGTAGCGTCGTGCGGTGGCCCTGCACAACGTTTCCGAGTGAATCCCCTATCAACAGGACGTCAACGCCCGCCGCATCCATCAGAGCGGCGAATGAGGCGTCGTAGCAGGTCAGCGCTGCGATTTTTTCACCGTTTTCGTGCATCAGTTTCAACGTTGAAACTGTCGTCTTTTTTCGAGGTGTTGCCGAAGACTCGTTCATTGGCTTGAATCAGGCTCTTCGACCTCGCTAAAGGATCGTGGCAAGGTCGGAGAATGAAGAAAGGTGAGACGGGATTGGCCGTGCCTAAACCGTCGTCATGAGCTGTGCGTTACCGCCTGCCGCCGTCGTATTGGTACTCACGCTGCGCTCTGTGACGAGCCGCTCCAGCACATAGTCTTCTCCCGCAGCGAGAGCAGAGGCTGTCAACGTTTGCACTGAGACGATCGGTCCTTTGCGGCCCGCAAGGCTGCCAAGCAGGCTCAACAATACGTCCCGCGCTCCTTCGAACAATACGGCGTCACCATCGAGGTCGGATGCGACTGTCGCCTCACTGCGCAATTCGGGCGGCAGTTCCAATACGAACCGTTCGCCGACCGATCCCACGAAGCGCGCGCGGTTGCCGGTTGCCAAAGCCGCTGCGAACTGCACGCGCGCACCGTTCAAGGTTTCCGGCATGCAAAGGACCGTACCGCGTGGCATCAGGCTATAGGCGTTGTGCTCACCGGTTGGTCCCCGGAGTGCCACGCAAACATTCCCGTTTCCGATTTCCGGGTAGGCGCGGATACGTTGTGCAATATCCGTGACCCCGCTAGCCAGCAGAGAGTTGGAGAACTGCTTCAGCAACGAATTCGGCTCTGCGGACGCGTTTGCGGTTGCCTCGGCGTGCTTAAGCAGCGATTTCGGCAGCCCGGCTGGGCGTTTAGCCAGGAGACGCTGCAAATACAATGCGCCACCTGCCTTCGGCCCTGTACCCGACAACCCTTCGCCACCGAACGGCTGCACGCCAACCACGGCGCCCACCACGTTCCGGTTCACGTAGATGTTGCCTACGTGCGCGCGGCCAATCACATGCGCGATCGTTTCGTCGATCCGCGTGTGGATGCCGAGCGTCAGACCGTAGCCGGTCGCGCGGATCTGTTCGAGCAGCTTGTCCAGCGCGTTGCGGCGGTAACGCACCACATGCAGCACCGGACCAAACACTTCGCGCTTCAGCTCCTCGATGCTGTCGAGTTCGATCAGCGTCGGCGGCACGAAGGTACCCTGTGCGCAGCCTTCGGGCATCGGCAACTGCTCGACCTTGCGGCCCTTGTCACGCATTCCTGCGACGTGCGCATCGATACCGCGCTTCGCATCCACGTCGATCACCGGACCAACGTCGATCGACAGACGATCCGGATTGCCCACCGCGAGCTCGCGCATCGCGCCCGTCAGCATCTCGAGCGTGCGATCCGCCACGTCGTCCTGTAAACAAAGAACGCGCAACGCGGAGCATCGTTGACCGGCAGAGTCAAATGCCGAGTTCAGCACGTCCGTTACGACCTGTTCGGCGAGCGCCGATGAATCGACGATCATCGCGTTCTGGCCGCCCGTCTCGGCGATCAGCGGAATCGGTTTGCCGTCCGCATCCAGACGGCCAGACAGCGTCTTGTTGATCAGACGAGCCACTTCGGTCGAGCCGGTGAACATCACGGCACGCGTGCGGGTATCGGCCACCATCGCCGCGCCCACGGTTTCGCCATCGCCCGGGAGGAGTTGCACTGCGCCTGCCGGCACGCCGGCTTCGCGCAGAATGCGCACAGCCTGTGCGGCGATCAGCGGCGTTTGCTCGGCAGGCTTCGCGAGCACGGTGTTACCCGCAGCGAGCGCGGCAGCGACCTGGCCCATGAAAATCGCCAACGGGAAATTCCATGGGCTGATACATACGACCGGACCCAGGGGACGGTGCGTGTCGTTCGAGAATTCAGTGCGAATCTGAGCCGAGTAATAGCGCAGGAAATCGATCGCTTCACGGATTTCCGCCACCGCGTTCGGCAGCGACTTGCCGGCTTCGCGCACGACGAGACCCATCAGCGTATGCATCTGCGCTTCGATCAGATCGGCAGCGCGGGCGAGGCAATCGGCGCGGGCTTCGACCGGCGTCGCCTGCCAGATCGGCGCGGCGGCAACGGCATGCGCGAGCGCGGCGCTCACGTGTTCCGAAGTCGCTTCGACAACCGTGCCGACGAGGTCACGGTGATCCGCCGGGTTGCGCACGTCACGCGCCTTTGCGCCTTCTGTTTCAACGACTTCGGTCTTACCAAGCATCGGCGCAGCGTGCCACGCATGATGCGCGCTCTCAAGCAATGCGAACGACAGCGACGCCAACTGATGCTCGTTCGACAGATCCAGCCCGATCGAATTGAGCCGCTCTGCGCCATACAGATTGCGCGGCAACGGAATCTTCGCGTGCGGCGCGCCAAGCGGCGAGACCTTCGACGCTTCTTCAACCGGGTCGGCGACCAGATCCTTGATCGCCACGCTTTCATCCGCGATGCAATTCACGAACGAGCTGTTCGCGCCGTTCTCCAGCAGACGACGCACCAGATACGCCAGCAGCGTTTCGTGCGTGCCGACCGGCGCATACACACGGCACGGACGGTTCAGCTTGTCGCGACCGGTGACCTCTTCGTACAGTGGTTCGCCCATGCCATGCAGGCACTGGAACTCATACTGACCCGGGTAGTAGTTCTGGCCCGCGAGATGGTAGATCGCAGAGAGCGTGTGTGCGTTGTGCGTGGCGAACTGCGGATACACGGCATCCGGCGCGCCCAGCAGCTTCTTCGCGCACGCGAGGTACGACACGTCCGTATAGATCTTGCGCGTGTAGACCGGATAACCTTCGAGGCCATCCACCTGTGCACGTTTGATTTCCGTATCCCAGTAGGCGCCCTTCACCAGGCGAACCATGATGCGATGACGGCTGCGGCGCGCCAGGTCGACGATGTAGTCGATCACGAACGGGCAACGCTTCTGATACGCCTGCACCACAAAGCCGATGCCGTTCCAGCCGGCCAGCTCGGGATCGAAGCACAGCGCTTCGAGCAGATCCAGCGAGATCTCCAGACGGTCCGCTTCTTCCGCGTCGATATTCAGGCCAATGTCATACCGGCGCGCAAGGATCGCCAGCGACCGCACGCGCGGCAGCAGTTCATCCATCGTGCGTTCCTGCTGCGCACGCGAGTAGCGTGCGTGCAGCGCGGACAGCTTGATCGAGATGCCCGGGCCTTCGTAAATGCCACGACCGCCGGCGGCTTTGCCGATCGCGTGAATTGCCTGTTCGTACGACGCGTAGTAGCGCTGCGCGTCGGCTTCGGTGGTCGCCGCTTCACCCAGCATGTCGTACGAGTAGCGGAACCCGCGTGCTTCGCGGCTCCTGCCGTTGCGCAGCGCTTCGTCAATCGTTTGACCGGTGACGAACTGCTCACCCATCAGGCGCATCGCCATGTCCGCGCCCTTGCGGATGAGGGGCTCGCCGCCCCTCGCGATCATGCGTGTAATAGCCGACGACAGTCCCTTTTCGCTGCTGGTCGCAACCAGCTTACCGGTAATCACCAAACCCCATGTCGCCGCATTGACGAAAAGCGACGGGCCGCTGCCCAGATGGGAACGCCAGTCACCGCGACTGACCTTATCGCGGATGAGAAGATCGCGGGTATCACGATCGGGGATACGCAGGAGCGCCTCGGCGAGGCACATCAGCGCAACGCCCTCCTGGCTGGAAAGCGAAAATTCCCGGATAAGTCCTTCGACGCCGCCGCCAGTCTGCTTGCCACGCAAAGCCTCAACGAGACGTGCGGCCATCATTTGCACGTCCACGGCGATGCGATCGGGCAGCTTTGCCTGTTCGACAAGAGGCGGAACACAGGCCGTTTCGGGCTGTCGATACGCAGCCGTTATCCTGTCGCGTAGAACCGCCTGCCTACCAATACTGGTTGCAAATGCAACGAATGGAGCGTCTTCGAGCGAGTCAATCGAAGCGTCAGAAAAGCGTTCCCATCCGGACGGTGTGACCTCTGGCATTTCTCCAGGGAGGGACTTCACTACCTTTTCAGAACCCATCGGAGCAGCGCCGACGATTGTCTCATCCGTTTGCATTCTTATACTCACCAAGAACGGCATTGCCAAAGCAAGGCCTCATCAAACCAAACTGGGAGGACGCGCGGTGCGTGTGCTCCCATCCCGAGTCTCAGGCGGATGGACGGCAAGAGGCCGTGCCTGGAATCCGGCACAGCGTCACGCCTGCGTCACGACTGGATGATGAGATCGTAGAGACAAAGAAACCCTGGTTCAAATATAAGTTTCCGATTCCGGCATATTGATTTTTCATATGCGCGTTTCGAAAGCGGGCGACGCACCATGCCAGAAAATGGCCGCGTACAGTGACCTTGCGCTGTTCAATCACATCCGAGGGTTTCAGATTGGCCACGGGCAATGTGGACGAACGGTTTGCCGGATCTTGGGCTTTGTCCAGCGCCAGCATCGTTGCCAGACGTCGCTCAAGAACGTCGCGCCCGAGTTCGCGATTCCTGCGAGTCGCCAGTTCGGGCGCTAGCCCGGGCAGAGTGCCTTTGACGTCAGATGCAAACAGTTCGGCGACGTCACGCGCCGGTCGCTGCACGTCCAGAGGCATCCCGCCCGACAGGAAGCGCGGATCTTGAAATCAGCCGCAGCATTCCGTGCGTTGTTTTCCCGTGCCATGAAACTCTCCTTCATGCGATTTGCGGAGGGGCACCAAGCGGCGTCATGCGCTTCGCGACGGCCGCCGTACTACCCATATCGACGGTAACCCGCGCGATATGCCGCAGCAGGAATGCGCGAACCGCAGCGAAGCTGCTGCGCGATGCAAAACCCCGGTGGTAGCTCCTAGCTGGTGGTTGGGTCGAAATCCGCGGCCAGATAGTCGGCGCGAGGCGCGATTCTTGATCCGAGCAGCGCCGCGGCGAGCCAATTATGGTTGCGTGAGCGGCGAACGCTTGCACAACTAAAGTTGTGCCCTATGGTCCCGACACCGTCAACTAAAGTAGTTGCTCTCTGGACGATTTCAACTAATGTCGTTCCTTAATGGTCAACTAGCTCGGAGGCTTGCGATGACACGACGCGTCGGAGGCGTCTTGCCATATTCGCTGGTTTCCTTCCGAACGGCGCGAACGGGGCTATAAACGCTGCGGCGAGTGGCCTTTCAACGTCGAGAAACGAGACTACCTGACGCTCGCCCGCTGTTTCGCGGGCCTGAGAGCGTGTAGAACCAACTTTAGTTGAAATTTAGAACCTACTTTAGTTGTGTGAGCGGCGGCAGTCAAATTTTCAGGGGAAATGCCATATAACCAAGCTATTAGGATAAGTATTATTATCTCGACAAGTCCAACTACTTGCCACCCCAGACAGAGATTGTCGGACCTTTACCGCGCTTTTTGCTAAGAAGCGAATCCACCTGCGGCGCAAGAAAATGTCCATAGCGCATGACCGTTGGACATCCAAAGACGGCCCCCCAAGATGCACTCGCGGCTTCTTTCTCCCGACCGGTTCGAAATCACCGCCTTGATTTAGGACGTGCCGATGCGATGCCATGGGCTAGTATCACGACGAATCTTCTCCTCAGGCGATAAATAATGCGGCTATCGTCTCCGGACCGGTGCCAATCCCGAAGTGCAAGCATGTACAGTTAACGGCGTCCCTAGACGCCGCCAACTGCGGTAAGCCCAACGCTCTTCTCTGACTTGCACTGACAACGTCTGCTTGTTCGAAAACGAAGGGGCATCGACACGTGTCGCGCCGAAATTTTCAGTCTGGGGTTCGCCTCCGTCTGAGAAGCAACTCATGCACACTTTTCTTCGTCGTCGCCGACTTCCAACCTCAGATCCGCTACGGCGACGATCCCTTATAGCCGCATCGCGATGACGCTGACCTCGAGTACGAGTATCCGCAGCTCTGCTATTGCAGATCGGTAAGCAACGCGTCCAGAAGATTGCACAGGGCGCGCACCTTCCGGGCACAGTCCGATCGAGAGCTTGCTGAACTTCGCATTCGCACGACTTGCGTTTGAATGATCGAGGTCGACACTGACTTCGCCATGCCCCGACTGTCTGTTACGCGCGTGGCATCAATGTCAGTAACTCATCAACGGGATAACGAATGAAATTAATGCGCAGATTGCCGAGCTGGAAGTTCGTGACAACGGCAAGCTGATGGCCGAAATGCTTGGTCAGTGCCAGTATTTGCCGCAGTGGTATTACTATTTTGGCGGCCTCGCGGACAAGATTCAGGGCGCCGTGATTCCGCTCGACAAGAAAGGCTACTTCAACTACACCCGCAACGAGCCGCTGGGTGTCGTCGCCGCCATTACGCCGTGGAATTCGCCCCTGTTGCTCGCTACATGGAAGATTGCACCCGCGTTGGCCGCGGGTTGCACGGTCGTGATCAAGCCATCCGAGTTCACTTCTGCGTCCACTATCGAGTTTGCGAAGCTCTTCACGGAAGCCGACTGGCCACTGACACCCGAGATCAATGCAGTACTTAGTCGTGCGAAGCTTCTTTCGCCGACGTTTGGCCAGAAGTATGTGATCAGGGACAGGCGAGGAAATCCCAAAACGGATCAGGCATGCCGCGATGCGTGGGAAGGGGCGATGGCCCGCGCCGGCCTCTCAGACAAGCCCTACACGATCAAGGACATCCGGGCAAAAGCGATGACAGATGCGAAGCGCGCGGGCTACGATCTGGACGCGCTGCAGGTAGCCGGCGCCCACACTGACCGATCGACGACGCAAGGATATATCAAGTCGAGAGAGGTGCCGCTGTCGACCGTTGTACTGCATCTTCCGCACGTTGACGCGGCCTGAATATTAGAAATTTCTAATATTCGCTCTGCTTTGCATAAAAAATAGGCACCAAAAAACCCGCCAAGCCTTATGCCAAGCGGGTTTCAATTGGTCGGGGCGAGAGGATTTGAACCTCCGACCACCTGCACCCCATAAATGTCTTTACTAGTGCCGCATCATGCCATAAGATGCAAAAAACCCATGTTTCATAGGGGTTTATTGGCATTTTGAAGTGCCACGCGATGACACAAAAAAACAACAAAGCGCGGACGTTTTAGTACCCTACTAGTACCCTTTCGGTAAAGGTACGCGGCGAACCTTTGTAACTTAAACACAAGGCTGGGGCAGCAGGCATGGGGAAACTCGCAGTTTCGCAAATCAAGGCGATCAAGGCAACGGGGGCGCGGCAGGAATTCAGCGACGGCGACGGCCTTTGCCTTCGGGTTAGTGCGGACGGTTCTAAACGTTGGTTTGTCCGCTTCACGCTCAAGGGCGGCGGTAAGCAAGAAGGCGCGCCGCTCGCGATCTATGACCCTGATAACAACGGCGGGTTGTCTCTCGAAAAGGCGCGCGGGGTGGCCCGCACTATCCGCGAGAAGGCAAAGAAAGGAATCGACTTTCGAGCCGAACGCGAGGCAGACCAGCGCGAGGCGAAAGAGAAGGCAGAGCACGCCGACGCAGCGGCGGTTGACGTTCGCGCGATGTTTGAAGAATGGATGACAAATGGGGTAAACCGCAGCGAATCGGGCGCGGCGGAAGTTCGCCGCCGCTTCGAAAAGGACGTGTTGCCCGCTATCGGCTCCAAGGCCGTGCGCACAGTCGTAGAGCGCGACATTTTGCGCATCCTGCGCGAAATCGAATCGCGCGCCGCGCCGCGCATGGCCCTTTCTATGCGCGACCTAATCGGGCAGCTATTCGCATGGGGCGAAAAGCGGTTGCCGTGGCGGCGGGTTATCGAAGTCAACCCCGCCGCGACGATCAAAGATGAGACCATTGTCGGCGCGAATTATCAGGAAGGCGAAGGTACGCGAGCGCTTACTGATGGCGAAGTGATCGAGCTACACGACAAAATCGCGGGGATTCAAGCGGCCTATGACGTGGCCAGCGACAAGCGCCGCGCCGAACAGCCGTTGCAGAAACGGACCTCTTACGCTATTTGGGTAATGCTCGCGACCATGTGTCGCGTGGGTGAGATTTCGCGCGCCCGCCGCGCCGATATCGACCTCGAAGCGCGCACATGGGAAATTCCCGCCGAACATTCGAAAAACGGCGACGCTATCACTATTTACCTTTCGCACTTCGCTTGCGACGCGTTCCGCGCATTGCTCGCCCTCCCCGCTTACGAATCGCCCTGGCTCTTTCCGTCTCCGAAAAACCCGACGCAACATGCGGACGTTAAAAGCATTACGAAGCAAATAGGTGACCGTCAATGCTCGAAGTCGGGCCGCGAACCACTGGTGAAGCGCGCGAAGGCGCGGGACTCGCTCATGCTATCGGGCGGCGGTTGGACCCCGCATGATTTGCGCCGCACCGGCTCGACCATGCTCGAAGAATTGGGCGTTAACCCCGCCGTCATTGATCGCTGCCTTAACCACCGTGAGAAACGCGATACCGAAGGTAAGCGCCTTTCCGGCTCGCAAGCGAAGTTGCGCCGCGTCTATCAGCGTTACGACTATCAGATCGAAATGGCGGCAGCATGGGATGCGCTTGGCAAAAAGCTAACGAACCTCACGCGATCGAACGTTCACGCATTGCGAAAGGCGTAAGAAGGCAGACCCACAAAGAAAGTGGCCCGTGGGCCGCCTTCTTTGTCCCTATGCCGCTTTGTATGCGGCGGGGTCAACTAACCAAGCGTCAATATCGCAGACCCGCCAACCAACCGATTTAGGGCCGATTTGGACGGGCGCGGGAAACGTCCTATCCGCGATTCGGCGATAAATCGTGCGGATAGATAAGCCGGTATCTTTCTCGACCTGCGCACGCCGTAGGAGTGCATTCGGTGTACGGTTTTCAATGTCTTTCATTTTTACACTCTCCCTTTTGCCGCTTTATGCGCCATCCGCTTGTGGCAACTGGCGGCGGCGCTTACGTCCCACGCCTCCGCGCCAGTCGCGTCGCGTAGGCCCGAATCACCCGCCGCTATCCATTGCCTGAGCGTTGCCGAATCCCATAGCTGCGTTTTCGACCACTTTAAGCCCAGGCGTATTCTCACAAAGTTACCCTAAGTGTATATAGACGTGCGTTACCCCCACCGCGACAAGGCGGATAGCGACAAATCAATAAAACGTGCCCAAGCGCTCGCTAGGAAATCCGAGCGTATGCGAACCGACGACCGACGGCACGCGGAAATAACCGTCGTACCGACGGGAACGCGCGGACTAAGACGCCGGTGTGGCTCAAACGATGATCGACATTTCGCGTTAGAAAAACAGCACAGCTACGAATGCTAACGCAACAGGAAACGCATGGTTACAAAGTGCGGGATGGGCGCTTGTTTGAGTTCTAAGGATGCGCACGTAAGATCGGGGTAAGGGAAATATAACCAGAGCGCGCCGAAAAAAACAGAGGGCGCGCGAAATTTATTACTTCGATATCGGCGAGGAAAACTAAATTCAGGTCGTGGAAACTATCGAAGCGATGGGCGGGCGGCCTCCTGTGAAAAAGCTCACAGCCGTTTAGGCTTCGAGATTTCACTTATGTTTACACGCTCTCACATACCCTTACATCATATCCGGCCAGGGAATTGGCCGCACACGTTTTACCCGGACCTCATGCCGAAACTGAGGACGGCGCGGCCCCCCTCGATTTCATCGTTGTGCGTCACTTCGCAAGCCGCAAGACGACGTCTATCACGTTGCGCCAGTTCGCGGATACGTTCGGGCGTTCGCATACGTTCTATCGTCGTATCGCGAACGCGTTGCAGGATACAGCTTGTATTGATCGAAACCGCGCACTTGATACGCTCACGCCGATTTTCACGACGGAACATTCATGCGCATTGCCGAGCATTGTCCAATCGAAGCGGGAAGCTTCGGCAAGCGCATTGCGACGCTTGCCGAGCCTCGATGCGTTCCTTGCCGGATCGTATGTGATGTAACAGCGTTAGCAACGGGTTTATGTTGGCCAAGTTGTCCATCATTTTCGATTGGACAAATCGGCCACCTTGTTCCTTGCGCGAGGCGGAGTCGGCATCCTACGCGCCGGATGCAACCGCGACCCGAAGACTCATCGCTCCCGAAGCTACAAAACAGGGTGTCCTCATGCGCCCGCCTAGCGCCAACGAAGGCGCTACCGTTCGCTCAATCGTCACGGTAGGGCGACAAGATGAAGGCATGGATACGAGGCACGCAGGAATCACCACTTATCAAAATGAGCGGGCGAGACGTCATCGAGTGGGTGGCGAGCCGTTCGACCGGGCTTTCCCGTCTATTCACGGTATGGGCTGTGTGTCAAGGAAAATAGTTTAAGGGCACTTCGCGCCGCTTTCGATCTTCTCCATATTCGCCGCTTTTGCCCGTTTAGAAACCACCAGTTACTGGTAGTGAATGACGTGTTACAGCCAGTTTCTGCGTGTCACACGTATATGAACGCACGCGAGTATGTGCTGAGAGCAATATCGAAAATGAAAGGGCGAAAACGTTGCTTCGACATAACGGTCTCACGCGTAAGCCATTGATAAAGCTGTTGTTCTTGGAGTTTTGACATCGCCCAATATAATTAGGCATACGTATTAATATGAAATAACGAGTACTTGGAAAAAAGCGGAACAAGCGTGAAGATAGGCGCTGTCTTCAACGGATCAGAAGACGCAGGAAGGTAAGCGATGATGCCCGGCGCTCGATCAACTTTGGCGCCGGGCTAGGCGTCGTCAATAGTGAAATACAAGGGAGTAAATCTAAAAAATGAAACTAAATGAATCTAACGTGAATATCGGCGCGACGCTCGCTATGCACGGCATCGAAGCAACTCTGTCGACCGCGGATGCTGCCGCCGCCATCAACCGCAAGCCCCAGACTTTGAGACGTTGGGCGGCGTTGGAGAGTGGTCCTCTGCGCCCGCTCCGCATTAATGGCCGTCTGGCGTGGCGCGTGACTGACCTGAAAGCACTGACGAACAAGGGCTAGCCATGAAAAAGAAAAACGCCCAACCCAGCAAAGCCGCCGAATTGAGCGCGAAGACACATAGCAAGTTTACCGAAATAAAAAGTCCTCGTCAGTTGCGCATCCTTCATGCGTTGATGACACGCCCTCGCCCGCGCGAAGAGATGGACCGCATCGCTGGTTGCCCTAACTCGCCCTCACAGGTTGCCTCGCTACGCCGCAAAGGCTTTGAAATTCCGTGCGCGCGCCTTTGCTCGCTCGACTTCGACGGCTTGTGTGTTTATCGCGGCGTCTATTTCCTTACGGCCGCCGACCGCCGCAAGATCGCTCGCCGTGTGAGCAAGGAGAGCGCGTAATGATTTCGTGGAATCACTATGAACCGGGCCAGCATCGTCTTTTCTGCCCGCATTGTGGTCACGGCCGCCGCAAAAAGCCGCTTAGCCTTACCATTGACGCCGACGGTAAGGGCATCGCTCATTGCTTCCGCTGCGGTTTTGTGGAAAGTTATCGCCCTGAGCAAAGCACGCGCCTCGTGACGTTGACGCAACCGCGGATCAAGGGCGTGCCGGTGACCTCGAAGCACACGACGTTGGCACCCTATGCGCGCGCCATATGGGATGCCGCCAAGCCGCTCGGTGGTATCCCGCTCGCGTATCTTGAGGCTCGTCACTGTCGCGTACCGCCGCGCGATGCGGACCTTCGTTGCCACGATTTTCTTCGTCATTGCAGCGGCTATAACGGTCCGGCCCTCGTAGCCTTAGTCACCGACGCCCTGACCGGCCAACCCATTAGTCTCCATCGTACGTGGGTTCGCGCTGATGGCCGCAAGGCCGATCTTGACAATCCGCGTCTGCTCTTGGGAGGTCATCGTAAGCAAGGTGGCGTAATCCGTTTGTGGCCGGATGACGCGGTTACGAGCGGTCTTGGTATCGCCGAAGGCATCGAAACGGCACTGTCGCTCGCGCACGGCTTCGCGCCGGTATGGGCGCTCATTGATGCGGGTAATCTCGCGGAGTTCCCGCATTTGCAGGGCATCGAGACCCTGATGATTGGCGCGGACAACGATCCCTCAGGGGGCGCAGCCGCAAAGGCTTGTGCAATCCGCTGGGTCGATGCAGGCACAAAGGTGTTTGTGACGCGTCAGGCGGAAAACGACCTCAACGATTCAATCGCGGAGGCCGCATGAACTATCACGCAACTCTTATGCAGGGCATCGTTGCCGCAGCGGAGCCTATGCGCAAGCTTGAACCGTTGCGCGACGGCGTCGTGATCGTAAGCGGTTCAGAGTTGACGCCGGAACCGGTGCGTTGGCTGTGGCCCAACTGGCTCGCGTTGGGCAAGCTGCATCTTTTGGCCGGTGCGCCGGGGCAGGGCAAGACCACAATAGCCATCAATTTCGCGGCGACAGTTACGAGTGGCGGTCGCTGGGCCGATGGTTCTCGCTGCGCGCCGGGTAATGTGCTCATATGGTCGGGCGAGGATGACCCCGGCGATACCTTGTTGCCTCGCTTGCTGGCCGCAGGTGCTGATGCGAGCCGAGTGTTTTTCGTGACCGGTTCGCGTGTGAACGGCGAGGTTCTATCGTTTGACCCAAGCCGCGAGATGCTGGCGCTTCAGGAGCATGTGGCGCGTATCGGTAATGTTCGCCTGATAATCGTTGACCCAATCGTCGCTGCAGTTGCGGGCGACAGTCACAAAAACACTGAGACTCGTCGCTCATTGCAACCACTGGTTGATTTGGCCGATTCGAGTGAAGCCGCGTTGCTCGGCATTACTCATTTCAGCAAGGGTGGTCAAGGTGGCGACCCATCGCAACGTGTGGTTGGCTCCATTGCGTTCACCGCCGTGGCCCGCGTGGTAATGGTTGCTGCGAAGGTGAAGGGTGATGAAGGCGAAGATCGCCGTATCTTGGCGCGCGCGAAATCCAACATTGGCCCCGATAATGGCGGCTTCGAATATCACCTTGAGCAATCCGAGCCGTTGCCTGGCATCCTGGCATCATCCGTCGCGTGGGGCCCTCCGGTTGAAGGTGCGGCGCGCGAACTGTTGAGCGATCCAAACGAGTCGGACGATGAGCCATCGAGCGCGCTTGATGGCGCCACTGACTTCCTGAAGCAGGTACTGGGTGGTGATGTGGTGCCGGTCAAATCGATCGAAGTCGAGGCGAAAGACGCGGGGATTTCCTGGCGTACAGCGCGCCGTGCAGCAGACAAGTTGGGTGTGAAGAAGAAACGTGGCGAAGGCGGTAAGTGGTATTGGACCATGCCGAAGTAAGCGAACTTGTCCAACTTGCCCAACGTCTTATAGTTGGACTAGTTGGGCAACTTACCCACGCAGTACATGTGGCCCGTTCTTTGATTGATGAACGGCCAGTGATGCGCTCAAGAGCAGCACCTTTGAAACGAGGCACCTTTTTTTGGAGAACACCATGAACAACATGCAAGAACATAGCGCCAAACTGATTGATTTGGTCGAAAAGTCCGGCATGCGCGCGGAGCTAGAGGCGCGCGTCGAGATGCAACAAGCTGAAAAACGCCAGGAGCTTATTGTCGAGCGGGCGCGCTTGATCAAGGAGGGTGATGAAGTTATGCCGCCACTTGATCGCGACGTAGCTTTAACGCGCCAAGCTCGCGAATTGGCCGAGCAGAAATGTGCAATCGCTCGTCGCGCGGAGAATTACGCCCTGCAACGCGCATATGGTACGCGGAGCAACTACGGCACCGCGCATATCGACGCTCAGATCGAACGGATCGCGCCGAAGTTTATGCAGGAGGCTTTCGATGCGTTGCAAGAACCAATCGATTTTCTTGGTGGCACCGTTTGGTTCGGGACGCAACGCAAGCGTGTCGGTTGGAATTTTCACAATATCGACGTAAGCAATGTCGAAGAGGTTGCGGCACTGCGCCAAAAGTGCAAGGACGGGCAGGCGAAGATCAAGGCCATGATGTATCAATCCGATGCTTCATTCGATGAACAACGTATTCAGTGCGTCGCTATCGTTGAGGACTGCATATCGTTAACGCGTCCACACCTGAAAGATGACAAGCACTGGGTGCTGCACCAGCAATGTAAGGAGCGCGCCAAGAAGAAATAAGTACGACGCGCATTGCGTTCGCCGCTGCGGCCGTTCGAAGTTGCTCTTGGATGGCCGTACCTTGAAGTTTCTGCATTTGCAAAGGTGAAATCATGCAACGTTTATTCCCGGATGGACTGTCTGGCCCGTGGGCCATCTTTCCTCCCCGGCTGCGTGGCCTTCCCGAGCTTGCGCATCAAATGGAATTTGACGGTACCGCATACTCGCAGATACCACGCCACACCGCCGACGCACAACTTAGCCGTCGGGATATGACGCGAAACGGTGCAATAGCTGTGTTGTCGTTCTGCGGCATTGTGATGCAACGCGCGGGTGCTTACGACGCCGTGTTCGGCGTATTGGGCCTTCAGCAGTTCGTGCGGGCGTTTCATGCGGCACTTGTCGATGATTCAGTCGGTGGCATTTTGATTGATATCGACTCCCCAGGCGGTTCCGTGAACGGCGTTGCCGAATTTGCCGACCAGGTATATCAGGCACGCCGTTGCAAGCCCATCTTAGCTATTGCGAACAGTCTCGCGGCAAGCGCCGCGTATTGGATAGGGAGTGCTGCGAGTCAGTTTTACATTACGCCGAGCGGTGAGGTTGGCTCTATCGGTGTGCAGTGTATTCATGAGGATTGTTCGAAGGCGCTCGACAAGGCTGGCGTGCGTACAACGTTGATTTCCGCAGGACGATACAAAACCGAGCAGAGTGCGTCGGCACCACTCGGAAACGCGGCGAAGATGCACATTCAATCACGCGTTGATGCGCACCACCGCGCATTCACGCGCGATGTAGCGAAGCACCGAGGGGTCGATATCAGTTGCGTGCTCCATGGCATGGGACAAGGGCGGTTGCTGGATGCCGAGCGGGCACAGGGTGAAAACATGGTCGACGGAGTGGCCACTTTCGATGAGGTCAAGGACAAGTTGTCGCGGCGTATCAAACCCCGCAACGCATCGCTCGGGAAGCCGCGCTGTTGATCGCGCGATACGTGAAGGCAATGAGTATGCCGCCTCGAAATCGGCACGACGCCAATACAGAATTCGTGAATGACGGGCTCGGAGGCGGTTTGAGCGGTTGACGTTCGCAGACATGCCAACGCATCGGCAAGACGACGCCAAGCCCGCCAGCGACCGCGTGCGATGCTGTAGCTACCCCCTAGGGGGTGTGTAATCGCTGGCCTCGCGGTGCGCGCGACCGTGGGCGAAACACAATTTTTACCGCCGCGAAATTACGCACCCGAAAAGCGAAGAAATCAAAATGTGCGGACATAACCAATGTCGCCGACGTTAACGGTCGTGTGCGGCAACCTCGTCGAAATAACGACGTTGTCCAATTTGGCGAACATCTATCGATGGACAAGTTGGACAACTTGCCTGACGACGGTGATTTTCTGAGTAAACTTGAGCGATGATAGGCGGAGCCAACGGATCGTCTCATCGATGATTCGCTGGAAATTCGCCACGGCGTTCGCCCCGCAGACCGTGTGCATTCGTACGGTTACTACTGCAGCGAAATTCCGCAGGGGCGCGTTTAAAGTGAGTTCATCGTTTGCGTGACGAACTTCCGAAAGCAACCCTTCACCGCATTCGTCGCGCCAATTCGACAGCGGCGGCTCTCGATGAAGCAGACGTCGATATTTTCCTGCGGACAGAAACACAACCGGTTGCGCACCGCTCCCCGATCCTCATTCCGTTGACTGTTAGGAAACGGTGGTCCCCTGAGAAACGGCCCAGGATGACGACCTATTAGGAATTTGCATTTGCAACGAGTTCGCCGAGCATCGTACTTAGCCCCCTGATAGGTTGCGTTGGAGAGCCGGCAAGCAGTTGGGTGAGCATGACGCCGTGCTTGACCTTGTCGTACTCGACTCGGGCTTCCGTGATGTCTGAAAACAGGTCATGCAGAACTTGTGCGCCGTGAACGAGTTTCAACCAGTCGTCGCCAGGATACGGCACAGGATCAGACGGGCTGAAGTATCTCTTATCTGCAGCGTGCCGTTGGAGCCACGCGACAACTGCTTCACCTGAAAGCGGAGCCGCGCGTGTCGGGTCTTCTTGGTTGATCACTGTTGCAATGTTATTCGCGTCAAGCAGGTAGTTTTCGTACATGCGAAGCGGCAACCATATAACCCGTCCATTGCTTCTCCTATCAATGTCGTCAACCGCCTTCTGGCTGCGCTGCTCGCGGTCCAGGATGAAAGCAACAGAAGGAGGAAGCAGCGACTCGGTGCCCGACAGCCGTTCGTATATATCGAAGACACGGGTCGTATGTTTGCTGCTGAGTTCGTCGGTACTTACGAGGCCTAGTATCTGGACGCCCTGTAAAGGTATTTTTGCTACACGCTGCAGTAGCTCAGGGAAGCAGACTTCCTCGGTTTTTCCCTCAACCCAAAGGATCGAGTCAGCGCCGTACACGTCGTTGAGACGCACCCCAACATCGGCGAGTGCCATGCGAAGATCGTTCTGCGAGTTGTAGTCAATCGCGACGACACTACTGGCACTATTCTCAGGCTCCCTGCGCACCAAGAACAACCGATCCATCTCGGTCATGCTTATGAGCGAAGACGAATGAGTGGTGATGACATACTGATGCTGAGTGTAACCCCCAAGTATTTCAAGTAGTTTGCGGATGGCACCGGGATGAAGGAAGCTCTGCGGCTCATCGATAAGTATCAGAGAAGGATCTGAGTTGATGACCACATACAGAATGGCGAGCACCTGACCAATGCCCGTCCCGCTCTCCTGTAACGGAACGGCAAGGTCGGAGCGCTCGGAGTCGGGAGGAATGGTCCATACGTTCACCTCGATTCGATCGCCTGCGACCGGAACCGCTGTGATGTCAGTGATGTGTGGAAAAATCGTCCTCACATGTGACATAAAGCGCTCATATCGATGCCGATTGGACGAACTGAAGACGTTCAGTACGGCAGCGAGGTTACTGGCATTCGGCTGAAGCACTGGCGTATGGCCGACCTTGCAAGCCCCGACGTTAAGCCGCTCTGCCCGAAAGGCATACGATTGGTCGCGAAGCGCAATTGCCAAGGCCACCTCTGGTCCTTGGGCCGTTCCACCGAATTCACCGGACAATTGCAGTGCCACGCCGTGCGGACATGCGACGTTGGCAATAGTGGCAAATCTGCCCGCAGCTATCGGTGGCAAAGGTTGGAGGCCCGACAGTTGCCCTTCAGTTTTACCGTTCTTCCAAGTTACAACGAGCGTATTAGTCTGAGTCAATGCTGCCTGCACGACCTGGATACCTTGTTTGCCCCCACCGGCAGGGCACCCTATATTGAATTGTGGCAATTTGGCGAATAGTGTATTAACTTCGGCCTCACTTAGTTCATAGGTCGATGTCACTTCCGATTCCGGCGACGGGACCGTCGTGGGGATAGGCACCGTGGTTAGGCTACGATGCGGGAGGTGACCTTGTCGAAGGCCAATCGCTTCAATCAGCGCACTCTTGCCCGCATCATTGCGCCCCGTAAAAATGTTAAAACGCGGTGCGAGGGAAATTTCCCCCGTATCCACGAAGCACTTATAGTTCCTTACGCGTACCTTCTGCATCAACATCGTTGCCAGACTCCTTTTTTTGATTTTCTGCAGAAGTGTACCTCGCGCGATTGCTTTCTCTAGCTTACGCACGACGGGTAAGCGGCGCAGCCCATCGCTAGAATCGCAAGCCCAATTGCGCTAACGGCTCGGATCGTCGAACGACCGCTCCCCGGAGCGAAAGAGACCTTTGAAAGTCTTCCTGGGTGCCGATACGAAAACCGGAGGTGGCCGGCTCCGGCTGTTTGCCCCTAGGCTGGTACACTCAGGCGATCAAAGTAGCTAGCCATCAGAAATCTGGATACTGTGCCTGCCTCAACGAACGGAGCGCCTGTAAGCCTCGCTCCAGTGACGCGGGGATAGCTAAACACCAGTAAGGGCACAGCGAATTCACCTACGCCAAAACTACCCGGAACCGACGATGCCGCAGGAGATCGATGATCGCATTAAAAAGTTGAACGCCTTCAAGGTGAAGTTGCGCGAATGGGACCGCACGCACGACCAAACGGTGCGGGAAGAGGTGAATCAAGAAAAGGCTTGGGCGCACAGAGAGATCGCGGAGCTCGGCTGCCTGAAAGTATTCACACTTGCTCCGCCGCCGGCAATCGGCGGTCTGGTGATGCGCAATATCGATCTGTTCGATCATCTTTTTGAGCGTCCATATATGCAGCCGGTCATCCCCTTGGTTGTCGATATGATCGACGACGCAATCGGCAGGCTAAAAGCCGGCATCGTTCCACCGGCGAAACCAGCGACTCAGGTCCAGATAGGAGCAATGGTCCAACAAGGGTACGCCTTCGTCGTGATGGCCATCGATCCGAACGATCCAGGCCTGGAAGACGTGCTGGATTCGATAAAGGAAGGCGCGATGCGCTGTGGGATTACTGCCGAGCGCATTGATGAGGTGGAAGCCAACGAGCGAATCACTGATCGCATCCTGGATTCCATCAGGCGAGCGCAATACGTTATTGTCGACGTAACCCATCCTAAACCGAACGTGTTTTACGAGGCAGGGTTCGCGCAAGGAGTCGGCAAACTCCCGATTTACGTCGCGCGGGCAGGAACCGCGCTCCAATTTGATCTCAAGGACTATCCGACGATTTTTTTCCGAAACATGAAAGACTTAAAAGACGGCCTCGAGAAACGCCTTCGCGCCCTGGCCGAAGCAGCCGCCGAATAGCACGGTCTATCCAGCCATGGCTATCGCGGGTGTCGAGCGAAGACAGCATCGCATACGAAACGCCGATGTTTGGCCAAGCTAGGCGCACGGTGCGAACGCCCCTTGGGGCCAACAGCAGCACCGCACAAAGGACGTTAGCGAACGTTATCGGTCGCTTGGTTTTTTCGAACGCTGCCGAAAAAACGAACTTGTCTAATTTGGCCAACATATATTGATGGACCAGTTGGACAACTTGCCTGACGACTGTGATCTTCCGAGTAAATTTGGGCCACGATTGGAGGAGCGAATGGACGCCATCACCAACGGTTAGCCGAAAATTCCTCACGGCGTCCACCCCGCAGACCGCGGGCGTGCGCATCTGCTTGCGACAACGAAATTCGGCACGGCGCGTCTAAAGTGAGTTCATTGTTTGCGCGACGAGGTTCCGATAGCGCCCGTCAACAGCCTTCCTACCCGGTGCCACCTCAACAATAGCTTCCAAGGCATAATGGTCGTTCCTTTTTCGGACAAAGTCGCAGACAGCTTCGGCGCGGCCTACAACCAGACACGCTTCATGACCGCATCGAACGATAAAGGCGTGGGCTGACTGTCTGGATGCGATCAAGGTTGGCGCGCGGGTCATCCCGATTGGTTGCCGGTCAGTGCGTCGACGGGCGTTGCATGACACCGGCAAGCCAGGAAATTAGGGGCCGCTACTGGGCCGACGCCAAGGTTTTTCGGCGAGTTTGCACGGGCGGCGTATCTAGCCTACGCGGCCGGATCGGCGACGGACGGTACCAGTGAGGCCGAAAAGTCCATACCCTCTTACTGGCCGTACCCACGCCTGGACTTGCGGCGCTTTTACGGTCTCGCGGGTGCATAATCGCGTATCTCAAGGATCGCCGCGAAGTGGCGTCGCACACGTGAACAGAATATGACTGAAAAGAAGTATCGGGTAATTTCCCTTTTTTCCGGCGCGATGGGCCTCGATCTTGGCATAGACGCTACCGATCGGTATGAGATCGTTGCGTGTGTGGAGAAAGAGCGCATCGCCTGCGACACAATTCGAAAGAATCAGGCCGCAGGCCGACTTCCCAAAGAATTGAAGGTGTTTGAGGGGGACATCTCATCCTTGGATCCCGCAGATCTCTTGCGGGAGGTGGGTCTTAAGCCAGGCGAGGTCGATTTGCTGATCGGCGGCCCACCTTGCCAAGCGTTTAGCACGGCAGGAAAAAGAGGAACCGTGCAAGATCCCAGAGGCACCCTGCTCTGGCAATTCCTTCGGTTTGTTGAGCATATCCGGCCTCGCTTCTTCGTGATGGAGAACGTGCGAGGATTAGTGTCTGCGGCTTTGAAGCATCGACCGATTGCAGAGCGCCCGGAAAAAGGCGGCGCGCCCCTTCTGCCGGAGGAGGAACCCGGGTCGGTGATTCGTCAGTTCTCTCGCGACTTACAAGCATTGCCTGAAGCCCCCTACCACATGGACATCTTTGAGGTGAACGCGGTCAACTATGGGGCTCCGCAGATTCGAGAGCGGGTTCTCTTCATCGGAAACCGCTACAACATGGAGGTCGACTTTCCTGATCCCACGCACGGGCCGGCCGGTGCGGCAGAGGCGCAGGCAGGACTATTTGATGGCGAAAATTCGCGAACACCTTGGGCCACGTTGCGCGATGCGATTGGTGACTTAAACGAAGAAACACCGACCGTCTTGGACTTTAGCCCGAGAAAAAAGCACTACTTGGACTTGGTTCCCCCTGGATCGAACTGGCGTAGCCTGCCCGTGCACCTCCAACAGGAGTCCATGGGCAAAGCATGGCATGCGAAGGGAGGGCGTTCCGGTTGGTGGCGTCGATTGACCTTCGATCTGCCGTGCCCGACTTTGATGACCATGCCAAACCACGCTAGCACCGCGCTGTGTCATCCGACCGAGACACGCACACTGAGTTTGCGGGAATACGCACGCATTCAAGAGTTCCCTGACCGATGGGAGTTTGCGGGTACGGTATCTGAACAATATAAGCAAGTCGGAAACGCAGTTCCGACTCGATTGGGGAAGGTGGCGGGAGAAGTGGTAGCGTCGGCTTTAGACGTTATGAAGGCCCGGAAATGGAGAAAATTCACGACCGCACCTGAGGCTTTTCGTATCGTCTATATCCAATCTCACGTTCGAACCCGACAATGGTTTAAAGACGGGAAGACTTTTATTTGGGACGATGGGGCCGAAGCAAGTGATGCTACCTATGCTCCGAGTCGAACGGGCCGAAAAGAAAGAGCAATAGCCTAAAAAAAAGGAGCAGTGTAGATGGCGCGGGGACATGCAGGAATGCCGACGGCCGAAAACGTCGTAATTAGTAAAGCTTGGTTGCTTGCTATGTTAAGTCGCATCGACAATGACGATTCTATGAGAGCGCGGGTGCTTCGATTGGAATCAGAATTTCGGGCACGAATCGACGCGCATGTGGAGAGTCTTCCGCAGGCGCAGGCATTATTCAAGAAATTCAAAACGAGCCCGTTCGTGCTGATGATGTATTCTCGACGACAAGGGTATTCTCGGATCAGTCAGATCGAATCAGACATCCTCCCAGCAAAACTCTTTTCTTCAATGGAGACGTCTGCTGGAAGGATGATCGAGGAAATCGTTTTGCCAGAACTGGGCTGGGCATGTGTTGCAAGCGAAATGCACACGGCCAATTCGGCACTGGACGGGAAGAAAATCGATGAGTCCGGTCTGAAGGTCGCGACGTTAAAGAGCGGCCCAGCCTGTCTCAACGATGAGATGAGTGAGAATTTTGCGGATGCAATAATCTCGCACGTCCAAGCGTGGGCAAATGATGCTGATGTTTCGGAGGTGGATTTTACATACGGCGTTCTGTATGGAACAAAGAAACAGTCCAATAAAAAAGATTGGCATATTATTCGCAATTTGGCCGATAAACTTGGAACTGAAGTTTTCTCTGTTCACTCGAACGGTCGGTGGGACTGCAAGTTCGAGCACAACGGAATTACAGTAACTGCGACGATTCGTATCGGGAAAGAATGGTGGGACTTTTTTGGCGGTGAACAGTTTCTTGTTGAGCTTTGCATCGCTCTGATCCGGGCTTGCGTTACGCCTGGCGATGCAGATCCGCAAAATCAACAATATGACATTTCCGATCTCGCGCAAATCGTTTCCACCGCCGATCTTGATCCGGGATTTAACGTGGCTTTGCTTCAACGAGAGCAAGTCCCGTGGCTATTTTTCTTGGCTCGCCATTTTTGTGATCAGTTGACGCCCTAGGAAATCGCTTATCACATTATGTTGCGG
Source organism: Paraburkholderia sp. GAS41 (assembly GCF_050436545.1). Classification (NCBI taxonomy): domain Bacteria; kingdom Pseudomonadati; phylum Pseudomonadota; class Betaproteobacteria; order Burkholderiales; family Burkholderiaceae; genus Paraburkholderia; species Paraburkholderia sp. GAS41. The sequence continues at coordinate 37,298 of NZ_JBNDMK010000029.1, forward strand.
CCATGCTTTAATGGGTCGAAATTCGGCGCGTCGGCAACGATTGCAAGGTACCAATAACCGCAATCAGGCGGCAACAAAGACGCCCTCGGCCGATGAAGCAACATTCGTTGCTCGTGAATTGAATGGTCGCTTGCTGTATGGATTTGGTGCCCAAACATCCGAGCAAAGGTGCGGGCGAACGACGCTTCATGGCCGAACTGGGCCCGCTACGACGGACGCGTCGTGTTTTCCCGCCACTTAAATGCAAGAGTTCGAGCGCTCGCTTTCAGACGCTCTGCGTGTCAGGCACGGCCGATGGCATTCGCGCTCAAATGTCCGCGAATACTCAACAGGTCGTGTCTTTCTTCTTCGGCCGCTGCAAAAGGAGCGAGGCGAACGCGAATGCATTTACGCGTGGGTTCGGCAACGGTGAACGCCAAATCAGCCAGACGGCAAAGCGGACAACTAGTACCAGTTAGTACCTCGGCCCCTTGGAGGATTTTCCGACTAGTACCCTGTAAGTACCCAGAAGCCGGAAAAGAAAAAAGGTTTCCGCCGCCAAGCCGGAAACCCTTGATTTCTTTGGTCGGGGCGAGAGGATTTGAACCTCCGACCACCTGCACCCCATGCAGGTACGCTACCAGGCTGCGCTACGCCCCGAACAGCTAAAAATTATAACAGACACTTCAATCGATTAGAACCGCCAGTCACCAACAAAACCGCACGATGTCTTAATGCCCCAGCAAATCGATCACATGCAGCAGTTCCTTGCGCAGTTGATCGACATCGACCGTGGCGGTGGTAACGGACGGCGCCGCCGCCTCCCCCTCTTCCGCGATGTCATCCGCCGGACCACCATGCACTGCACCATGCGAATCAAGCCGGTTGCGCGCACCGTTGATGGTGAAGCCCTGCTCATACAGCAGCTCGCGAATCCGCCGGATCAACAATACTTCATGATGCTGGTAATAACGGCGATTGCCACGCCGCTTCACCGGCCGCAACTGCGTGAACTCCTGCTCCCAATACCGCAGCACATGCGGCTTCACACCGCAGAGTTCGCTCACTTCACCAATGGTGAAGTAGCGCTTCGCCGGAATCGGAGGCAAGACGACTTTTTCGATCGTCGCTGTCATCGTCAGTTAGCCGTCGTGGTGGGTTGCGCAGGAACGCGTCAGTCGATCAGCGCGCGAAGCTTGCCTCAGCGCCAGTTTCAACCAGCGCTTTCAGCTTTTGACTTGCATGGAACGTCACAACGCGGCGAGCCGCGATCGGAATGGCTTCGCCAGTTTTCGGATTCCGGCCCGGACGCTGAGGCTTATCGCGCAACTGAAAGTTGCCGAAGCCCGACAGCTTCACGCTATCTCCGCTCTCCAGCGCATCGCGAATCACCTCGAAAAACGCCTCCACCATGTCCTTCGCTTCCCGCTTGTTGAGTCCGACATTGTCGAACAGCAACTCAGCGAGTTCAGCCTTGGTAAGCGTGGGCGTTTCCGCCGAAGCGTTTGCGGGTGATGTCGGAATATCGCGAATCATGGCGCTACGTTGCGCCGTAAGAAGGGCTTCGAAATCACTCGAGTTCATTTCATTCATATCTATCAAATGGCGCGCCAACCAGAACCGGAGAATGCGAAAACTACCGTTTAAAGAGTATTCGCGGGTTATCCGCGCAACCGTGCGCCATATACTCGAGCCAGACGATCCACCAGGGTTTGAATGGCCAGATCGACCGTCTCATCCTGCAGGGTCCCGCCAGTATCTTGCAAGGTCACACGGAACGCAAGGCTTTTCTCGTGAGCTGCCAACCCGCCGGAAGTGTTTGATTTTGGACGGAATTCATCGAAAAGCGCAACCCTTCGGACGGTCTTGCAGGCGTCCTCGGCAAGCGCCTTTTGCAACTCGTCCAACAGCGCCTGAACCTCGATTTTCTGATCCACGACGACCGCGATATCACGACGCACCGGCGGAAACTTCGAAACTTCCGAGGGTACCGGCAATGAACGCTGGATTAATGCATCTGCTTCGATTTCAAACAGAATCGGCGCATGCGGCAAATCATATTTCTGCATCCAGCGCGGATGCAATTCGCCAATCCAACCCACTGCCCGTCCATTCACTTCAATACGCGCGCTGCGTCCCGGATGCAATGCCGGATGCTCCGCTTTCACAAAGCGCGCCACCGCCGGCGCGAGCAATGCTTCCAGATCGCCCTTGACGTCGAAGTAATCGACCGCGCGCGTCGCCGCGCCCCATTGTTCTTCCTGCGCCGGACCGTACGCGAGCGCGCCGAACATCTTCGGCTGCGCGAAACCTTCGACCTGCAGTTCGCCGGCCTTGATCGCGGGATCGTGCAAGAACACACGGCCCACTTCGAAGACGCGCACGCGATCCGCGACGCGCCGGTTCAGGTTCGTGCGCAGCACTTCGATCAGGCTGCCAAACAGCGTCGTGCGCATCACCGAAAGCTGGCTGGCAATCGGGTTCAGCAGGCGAACCGGCTTGTCGTTGCCCGCGAAATCCTGCTCCCATTGCGCGTCGACGAAGCTGAAATTCACCGTCTCCGCGTAGTCGCGCGCGGCGAGCGCGTGACGGATATCGTGGAGGGTGCGCTGCGTTTCGTTGGTCGCACGCATTTCGCTCGTCGCCACCGGCGGACGCGCGGGAATCTTCTCGAAGCCGTAAATCCGCGCGACTTCCTCGATCAAATCTTCTTCGATCTCGATGTCGAAGCGATACGACGGTGGTGTCACGGAGAACACATCGCCGTCCTGCGTAAACGTCAGACCGAGGCGCGTGAAAATCTGCGCGATTTCGTCTGCGCCGATCTTGATGCCAATGATGCGGTTGGCTCGCGCCACGCGCATGTTCACCGGCGCGCGCTGCGGCACGTTGACGACCTGGTCGTCGACCGGGCCGGCGTTGCCGCCACAGATATCGAGGATCAGTTGCGTGATGCGTTCAATGTGTTCGACCGTAGTCGCATAGTCGACCCCACGTTCGAAGCGGTGGCCTGCGTCCGTCGAAAAGTTGTACTTGCGCGAGCGGCCACGAATGCTATCCGGCCACCAGAAGGCGGCTTCCAGATAGATGTTGGTCGTATCGAGCGTCACGGCGGTGCTGTCACCGCCCATAATGCCCGCCAGACTTTCGATGTGCTGGTCATCCGCGATCACGCCAACCGTTTCATCGAGCTCGACCGTGTTGCCGTTCAGCAGCTTGAGCGTTTCGCCCTTGCGGCCCCAGCGCACGTCCATGCTGCCGTGGATCTTGTCCAGATCGAACACGTGCGACGGACGGCCTAGTTCGAGCATCACATAGTTCGAGATGTCGACCAGTGCCGAGATACTGCGTTGGCCCGAACGCTCCAGACGCTCGACCATCCACTGCGGCGATTTCGCGCGTGCATTCACGCCGCGAATGACACGACCGGAGAACCGGCCGCACAGATCCGGCGCCGATATCTTGACAGGCAGCGTTTCGTCCAACGTCACAGCAGCCGGCTTGATGTCGAGCCCGCGCAGCGCTGCGCCCGTGATGGCCGAGGTTTCGCGTGCCACGCCGAACACCGACAGGCAGTCCGCCTTGTTCGGCGTCAGCTTGATTTCAAAGACCGTGTCGTCGAGGTTGAGCGTCTCGCGGATGTCCTGGCCAATCGGCGTATCTTCCGGCAGGATCATCAGGCCGCTGTGATCTTCCGAGAGCTTCAGTTCGCGTGCCGAGCACAACATGCCCTGACTTTCGACGCCACGCAGCTTCGAGAGCTTGATGGCGAACGACGCGCCGCCCTCTTCCGCCGGCGGCAGTTCCGCGCCCACCAGCGCGACCGGCACCTTGATGCCCGGCGCCACGTTCGGCGCACCGCAGACGATATTGAGCGTCGCGCCCGTGCCGGCGTCGACCTGACACACGTTGAGCTTGTCCGCGTCCGGGTGCTTGACGACCTCGAGAACCCGGCCGACGACGATCTTCTTGGTCGGCGGCGCAGCGGGCCGCAGGCCCTCGACTTCGAGTCCCGCCATCGTCAGCGCGTGCGACAGCTCGTCCGTCGTCATCTGCGGGTCGACAAAGCTTCTTAGCCAGGATTCCGGGAATTGCATGGTTCTGTGTACGTTCTGATCAGGTTAGTCCACGTCCGGCGGGGGCCTTGACCGGTTCCCCTTGGATGGGGTCACGAGGCGCCCTGCCGGTGGCACGGCTTGCGGCGCGCACTTGCCTGCGCCTTGGCGGCTGGCAGCGTGCGCGGCTCGAAGCGTTAAGCAAATTGCCGCAGGAAGCGCAAGTCGTTGTCGAAGAACAGGCGCAGGTCCTGCACACCGTAGCGCAGCATCGTCAGCCGCTCGAGACCGCTGCCGAAGGCGAAACCGATGTAACGTTCCGGGTCGAGGCCCATGTTGCGGATCACCGTGGGGTGAACCTGCCCGGAACCCGAGATTTCGAGCCATTTGCCCGCGTTCTTGCCGGTTTCGAACAGCATGTCGATTTCAGCCGACGGTTCAGTGAACGGAAAGTACGACGGACGGAAGCGCACGAGAATGTCGTCGCGCTCGAAGAATTTTTTGAGGAAGTCGGTGTAGACGCCCTTCAGGTCGGCGAAGCTGATGTTTTCGTCGATCCACAGGCCTTCGACCTGATTGAACATCGGCGAGTGCGTCGCGTCGCTGTCCACACGGTACGTGCGGCCGGGCACGATCACCTTGATCGGCGGCGTGTTGGTGCGCGCGTAACGGACCTGCATCGGGCTCGTGTGCGTGCGCAGCAGCAACTGGCGGCCGTCGGCATCCTTGCCGTCAACGTAGAAGGTGTCCTGCATCGAACGCGCCGGATGGTTTTCCGGGCTGTTCAAGGCGGTGAAGTTGTACCAGTCGGTTTCGATCTCGGGGCCGTCGGCCACGTCGAATCCGATCGTACGAAAAATCTGTTCGACGCGTTCCCACGTGCGCATGACCGGATGCAGGCTGCCTGCACCCAGGCCGCGACCGGGCAAAGTGACGTCAATGGCTTCAGCGGCAAGGCGCTGATTCAAGAGCGCGTCAGCAAGTGCCTGACGGCGGGCCGTCAACGCGGCTTCCACCTGCTGCTTGACGACGTTGATACGCGCGCCTTCGGTCTTGCGCGTTTCGGCGTCGAGTTTGCCGAGGCCCTTCAACAGTTCGGTCAGCGCACCCGATTTGCCGAGAAAGCGGGCTTTCTCGTTCTCGAGGGTGGTGACGTCGGAGGCTTCTGCGAAGGCTTTTTGCGCGTCAGCGACAATCTGGTCCAGATCCATTGATCCCATCATTTCAACGTCAGTGTTCAATCGATGCAAAACTGGTTCGACCAACAAAAAAGGGGCTCGGTGAGGAGCCCCGTTTTTGTTGCAGCGTCACCGAGACTACCGGATCTTCGCTGCAACGAACCACGCAGTTTAATTGCCCAAAGCGCAATCAGGCTGCAACGGCGGCTTTCACCTGCTGAACGATCGCAGCAAAAGCAGCCTTGTCGAACACAGCCATGTCGGCCAGCACCTTGCGGTCGAGTTCGATCGAAGCCTTCTTCAGGCCGTTGATGAACACGCTGTACGTCATGTCGTGCTGACGCACCGCCGCGTTGATACGCGTGATCCACAATGCACGGAACACACGCTTCTTGTTGCGGCGATCGCGGTAGGCGTATTGGCCTGCGCGCATGACCGCCTGCTTGGCGATGCGATAGACGTTATTGCGACGGCCGCGGTAACCCTTGGCCAGCTTGATGATCTTCTTGTGACGGGCCCGTGCGGTAACCCCACGTTTGACTCTAGGCATAATTAGCTCCTGTGAGTTTTAGTTAAGGGTTAAGCGAACGGCAGCATTGCGCGCACGGAGTTCATATCTGAATCATGAACTGACGTGGAACCGCGCAGATGGCGTTTGTTCTTGGTGGTCTTCTTGGTAAGAATGTGGCGCTTGAAGGCTTGACCGCGCTTGACGGTACCGCCCGGACGCACCACGAAGCGCTTCGCAGCACTCTTCTTGGTCTTCATCTTCGGCATGACAACTCCATTATTAGATGGACATGGGTGTGCGGTCGACCTGATGGCCATTACCCGCCCTTCGAAACCCACTCCACTTGGTATGCAGTCGGCCGTTGTTGCTAGCCGCCGCTTTTCAGAAACGACACCCATTTGCATGAGCGCTGTTTCGAACCCTGCTCGACCTCGCCAAGCCTGCACATGCAGATAGCGAAGTACGATTCAATCTTTCCGGCACGAGCCGAAACGCACGGCTCGCTGCCACACAACCAGCCCTTGCAACGCTGGCTGCTTACTTCTTTTTCTTCGGAGCGAGCACCATGATCATCTGGCGCCCTTCCATCTTCGGCATTTGCTCGACCTGACCGACTTCGTCGAGGTCTGTGCGCAGACGTTCCAGCATGCGCATACCGATTTCCTGGTGAGCCATTTCGCGGCCACGGAAACGCAACGTGATTTTCGTCTTGTCACCATCGTCGAGGAAGCGGATGAGGTTGCGCAGCTTGACGTTGTAATCACCGTCATCAGTGCCCGGGCGGAATTTGACTTCCTTGACCTGGACGATCTTCTGCTTGAGCTTCGCCTCGTGTTGCTTCTTCGCTTCCGAGTACTTGAACTTGCCGTAGTCCATCAAGCGGCAAACCGGCGGCACCGCTTGCGGAGCGATTTCGACCAGATCCACATCTTGCTGTTCCGACATGCGGAAAGCATCGGCGAGTTTCACAATGCCGAGGGGCTCGTTCTCGACTCCGACCAGACGCACCTCGGGTGCAGTGATTTCACCGTTGATGCGGTGCGCAGACTTATCAGTAGCGATGTTACGTTTCCTCTAAAAATTAAAAAAACGAGCCGCGCTGCCAGGTGGTTCACCTGAACGACTGCACGTCCTCGCGCAGACGATCAATGAAGGCGCTGAGGGGCATTACCCCCATATCAACACCGCCACGGGCACGCACGGCTACTGTTTGGGCATCACGCTCTTTATCGCCGACCACAAGCAGATACGGCACCTTTTCCAGCGTGTGCTCACGTATTTTATAGCTAATCTTCTCGTTGCGCAAATCGGCCTCTACTCTAACCCCTTGTTTTTGCAACGATTGGGCCAGAGACGCGGCATATTCCATCTGACTTTCCGCGATATTCATCACAACCACCTGCATGGGCGCGAGCCACGAGGGCATTGCACCAGCATGGTGCTCGATCAGAATACCGAGAAACCGCTCCATTGATCCGACGATTGCCCGGTGCAACATGATAGGACGGCGACGGCTGTTGTCTTCGGCGACGTACTCGGCGCCAAGGCGCTCCGGCAGCACCATATCCAACTGGAGCGTACCGCATTGCCATGAGCGGCCCAGCGCGTCCTTGATGTGATACTCGACCTTCGGGCCATAGAACGCACCTTCACCGGGCAACTCTTCCCACGTCACGCCGCAGGCCGTCAGTGCATCGCGCAGCCCCTGCTCGGCACGATCCCACGTTTCATCCGTGCCGGCACGGGCGTCCGGGCGCAGCGACAGTTTGATATCGACATTCTCGAAACCGAAGTCCTTGTACACGCTCATCGCCAGCGTGTTAAAGGCGATCGACTCGCTGATGAACTGGTCTTCGGTACAGAAAATGTGCGCGTCGTCCTGCACGAAGCCGCGCACGCGCATCAGACCGTGCAACGCGCCCGACGATTCATTGCGGTGGCACGAACCGAATTCCGCGTAACGCAGCGGCAGATCACGGTACGAGCGCAGGCCGTGATTGAACACCTGTACGTGGCCCGGGCAGTTCATCGGTTTGATTGCGTAGTCGCGCTTTTCCGATTCCGTCGTGAACATGTTTTCACGATAGTTCTGCCAATGGCCCGACGCTTCCCACAGCGAACGGTCCATGATCATGGGCGTCTTGATCTCGAGGTAGCCGGCATCATTCACGCGACGGCGCATGTACTGCTCGACCTGCTGCCACAACGTCCAGCCACGCGGATGCCAGAACACCATGCCCGGTGACTCGTCCTGCATGTGAAACAGGTCGAGTTGCTTGCCGAGCTTGCGGTGATCGCGCTTCTCGGCCTCTTCGAGCATATGCAAGTAGGCTTCCTGGTCTTCCTTCTTCGTCCAGGCCGTGCCGTAGATGCGCTGCAACTGTTCGTTCTTCGAATCGCCGCGCCAGTAGGCACCGGCAACCTTCATCAGCTTGAAGACCTTCAGCTTGCCGGTAGACGGCACGTGCGGGCCGCGGCACAGATCCGTGAAACCGCCATGCGAGTACAGCTTGATCTCGTCAGTCGACGGAATCGATTCGATGATCTCGGCCTTGTACTTTTCGCCGATGCTCTTGAAGTAGTCCACCGCTTCGTCGCGCGACACCACGCGACGCGCAACCGGCTCGTCTTTCTTCGCGAGTTCCTGCATGCGTTTTTCGATCTTCTCGAGATCTTCCGGCGTGAAAGGCCGGTTGTACGCGAAATCGTAGTAAAACCCGTTGTCGATCACCGGTCCAATCGTAACCTGCGCTTCCGGATACAGGTCTTTCACCGCATACGCAAGCAAGTGCGCCGTGGAGTGGCGAATGATATCGAGACCGTCGGCGTCTTTTTCCGTCACGATCGCGAGCGATACATCGTGATCGATCAAGGTGGACGTATCGACCAGTTCACCGTCGATCTTGCCACCGAGCGCAGCCTTCGCGAGGCCGGGGCCGATCGACGCGGCCACTTCCGCGACCGTCACCGGATGCTCGTACTGTCGAACAGAACCGTCAGGCAGACGTATCGAAACCATTGCGTTCTCCGTGGTGCCGACCGGCGGCGGCACTGACAACCATCAAATAAGCCAAAAAAAATGCGGCCCCGCTTTCGAGGGGCCGCATTCACATTTCCTGCAAACTACATTGGCGAAAGTGGTCCTCGACTAGCGTCGCTCCGAAGTACTTCCGGTCAACGTTCGCGGTGTCATAACCGTATTCGCCTTTTGCGCCAAGGCGCTTACTGCAGCTTGCGAAACCCCGGAAAACCGGAATTTCTCTTTCGTTGGTAGGCTCGATTGGACTCGAACCAACGACCCCCACCATGTCAAGGTGGTGCTCTAACCAGCTGAGCTACGAGCCTGAAGAAACGAGATTATATGGAGCCCCACATCGCTTGGCAAGTACTTTTGTACACCGACACTGAAAATGCCCGCGGCGCTTTAGCGGCACGCGGCCGCAGCGCAAGCGTCACGTCTTGCGCCCCGCCCGCAACACGCCCGTGACCTCGCCAAGCAATGCGCAGGCGCGCTGAATCTGCGCGGCGCTCGACACCTCGACCGTGAACTGCATGAAAGCGGCGTTGCGACGCGTCTGCGTCTTCACACCGATCACATTCATCTTCTCGCGCGCGAACACTTCGGAGATATCGCGCAGCAATCCCTGACGATCAGTTGCGTCGATCGTCAGGTCGACCGGGTAGACCGACCGCCCCTGCCCGCTCATCACGTCGGCGGACCAGGCGGTTTCCAGCACGCGCTCGGGCGCGCGCTCGGCCATGCGCAGGAACGTCGGGCAATCGCTGCGGTGAATCGACATGCCCTTACCGCGCGTAACGAAGCCGCTGATACCGTCGGGCGGCGCCGGGCGGCAGCAACGGGCAAGCTGCGTCAGCAACGCATCCACACCGACCACCAGCACGCCTGTCGACGCACCATGCGCGACGCTCGAGCCGCTGCTACGCTTCTCGAACTGCTCCGGCACTTCGATCACCGGCTCGGGTGGCGGCGCATCCTGCAAGGCCTGCTCGACCAGGCGCAAGCTGAACTCTTCCTTGCCGACCACCGAAAACAGATCGTCAGTGGTCTTGAAACCGAGCTTCGCCGCCAGCTGGTCCAGATTGACCGAGGTTCTGCCTTCGCGCTGCAGTGTCTTCTCGACCATCGCCCGGCCCGTGGCGATGTTCTCCTGCAACTCGACTGCGTTGAACCACGCGCGCACCTTTTGCCGCGCGCGCGGGCTATGCAGATAGCCCAACTGTGGATTGAGCCAGTCGCGCGACGGACCGCCCTCTTTTACGGAAACGATCTCGACCGTCTGGCCGTTTTGCAGTTGCGTATTGAGCGGCACCATCGCGCCATCCACGCGCGCGCCACGGCAACGGTGCCCCAGTTCGCTATGCAGGTGATACGCGAAGTCCACGGGCGTCGAGCCCTGTGGCAACGGAATCACACGCGCCTGCGGGGTGAGCACGTAAATGTGGTCGTCGTCGAAAGTGGCCTGACGCAATTGTTCCCACGGCTGCGCGGCGCGCTTTTCACCATGCTCGCCTTCGGAGACCTCGTCCTTCCACGCGAGCAACTGACGCAGCCACGCAATCTTTTCGTCGTACTTCTCGCTGGCCGTGACCTGGCCGCCATAGCCGCGCGCGCCGGCTTCCTTGTAGCGCCAGTGAGCCGCCACGCCATACTCGGCAAACTGGTGCATTTCCTGGGTACGGATCTGCACTTCGAATGCGCGGCCGTCGTCGCCAATCACGACCGTATGCAGCGACTTGTAGCCGTTCGGCTTGGGCCGCGAGATGTAGTCGTCGAATTCCTTCGGCACCGGTTGCCACAGGTTGTGCACGATGCCGAGCACTGTGTAGCAATCCTTGATATCTGGCACGATCACGCGAAATGCGCGTACGTCGTACAGCTCGGCGAAGTCGAGTTCCTTGCCACGCATCTTGCGCCAGATGCTGTAAATGTGCTTCGGCCGTCCGCTGACCTCGGCGCGAATATGTGCGGCAGCCAGCTCCTGCTGCAGTCGCGCGATCGCCTCGGCCACATACGTCTCGCGCTCGACGCGTTTCTCGTCCAGCAGTTTGGCAATGCGCTTGTACGTTGCCGGCTCTTCGAAACGCAGCGCGAGGTCTTCGAGTTCCCACTTCAGTTGCCAGATGCCGAGACGGTTCGCGAGCGGCGCGTAAATATCGAGCGTCTCGCGCGCCACATCGGGCGAAGGCGTAATTTTGGCCGCCGCGTAGTAACGCAACGATTGCAGCCGCGAAGCGAGTCGGATCAGCACGACACGGATGTCTTGCGCAAACGCGAGCAGCATCTTGCGCAGCGCTTCGACCTGCGCGCGGCGCGCGGCCTGCGCATCGCGCCCAGCTTCGGGCATCGCGTTCTGGGCAGCCCGCAAACTGACGGTGCCAAGCCGCAACAGCTTGCGCACGTCGCTGACCAGTTGCGCAACCTCTTCGCCGAAGTTGTCGGCAATCACCTGCTCGGGATCCTGCAAGTGCGGCGTCAATGCGAACAACGCCGCCGCCAGCACCGCCGGCGGATCGACGTTGAGCGTGCGCATGATCGCCGCCGTCCCGGCTGCGTGCTCAGCGAGCGACTCGCCCGACGACAGCCGCACTTCGCCCGCATGCTCCCGCACGAACGCCAACGCCTCTTCGAACGAAGGCAGGGGAATGGGCGCGGTCGTAACGGTATCGGTATTCATGGTGCGACGGCCCAACGGGCCAGACGGATCAACAGGGATTCACAACGATTCAGGTGCGGACCTAGTCGCGCTGCGCGGCCACGACTACCACTTCGACCAGGCACTTCGGGTTAGCGAGCTTCGCTTCGACGGTTGCGCGCGGCGGCGTGTCGCCTTGCGCAACCCACTCGTCCCACACGGCGTTCATGCCGGCGAAATGAACCATGTCCGAGATGTAGATCTGTACCGACAACAGAAGCGACTTGTCGCTGTTCACTTCAGCGAGCAGACGGTCAATGTGGCCGAGGACTTCACGCATCTGGCCCGTGATGTCCTGCTCTGCGTCCTCGGCGATCTGACCGGCGAGGTACACGGTGCCGTTGTGCACGGCGATTTCCGAAAGGCGCTTGCCGACGTGGTGACGAATGACTGCCATGACGATTCCTGGTGATGATTAAAGTTGATCGAAGATCCGCCGCGCCTCAACCGGGAGACGCGCTGCCAAGACCCTCATTATGACGCCTCGCCAGCCGGCCCGATGAAGAAGCGCCGCGCAATGGCGATCTGCTCGGCGCTGACAAACGCTGGGGCATGACCCACGCCGGGAATTTCCACGCTCGACACGGCCCGGCCCTGCGCAACCATCTTTTCAACCGTCTCGCGCGACAGCAAATCGGATTGCGCGCCGCGCACGACCAGAACCGGCGCCTGAATCGCCGCCAGTGCGCCCCACAGCGCGGCCTCGCCGGCGGCTGCCTGCTCGTCCGTGATGGCGCCAAACGGCAGGGCGATACGCGGGTCATAGCGGAAACGCCACGCGCCGTCGCGTTCATGCAGCAGCGGCGTGTTGATCTCGCGCCATTCCTCCGGCGTCAAAGGACCGAACGATTGCGCCAGCAAGGCGGCGTAGTCGATGCCCTGCTGCAGCGTTTCGAACTGCACCGGCTTGCCGAGGTATTCGCCGATCCGGCTCACTGCGCCGGGTTCGAGGTGCGGGCCGACATCGTTGAGCAGCATCTTCTGGATCGGCGAGTCCGGCAAGCCGGCCAACCCGAGCCCGATCAGCCCGCCCATTGATGTACCGAACCAGTCCACTTTGTCTACATCCAGTCGCGCGATCAGCGTGACCATGTCCGAGACATACTGCGGCACGGCATAGTAAGTGGGGACGTTCAGCCACGATGAAAGCCCTCGACCCACCACGTCCGGGCACACGACACGGTACGTATCCGCAAAAGCCGCCGCCAGCCGGTCGAAGTCGCGCCCTGAACGCGTCAGTCCATGCACGCAGAGCAGCACTCGCGGATTCTCCGGGTCGCCCCACTCGGTGTATGCGAGACGATGCAGGCCGCCAGGGCTCGCACATTGCACGAATCGTTGACGCGGTGTGGCCGTCACGGCGGCATGCGGGGCGATGGAGGCAAGCGGTGCGGAAGACGTAGCGGTCATCGGAATTTCCTGGCGAAAGCACGGACCTCAATCAGTGCGGTAAATCAGACGCAGCTCTCACGAGGCCTCGATGTCAGGGCGCGACAACGCGCCATTGAGCATCGCAAACACAGGCCAGACGAGACGCGGATGAAAGGACATGCAACGTTTAAACGATTGTAAACTGCTTTGCCGCTCGCAAAGAGTCAGCCGGAGGGCATAAGGAAAACGCACGAGGCGTGGTGGCTGTGGCTGTGGCTGTGGCTGTGGCTGTGGCTGTGGCTGTGGCTGTGGCTGTGGCTGTGGCTGTGGCTGTGGCTGTGGCTGTGGCTGTGGCCGAAAGCATAGCCCGGGTCCGAACCGGGACAGGCGCCGCGCCACGCAAAGATCCCGCGCCCAGTACCCTGCCCACTGCCAGCTCAACGCCCGCCCAAAACAAAACGGGCGAAGACTCGCGTCCCGCCCGCTTCACATCACGCTTGCATCGGCATCAAGCGCGAGGCACCCAGGTCAACCGCCCCCGGATCCTCCGCCACCAACCGCCAGATCAGCCCACCGCGCTCACATCGAGCGGCGCGCCGGTCTTCGCCTTGATCTCCTCGACCGTAACACCTGGCGCCAGTTCGGTCAGCTTCAGACCTTCCGGCGTCACTTCAATCACGCCGAGGTCCGTGATGATCTGATCGACCACGCCCACGCCCGTCAGCGGCAGCGTGCACTGCTCCAGAATCTTGTGCTGGTCGCCCTTCGCGACGTGCTCCATCAGCACCACGACGCGCTTGACGCCCGCCACCAGATCCATCGCGCCGCCCATCCCCTTGATCATCTTGCCGGGGATCATCCAGTTCGCCAGATCGCCCGTCTGGCTGATCTGCATCGCGCCCAGAATGGCGAGGTTGATGTGGCCGCCGCGAATCATCGCGAACGAGTCCGCCGACGAAAAAATCGACGAGCCCGGCAGCGTAGTCACCGTCTGCTTGCCGGCATTGATCAGGTCCGCGTCCACTTCCTCTTCAGTCGGCGACGGGCCGATGCCGAGCAAGCCGTTTTCCGACTGCAACCACACTTCGACGCCCGCCGGCACGTGATTCGCCACCAGCGTCGGCAAGCCGATCCCGAGGTTCACGTAGAAGCCGTCCTGCAGTTCCTTCGCCGCCCGCGCGGCCATTTCATCACGAGTCCATGCCATGATTACGCTCCTTTCGCGCGGACAATGCGTTGTTCGATGCGCTTCTCGGGATTCGCATTGAGCACAATGCGCTGCACGAAGATGCCCGGCGTGTGGATCGCGTCCGGATCGAGCTCGCCTACTTCCACGATTTCCTCGACTTCCGCCACCGTGATCTTGCCCGCCATCGCGCACATCGGGTTGAAGTTGCGCGCGGTGCGACGGTAGATCAGATTGCCCGACTTGTCGGCCTTCCATGCCTTGACGAGCCCCACGTCCGCCGTCAGCGAATGCTCCAGCACGTAATGATTCTCGCCGAATTGACGGGTTTCCTTGCCCTCGGCGATCAGCGTGCCGTAGCCGGTGTTGGTGAAGAACGCGGGAATGCCCGAACCGCCCGCCCGCAGCTTCTCGGCAAGCGTGCCTTGCGGCGTGAATTCGAGCTCGAGTTCGCCGGCCAGATACTGGCGCTCGAACTCCTTGTTTTCGCCCACGTACGACGAGATCATCTTCTTGACCTGGCGTGTTTCGAGCAACAGGCCCAGGCCGAAGCCGTCGACACCCGCGTTGTTGCTGATGCAGGTGATGCCTTTGACACCCGTGTCGCGCAGCGCCGCGATCAGCGCCTCTGGAATGCCGCACAGGCCAAAGCCGCCGACGGCGAATGTCTGCCCGTCCTTGACGATGTCCTTGAGCGCGTCAGCCGCGCCCGGATAGACCTTGTTCATCTGTGTGTCCCTTCCTTTATGGAAACCCGAAATCCGGTATGCCGGCCGCCGGACCGATGCGATGCGGGATAACGCGCATGGCGATCGTGCGCGGCTTATGCCCAGAGTGTCATTCTAGTCATCCACGGCGGCCCGCGCCTCGACATCGCACAGTATCAGTATGCCGAGGGCGCCTCAGCCCATCGCCTGCGGCTTCGCGGCCTTATGATTTGTCCGAAAGGGTACGATGTCCGGGCCATACGGCACAATACGCAAAACTACATAAGTAATTTTCCGCTTCCGCACCGCTCTCATGCCCGCACTGGATTACCAAACTGCCTTCCACCTTGCGCCGATAGGGCTCGTCCTGTCGCGCGAGCGCTTCATTGAAGACTGCAATGAACAGTTGGCGTCGATCTTCGGCTGCCCGCGCGAGGCGCTGCTGGGCCAGTCGTTCCAGGTGCTGTATCCGTCAGCGGACGAGTTCGAGCGGATCGGCGAGCGCATCCCGCCCATCATGACCGCGCAAGGCAGCTACGCCGACGACCGCATCATGAAGCGGGCCAATGCCGAACTGTTCTGGTGTCACGTGACTGGCCGCTCGCTCGAGCGCGCCGACCCGCATGCCGCGGGCGTGTGGACTTTTGAAGACCTGAGCGCGACGCGCCGGGTCGCGGTCGAGTTGACGCCACGCGAGCGGGAAATCGCCGCGCAACTCGTGACGGGCAAGACGAGCAAGCAGATTGGCCGGGTGCTGGACATCAGCTCGCGCACGGTCGACGTCTACCGGGCGCGGCTGATGCGCAAGTACGATACGGGCAATGCGACGGAGTTGCTGCAGCGACTGCTGGGGCATTGAGTGCAGCGACTGCCCTAATTGGGCCGCTTCAGCGCTGGTTGCAGCCACCGTCCTGCAACCAATGTAAGTCGCCGCGGAAAGCGACCTAACGCCGCCTCAACCCGCCCTGACCAGCACCGCGTTTTCGATCGTCGAGCGCAGCAAGTCCGGAATAGGCACCGACTTGCCGGCCGCATAGTCGATCCACACGCAACGCGCCGCGCCGCGCGCGTAGACGGTCGCCGGGTCGTCGGCGCGAGTCAGTTCGAAAGCCGTGTCGAAACTGCTGCGCCCGGGCGTGCCGACCGACATCCGGCCGACGATGTCGCCGGGATAATGAAGCTGCTTGAGGAAATCCATTGACGCATTGACGATCACGGGCCCCTGCCCTTCGCCATTGCCACCGGCAATGCCGAGTTGCTCGAACCAGGAAATCCGCACCTGCTCCATGTAACGGAAATAGACCGTGTTGTTCACATGGCCGAATGCATCCATGTCGCCCCAACGGATCGGCATGGACATCTCAAAGACTGCGTGGTATTCGCTCATCGTACTTCTTCTACAGGTTGAAACAGGCGGCGCGCCGGGTCTGCACGCGGCGCGCGAGTAGGCTCTCAGGACAACCCGAAGCCGTCGTCAGCGGCAATGATCGCGCCGTTGATGAATTGCGATTCGTCGGCAGCGAGCAGCAGCAGCAGGCCGTCCAGGTCTTCCGGCTGACCGACGCGGTGGCGCGGCAGCATCGACACCAGCTTCTGCCCCTGATCTGTCGACCAGTGATGGTGGTTGATTTCCGTATCGATATAGCCCGGGCAGATCGCATTCACGTTGATGCCATGACGTCCCCATTCCTGCGCCATCGCCTTCGTCATATGCACCACGGCGGCCTTGCTCATCGAGTACAGTCCGATCTGCGGCAGCACGCGCAAACCCGCCACCGAAGCGATGTTGATGATCCGATAGCACGGCTTCTTGCTGCCATTGCCGCGCATCATCATGCGTTTGGCGACTTCCTGCGCCACGAAGAAGGCGCCGCGCGTGTTCGTGTCGAACACATATTCGAAATCGGCCGGCGTGACTTCCGAGAGCTTCTGCGTGGTCGAAACGCCCGAATTGTTCACGAGGATGTCGATCGTGCCCGCTTCCGTCTCGGCATGCGCCACGGCGGACTTGATGCTCTGGTAATCGGTCACATCGAGCGAAACGACGTGCGCCGCGCCGCCGGACGCCTCGATTTCAGCCCGCAATTCCTTCAGGCGCTCGGTACGGCGGCTTGCCAGCACGACCTTCGCGCCCGCCTGCGACAGGACCTGAGCGAAACGCTTGCCCAGCCCGCTCGAGGCGCCGGTAATCAGCGCAACCTTGCCTTCCAGATTGATCGAACGGCCCATTATCGTTACCTTGTTCGTTGGGTTAGAGGCGCGGCGCGGCCGCGAAGGCTCATGTTTACCCGGTGATTATCCGGTTAACACCGTATCACAAAAATAGAACGATCGTGCTAATCTCTGTTCATTGGGTTGCGGCGCTGGAGTCGTTCGCCCACAATACGATCCCGAAAAAAGCATTCTAACGGTAAGAGGAGCATCAATGACCCCCGCAAGTCTCATTGAGCAGTACGGCCCGCGCGAGTCGATGGAATACGACGTGGTGGTGGTCGGCGGCGGCCCGGCCGGCCTGTCCGCGGCGATCCGCCTGAAGCAGCTGGCAGCGGAGAAAGGCGTCGAAATCGGCGTCTGCGTACTGGAAAAGGGCTCGGAAATCGGGGCGCATATCCTCTCCGGCGCGGTCATGGACCCCCGCGCGCTGAACGAACTGATCCCCGACTGGAAGGAAAAAGGCGCCCCGCTCGACGTGGAGGTGACTGAAGACCGCTTCCTGTTCCTGTCGGAATCGGGCGCGAAGAACGTCCCCAACTGGGCGCTGCCGGATAACTTCAAGAATCACGGCAATTACGTCATCAGTCTGGCCAACGTCACGCGCTGGCTCGGCCAGCAGGCCGAAGCGCTCGGCGTGGAGATCTTCCCGGGCTTTCCGGCGGCTGAAATCCTCTACAACGACGATGGCTCGGTGAAGGGCGTCGCCACCGGCAATCTCGGGATCGGCAAGGACGGCCAGCCCACCGGGAACTTCCAGCTCGGCATGGAGCTGCACGCCAAATACACGCTATTCTGCGAAGGCGCGCGTGGACACCTCGGGCGACAGCTCAACGACAAGTTCAAGCTGCGCGACGGCGTCGATCCGCAGGTCTACGGCATCGGCATCAAGGAACTGTGGGAAATCGATCCGGCGAAACACAAGCCGGGTCTGGTGATCCACACGGCCGGCTGGCCGCTGGAGTCCGACACCTACGGCGGCTCGTTCCTGTATCACCAGGACAACAACCAGGTAATGGTCGGCTTCGTGGTGGGCCTCGGCTATTCGAACCCGTATCTCTCGCCGTTCGAGGAATTCCAGCGCTACAAGACGCATCCGTCGATCCGCGCCTTCCTCGAAGGCGGCAAGCGCGTGTCGTATGGCGCGCGGGCCATCACCGCGGGCGGCCTGATGTCGTTGCCCAAGCTGGTGTTTCCAGGCGGCGCGCTGGTGGGCGACGATGCGGGCTTCCTGAACGCCTCGCGCATCAAGGGTTCGCACGCCGCGATCAAGACCGGCATGCTGGCCGCCGACGCTGCCTTCGACGCCGTACAGGCCGGACGTCAGTCCGATGTGCTGGCGGCCTACCCGGAGGCATTCAAGACCTCCTGGCTGCACACCGAGCTGTACCGTGCCCGCAATTTCAAGCAGTGGATGAGCAAGGGCCTGTACCTGGGCACGCTGATGGTGGGCATCGAGCAGAAGCTGCTGGGCGGCAATGTGCCATGGACGCTGCATCACCAGCATTCGGATCACGAGATGCTGAAACCGGCGTCGCAGTGCAAGCCGATCGTGTATCCGAAGCCGGACGGCAAGCTGACGTTCGACCGCCTGTCCTCGGTGTTCATCTCGAACACGAATCACGAGGAGAACCAGCCGCCGCACCTGACGCTTAAAGATCCTTCAGTGCCGGTGAACGTCAATCTGCACACCTATGCGGGACCGGAATCGCGGTATTGCCCGGCGGCGGTTTATGAGTTCGTGAAGAACGACGACGGCAGCGAGCGGCTCGTGATCAACGCGCAGAACTGCGTGCACTGCAAGACCTGCGATATCAAGGATCCGACGCAGAACATCGTTTGGGTCACGCCTGAGGGCGGCGGCGGCCCGAACTATCCGAACATGTGACGGGACGCATCAACGCGAAGTCGCAGGATGCAAAAATCGCCGCTTCGTGCGGCGATTTTTTTCGTCTGCGGCCTTTGTGTGAGGTTGCGCGCGGATGGTTGAGATTGGCTGCGTCGATTGCCTGCGCCGTCGCCCGCTCAACGTCCCGCGAGCGCCACAAGTCTCTCGCGCACGTTCGCCAGCACCGGTGCCCACGCGCCGATTGCGGGCTGGCGATACAGCTCGACCGACTCGTACCACGGCGTGCGCTGCGTTTGATTACCCCAGAACCACGCCGACACATGATCGATCATCAGACAGGTCGGCACGCCCAGCGCACCCGCCAGATGGGCCGGGCCGCTGTCGATCGTGACGACCAGATCGAGGTTCACCAGCAACGCGGCCACGTCGTCGAAGCCGGCCGCGAAATGCTGGGTGGGATCGACAATCCGGATGCCGTGTGCGCGCCATTGTTCCACCGTTGCAGAACGCCCCGGCGACAACGCGAAGTACGTGATTCCGGGCACGCTCAGGAGCGGTTCGAGCTGATCGACCGGTACCGAACGGCGTACGTCGCGAATGTGTTGCGGGTTGCCGTTCCACACCAGACCGACTTTAGGCCCACTCGCCTCGGCAGTTTGAGCAATTCGCGTGCGCCACGCCTCGGCACGCGCCGGATCGGCGCTCAGATAAGCGCGACCCCAGCCCGCCGAATCGAAAACACCGAGCCGCAGCGGCAAGCTCATCAGGCCGCAATGAAAATCCGGCCGCGTGTCGAGGCTGGTTTCGAGCGTCACGCCGGCTGGCAACATCCGTTCGAACAGGTGCCGCAACGGGCCTTCGTGCCCGAAGATCACCCGGCCGCCCTCGCGCCGCGCCCGCTCGGCGAGCAGCGGCAGAAAGCGCACCGCCCACAGGCAGTCGCCATTGCCTTGCTCGCCATACACGATCAGCGTCTTGCCGGCGAGCGACTCACCTTGCCAGTACGAGCTGATTTCGGCGAGCGCCCGGTGCGCGTCGTTCAGATCGTCGCCAAATGCGATGCGCGACTCGTAATGGGCCCAGCCGTCGGCATAGCGCCCGGCGCGAATTTCCAGCTCCGACAGATCGAACATCGCATGTGCGTTGTTCGGCGACAGTTCGAGCACGCGTCGCAACAGCGTTTCCGCTTCAGCGAGGCGCGCCTGTTCCTTGATGCATAGCGCGAGCTTGTGTAGCGCGACCGGATTGCCCGGCACCACCCGCACCGCCTCGCGCAACAGGCGTTCGGCTGTATCGAAATCGTTGCCTTGCTGTACGGCGGCCGCGCGCCAGACCAGCGCGTTGGCATCTGCGGCATCGCGCTCCAGCAGCAGCGCTGTGGCGGAGTCCACCAAAGGCCAGTCGCGCGCCACAAATCCGGTTTGAGCAATGGTATGTAGCAGCGTGGGATCGCACGCGGGATCGAGCTGCCAGGCCTGCACCAGCGCGGCAAGCGCTTCACGCTGCTGGTCGCGGTTACGCCCGGCCGCCTGCAGCAAGGCCCGGCCCAACGCGAGCCAGTCGGCGGCGCTCGCCTCTTGCGTGGCGACTCGTGCGCGCAAGCGTGTCAGCGCATCGCCCGCTGTCTGGGTGCTCGGATCGATCATGGCGACGTTGCCAGGCAGTGCGGCTGAAAACGAAGGACGCGCAGAGCACGCCTCAGGGTGCGCTAGCCGCGATCTTCGGCGTGCTGACCGCCACATCGCCGCACTGCGCACGATGACGCAGCGCATGGTCGATCAGCACCAGCGCCAGCATCGATTCGGCGATCGGCGTCGCACGAATGCCGACGCATGGATCGTGACGCCCAAACGTTTCGACGACGACCGGCTGGCCGGCCTTGTCGATTGAACGGCGCGGCGTGCGAATGCTCGAAGTCGGCTTGATGGCGATCGAGACAGTGATGTCCTGCCCCGTCGAAATTCCACCGAGCACACCGCCCGCATGATTGCCGACAAACCCTTCCGGCGTGAGCTCGTCGCCATGCACGGAACCGCGTTGGGCAATGCTGGCGAAGCCTGCGCCGATTTCAACGCCCTTCACCGCATTGATGCCCATCATGGCGTACGCGATATCGGCGTCGAGCCGGTCGAACAGCGGTTCGCCCAGTCCAACCGGCACGCCCGAGGCCACTACGTTGATCCGTGCGCCAATCGAGTCGCCATCCTTGCGCAACGCGTCCATATACGTTTCGAGTTGCGGCACGATGTCGGCATTCGGCACGAAGAACGGATTTTCCCGCACGTGCGACCAGTCCACGAACGGCACGTCGATTTCGCCAAGCGCCGCCATATAACCGCAGATCTCCGTACCGAAGCGCTCGCGCAGCCATTTCTTGGCGACCGCGCCCGCCGCGACGGTAGGCGCCGTCAGACGCGCCGACGAACGGCCGCCGCCGCGATAGTCGCGGATACCGTATTTCTGCCAGTAGGTGTAATCGGCATGGCCCGGGCGGAATGTTTCCGCGATATTGCCGTAATCCTTGCTACGGTGATCCGTATTGCGGATCAGCAGCGCAATGGGCGCGCCAGTGGTGACGCCTTCGAATACACCCGAGAGTATCTCGACCTTGTCCTCTTCCTGACGCTGCGTGACATGGCGCGAGGTGCCCGGCTTGCGGCGGTCCAGTTCGAGCTGGATGTCGTCTTCGACCAGCGCCATGCCCGGCGGGCAACCGTCGATCACGCAGCCAATAGCGGGCCCGTGCGATTCGCCGAAGGTCGTGACAGTGAAAAGCGTACCAAGCGTATTGCCGGACATGAGCGTCGTCCAAAGAGATGCGGGGAGAACGCTATTATGCCAGCCCGGCAGGCAGGGCCGGGCCACACGGACGGCCGAAGGCTCGCCTATCTCCGCGCCCCGCGTAACTCGGTCACGATCTGCTGCAACCCTTCCGGCGTCACCTGAGCGGGATCGAGCGGCTCGCCGACGGCCAGCGTCAACCGGCTCATCACGCCTTTTTGCACCGGCCGCGGCCAGTGTGCCTCGGCGGCGCGCGAAAATACGCTGCCCCACAGGCCGCGCAGCGCCATCGGCACCACCGGCGCAGGCGTGCGGCGGATGATTTCGGTCACGCCATGACGGAACGGGTTCAACTCGCCCGTCTTCGTCAGCTTGCCTTCCGGGAAAATGCACACCAGTTCGCCCTCGGCGAGCGCCCGCGCGCAGGTTTCATAGGCTCGCGTGAGCATTTGCGGGTTTTCGTGGGACGGCGCAATTGGAATCGCCTTCGCATGCCGGAACACCCAGCCGGCGAACGGTGTCCTGAAGATATGGTGGTCCATGACGAAACGGATCGGACGCGGACTCTCGGCCATGATGACGATCGCATCCACATAGCTCACGTGATTGCACACCAGCACCGCCGCGCCTTCTTCGGGGATGCGCTCAGCATGCACGAGGCGGATCCGGTAGAACGTGTGCACCAGCATCCACGCAACGAAGCGCAGCAGGAACTCCGGCACCAGCGAATAGATGTAGGTGGCCACCACGATATTGAGCAGCGCGGTGACCAGAAACAGACCCGGAATACTCACCCCTGCCGCCGTCAGGGCCATCGCCATCAGAGCCGACACGATCATGAACAGCGAATTGAGGATATTGTTCGCCGCGATGATCCGCGCCCGATGACTCGGCTGGCTGCGGCTCTGGATCAGCGCGTATAGCGGCACGCTGTAGAAGCCGCCGAACATGGCGAGCAGGAACAGATCGGCGAGCACCCGCCAGTTCGCGGGCATCAGGATAAATTCGCCAACGCGCAGCAGATGGCCCGCCGGCGGCAACGCATGACTCGCAAAGAACAGGTCGATGCCGAACACGCTCATGCCGATCGAACCCAGCGGCACGAGGCCAATTTCAATGCGCCACTTCGACAGGCGCTCGCACAGCAGCGAGCCGAGGCCAATCCCGATTGAAAACGTGCCGAGCAGGACGGTCACGACATCGGGACTGGCCGACAGCACATTCTTCGCGAAGCTGAAAAACGACGACAGAAACGTCGCGCCGACAAACCACAGCCATGAAATACCCAGCAGGCTCAAAAACACCGTTCGGTTTTCACGCGCAATCTTCAGATTGCGCCAGGTTTCGCTGACCGGGTTCCAGTTGATCTGCAGGCCGGGCTGCGGCGCGGGCGTCGACGGCACCCAACCGGACACGGCACGTCCCACCAGCGCAATGGCAACGCACGCACAGGCCAGCACCACGGCGCCGTGCTCGACAAAACCCGCGGCTTCCCCGCCGATGATGGTCCCGATCAGAATGGCAACGAAGGTGCCCATTTCGACCATGCCGTTGCCGCCCACCAGTTCGGTTTTTTCCAGATGCTGCGGCAAATATGAGTACTTCACCGGACCGAACAGTGTGGAATGGACGCCCATCAGAAACGTACACAGATACAGCAGCGGCGCGCTATGCAACCAGAAACCTGCCCCGCCGATCAGCATCACGCCGATTTCAAAGGTCTTTACAAAGCGCGTCAGCATCGCCTTGTCGTATTTGTCCGCGATTTGGCCCGAGGTAGCGGAAAACAGCACGAACGGCAGGATGAAAATGGCGGAAATCAGAAACGCCGCGGTCTTCGCATCGACACCGGAAAAGCGCGCCGTCTGATACGTGACGAGCGAGGTGAAGCCGATCTTGAACACGTTGTCGTTCATCGCACCCAGAAACTGGGTCCAGAAAAACGGCGCAAACCGCCGCTCTCCCAGCAAGCAAAACTGGGAATCGTGTGCGTCGCCATGGCGGGCGGTGCGGCGGGCGGCGGATAACGGACGATCGCTCATGAAGACCGGAGAATGGGAGAGAACACCAGAGGATAAAAAGAAGCGATGCGGCGCCGTCTTCAGCAGCGCCTCGCCGGGTGCAAGCCGCATCGTGACATCGCAGCATCACGGCATCGCACGCCGGCGCGCACACAAAAAAGGCGCACGCTCTCGCGCACGCCCCTTGAATCAATACCTCAGGCTTGTGGCAACTTGATGGCCGGCGCATCCAACATGAAGCATCGCTGCACCGTACCATCCAGCGCCATGGCTAGGCGCGACACCATGATCGGACAGCGCCCCGGCCAGCCCGACGCGCCATCTAGCGCGCCTGTTGCGGCTCCTGCTCTTCCGGCCAGTCGCGGATATAGGCCTTGAGCATGCGGTTTTCGAAGCCCTGCTCTTCGACCACCGCCTTCGCCACGTCGTAAAACGAAATGACGCCCATCAGCGTGCGGCTTTCCATGACAGGCAGGTAGCGCACGTGATGCTCAAGCATCATGCGGCGCACTTCGTTCACGTCCGTTTCCGGCGTACAGGTGAGCGGATGGTCGTCCATGACCTTGCGGATGGTGGCCGTACCGACACTGCCGTGGTGCTTGCTGAGCGTGAGGATGATTTCGCGGAAGGTCAGCATACCGACGAGATCGCCATATTCCATCACCACTAGCGAGCCGATATCGTGCTCCGCCATGGCATTGACCGCGTCAAGTAGTGGCGTATCCGGCGTAACGGTAAAAAGAGTATTGCCCTTGACCTTGAGAATGTCGCTGACTCGCATGATTGTCTCCGGTGTAGACCGGTGTTCGCGCTTTAGCGCCTGCTCCGGTCCCATGCCTAAATGCCTGACTGATTTTCGATCCTAGCGGAAAGGCCCATAAAAGGAAAGCGGGCCGCCCACCAGGCCAAGACGGGCGCCGCAGCCTGTCGCATGGGGAAAATGGCACTTGAAGCCGGTAACCCCGGTGATACGATGCCCGCACTTTCACCCTTCGCGGAGTCGCCCGTGACTCCGCCGCCCAGGATGTCCGCCAACCGTTTCGATACGCTTGCGCTGCATGCAGGCGCCGCTCCCGATCCCACGACCGGCGCGCGCGCCACGCCGATCTACCAGACCACCTCGTTCTCGTTTCGCGACACCGATCACGCCGCCGCGCTGTTCAATATGGAACGCGCCGGCCACGTGTATTCGCGCATCTCGAACCCGACGGTCGCCGTCTTCGAAGAACGCGTCGCCGCGCTGGAGAACGGCGTGGGCGCGATCGGCACCGCGAGCGGCCAGGCCGCGCTGCATCTGGCGATTGCCACGCTGATGGGCGCCGGCTCGCATATCGTCGCTTCAGGCGCGCTCTACGGCGGCTCGCATAATCTGCTGAACTACACGCTGCGCCGCTTCGGTATCGAGACCACCTTCGTCAAACCCGGCGATCTGGACGGCTGGCGCGCGGCGCTGCGGCCCAATACCTGCCTGCTGTTCGGTGAAACGCTCGGCAATCCGGGCCTCGACGTGCTGGATATCGCCGCAGTCGCCCAGATCGCCCACAGCCACCGCGTGCCGCTGCTGCTCGATTCCACCTTCACGACGCCATATCTGCTCAAACCCTTCGAGCATGGCGCCGACTTCGTCTACCACTCGGCGACCAAGTTTCTTGGCGGGCATGGCACGACGATCGGCGGTGTGCTCGTCGACGGCGGCACTTTCGATTTCGAAGCTTCCGGCCGCTTTCCGGAATTCACCGAGCCGTACGAGGGTTTCCACGGAATGGTGTTTGCCGAGGAAAGCACCGTCGCGCCGTTCCTGCTGCGCGCCCGTCGCGAAGGCCTGCGCGATTTCGGCGCGTGTCTTCATCCGCAAGCCGCGTGGCAACTGCTACAGGGCATCGAAACCCTGCCGTTGCGTATGGAGCGCCACGTCTCGAACACGCGCAAGGTCGTCGAGTTTCTCGCCGCCCACGCCGCGGTCGAATCTGTCGCCTATCCTGAACTGGCCTCGCATCCGGATCACGCGCTTGCGAAGCGGCTGCTGCCACGCGGCGCAGGGGCTGTGTTCAGCTTCAACCTGCGCGGCGACCGCGACGCCGGACGGCGCTTCATCGAAGCGCTAGCGCTGTTCTCGCATCTGGCCAACGTGGGCGACGCCCGTTCGCTGGTGATTCACCCTGCTTCCACCACGCATTTCCGCATGGACGCCGCCGCGCTCGCCGCAGCCGGCATCGCGGAAGGGACGATCCGCCTGTCCATCGGTCTTGAAGACCCGGACGATCTGATCGACGACCTCAAACGCGCGCTGAAGGCAGCGCAAAAACCGGTTGGCGGCAGCGCCGGCACGACTGCCGCCAAAGCAAAGGACGGCACCGGCAATCCGAACCCGGGCAGCGCGCCCAGGGAGCCGGCATGATCCTGAACGTCCAGAACAAGCAGGCCTATGTCTATACCGGCGGCAAGCCGTTCGACTCCAGTCTGCCGACTGCCGTGTTCATCCACGGTGCCGAGCATGACCATAGCGTCTGGGTGCTGCAAACCCGTTACTTCGCGCATCACGGCTTCGGCGTGCTGGCGCTCGACCTGCCCGGCCACCATCGCAGCGCCGGTCCGGCGCTCGCCGGTATCCCCGCCATGGCCGATTGGCTGGCCGCGCTACTGGACGCCGCCGGCGTCACGCGCGCCTGCCTCGTCGGCCACAGCATGGGCTCGCTGATCGCCCTCGATTTCGCCGCGCGTTACCCCGAGCGCGCAAGCGCGCTGGCAATGCTCGCCACCGCCGTCCCGATGACCGTCTCCGACGCCTTGCTGGATGCCGCGCTCAAGCGCGAGCCGGAAGCGATTGCGATGGTCAACCAGTGGTCGCATTCGACGTTCGCCGCCAAGCCGTCCTTCCCGGGCCCGGGCTTCTGGCTGCACGGCATGAACCAGCGATTGATGGAACGCGTGTCGGCGACCGGTGAAGCGGGCCTGTTTCACACGGATTTCACCGCCTGCAATGCCTATGCGGACGGTCTCGCACGCGCGGCCCAGGTACGCTGTCCGGTACGGCTGATCGTAGGACGGCGCGACGCCATGACGCCGCCGCGCGCCGCGCGGGCGCTCGCCCAGGCACTCGCGCAAGCCAGCCCACGTGTCGATACGCTCACCCTCGACGCCGGCCACGCACTCATGGCCGAACAACCTGACGCGACGCTCGATGCGCTGTTCAGCTTCGCTTCGAGCGCTACGTGATTCCAGCAGACGCGACGATAACGATATATGGCCGCGCGCACCATCGGCCGAATGGCCAGGTTGCGTGCAGCAAGCGATAGCCGCACAATGGTTCAAGCCTGCCCGGATTCACATACAACATGCATATTGCATCGCCGGGCTCGCTGTGCCGCTTGCATCGGGCATGGCGGGGGAAGGGGCTAAAGAGTCGCGAAACGGAGGCCGTGATGGCTCAAACCGCTCATACCGATCACTTCGCAAATTTCGCGGAGTTTTATTCGTTTTACCTCGAAGAGCATCGCAACCTGGTGTCGCGACGGCTGCACTTCGTCGGCTCGCTGGGGGTGGTCGGCTGTCTGGCCATGGCGCTCGCCACCGGCGACTGGCTGTGGCTGCCCGCCGCGCTCATCAGCGGTTACGGGTGTGCATGGATCGGGCATTTCTTCTTCGAGAAGAACCGCCCCGCCACCTTCCGGCATCCGATCTATAGCTTGATGGGCGACTGGGTGATGTTCAAGGACATCTGCACCGGGAAGATTTCGCTTTAGCCCAAGCGCGTTGGCCTACTCTCTTACGGTGTGGGCCGACCGACGCGCCAAGGCACGCGGCATCGCGAAGCCAAGGCAAGCGGCATCGGCCTACGCCGTCTGATGTGGCATCGCCGCACCACGGGCATCTGCCTGCTCAGCCCGCGCGGCACGCGCCGAAGCCCGCACCGCCAGCAGTGCCGCGAGAGAGACGCTCAGCTTGTCGTTCTGCAGCGCCGCCAGCAACGTCGAGCCGTCTACCCGGGTCGATTCCAGATTGAGCTGGTACTCGAGTTCCGCGCGATCGATCACGAACATCTCGAAGAGCCGCTCCACCGTCACCTGAGCCGGATTCGCCAGCAGCAGAAACTGCGGCCGCGAGCCATCTTCGTTCAGACGCGCAATCCATTCGATCTCTTCGAGCTTATCCAGCAGGTACGTGGTCGTATCCATATCGCGGCGAAGCATGCGCGCCAGATCCTGCAGCGTGTAGCCGCGCTTGCCCGCTTCGCGCGCCTCGCAAAGCCTCGCAAGCAGTTCGAGCGCGTCGAACAGGTCGCTGCCCGCGAAACGGGGCCGGTGAAACTGGCCGATGCGGATGGCCGGCAGCGCGGAGGCCACCATCGCCCCTGCCAGCGCAATGAACCAGCTGAGATACATCCACAGCAGGAACATCGGCACCGTGGCGAATGCGCCGTACACCGCGGTGTAGGTCGGAACCCGCCGGATGTAATAGCCGAACCCGCGCTTGGCCAGTTCGAAGGCAATCGCGGCGCCCACCCCGCCCACCACCGCGTCACGCCACTCCACCCGGCAATTGGGCAGGTACACATAAAGCATCGTGAAGGCGAGTGCCGTGAGCGGCAATGCCGCGCCCGTCAGCGCCCAGTCGATCACCGGCGTGATGTGCTGCGCGGCGCTGAACGCCATGGAACGCGTGAACAGATAGGAAGAAATTGAGAGGCTAAAGCCAATCAGAATCGGCCCCAGCGTGATGATGGCCCAGTACACCAGCACCCGCTGCGCGAACGGACGCGGCTTGCGCACCCGCCAGATCACGTTGAAGGCGGATTCGACGGTCATCATGGTCATCACCGAGGTGACGAACAGCACGATCATCCCCATCGTGGTCAGGCCTTTGGCCTTCGAGGCGAACTGGTTCAGATACTTGAAGATCTGGTCGTTGATCTGCGCGGGCATCAGATGGTCGGCAAGAAAACCCTGCAGCGACATCTGGAACGAACCGAAGATCGGAAATGCGGTAAACAACGCGAATGCCACCGTTGCCAACGGCACGAGCGCCAGCATGCTGGTGAACGTCAGACTGCCGGCCACCTGCGGAATGCGATCTTCGCTGCTGCGCTTCGCGGCGAATTGCGCGAGTCGTTTGAGCGTATCGAGGTCGAAACGCACCCTGGACAACAAACCTACCTCCTTCGCCTTCGTGTACCGCCCGCGGCAGGCCCGGAATGCCGGCGAGCCGCCTGTGCCGTGGACCCAGCCCCTATAATACCCGTTCACTCGAACAGGCCTATGAAAGACATCCTCGTGCTTTACTACAGCCGTTACGGCGCCACGCGCGAACTTGCGCTGGCGATCGCACACGGCGTCGACAGCGTCCCCGGCATGCAGGCGCGTGTGCGTACGGTGCCAGCCGTTTCGACCGTCTGCGAGGCAACCCAGCCCGACATCCCCACTGAAGGACCGCCGTACGTCGAGTTACGCGATCTGGAAGAATGCGCCGGCCTCGCGCTCGGCTCGCCAACCCGTTTCGGCAACATGGCAGCGGCGCTCAAGTACTTTCTCGACGGCACCACGCCGCAATGGCTGTCCGGCGCGCTCGCGGGCAAACCGGCGTGCGTGTTCACGGCCACCGGCAGCCTGCACGGCGGCCAGGAATCGACCCTGCTGTCGATGATGCTGCCGCTTCTGCACCATGGCATGCTGATCGTCGGCATTCCGTACACCGAAACCACGCTGACCACCACCCAGACCGGCGGCACGCCTTATGGCGCATCGCACTTTGCGAGAGCCGACTCCGCGGACCACGGCATTTCCGCCGACGAGCGGACGCTCGCCACCGCGCTCGGTGTGCGCGTTGCACGCACGGCCGCCGTCATGAGCGAGCGCCCGTGAGCGAGCCGGAACAGGCTACGCCTTCCTCACCCGCCATCCGCCGGCGCGGCGCAGCGCTGGGTGCGACAGCAGCCCTCATTGCGCTGATTGCGCTCTCGGTCGCCTGGGAATGGTGGCTTGCGCCGCTGCGGCCAGGCGGCACCGCGCTCGTCATCAAAGCGGTGCCGCTGCTGCTCGCCCTGCCCGGCGTGCTGCGGCAACGGCTCTATACGCTGCAATGGGCGTCGATGCTGATCCTGCTGTATTTTGCCGAAGGCATCGTACGCGGCATGAGCGATCACGGCTTGTCCGCCCGCCTTGGCTGGCTCGAGACGCTGCTCGCGCTGGTGTTCTTCGTCTGCGCGCTCGCTTACGTCGCCCCGTTCAAGCGGGCCTCCCGCCAGGCCAAACGGGCCGCGAGCGCTTCACTTCACTGACCGACCCTCATGACTCAACCCGTTTCACACCCGGCATCGTCCGTGGCCCCGAGTGCAGAATCCGCTGCAACACCCGCCGCAGCTTCGAGCGCCGCCTTCATCGCCGCCTGCCGTGATGCGATCGGCCCAGCGCACGTCCTCACCGACTCGCACGACACCGCCTCGTACCTCATCGACTGGCGCCGCCGCTACGCCGGCGCGGCATGCGCGGTGTTGTGTCCGTCGACGCCCGCCGAGGTCGCCGCGCTCGTGAAGCTGGCGGTCGAATACCGCGTGGCGCTGGTGCCGCAGGGCGGCAATACGGGTCTCGCCGGTGGCGCCACGCCCGACGCCAGCGGCACGCAAGCCCTGCTGAGTCTGCGGCGCCTGAACCGGGTGCGCGACATCGATCCGCACAACAATACGATCACCGTCGAAGCCGGCGTCGTCCTCGCCGAGGTGCAAGGCCGCGCGGAACAAGCCGGCCGCCTGTTCCCGCTGAGCCTGGCCGCGCAAGGCAGTTGCACGATCGGCGGCAATCTCGCCACCAACGCGGGCGGCACCGGCGTGCTGCGCTACGGCAATGCGCGTGAGTTGTGCCTCGGGCTCGAAGTGGTCACCGCGCAAGGCGAGTTGTGGGACGGTCTGCGTGGACTGCGCAAGGACAACACCGGCTACGATCTGCGCGATCTTTTCATTGGCGCGGAGGGCACGCTCGGCATCATCACCGCGGCCGTGCTGAAGCTCCATCCGCAGCCCGCTGCGCGCGTCACGGCACTCGCCGCACTCGCCTCGCCGCATGCGGCGCTCGATTTTCTGGCGCTCGCGCAACGCTTCGCCGGGCCGTTGCTGACCGGTTTCGAATTGATGTCGGATTTCTGCCTGCGGCTGGTCGGCCGGCATTTTCCCCAGATGCGCTATCCGTTCGCCGAAGCGCATGGGCAAGTCGTGTTGCTGGAACTGTCAGATAGCGAAAGCGAAGCCCATGGGCGCGCCCTGTTCGAGCGGCTGATGGAAACCGCGCTGGAAGACGGTCTGGTGGAAGACGCGGTGGTCGCGGAAAATCTCGCACAATCGCAGGCGTTCTGGAATCTGCGCGAGCACATTCCGCTCGCGCAGGCCGAAGAGGGTCTCAACATCAAACACGACATCGCGGTGCCGATCTCGCGCATTGGTCACTTCATCGAAGCGACGGACGCTGCCATTGCGCAGGCCGTTCCGGGCGCGCGAATGGTCACGTTCGGACATCTCGGCGACGGCAATCTGCACTACAACGTGCAGGCGCCTGAGGGCGTCGACGCGAAGGCGTTTCTTGCCGAATACCAGAGCCCGATCAACCAGATCGTCTACGACAGCGTGCATCGGCATCGTGGCAGCATCAGCGCGGAACATGGACTTGGGCAGCTGAAAATCGACGAAGCGATGCACTACAAGAGCGATGTCGAAGTGCAATTGATGCGCGCCGTCAAACGCGCGCTCGATCCGTTGAACCTGATGAACCCAGGCAAGGTGCTACGCTAAAGGTATCAGCCGGGCGAGAGCCCGCAGCATATGCCGCAAACCAGCCGGAAACCAGCCGCAGGAGTAGCGCAAGTGAAGATCCGTGTGCTGTCCGATCTGCATCTCGAGTACGACGAGCCGGAGCTGATTCCGCATGCTCAGGCCGATCTGATCGTCCTTGCCGGCGATATCCACAATCACGCGGCCGGTCCGCGCTGGGCCGCGGAGATCTTCGACGACACCGCGCCCATCGTCTACGTGCCGGGCAATCACGAATACTACGACGGCGAGTTCGGCGCGCTGGAAGCGGCCATGCACGACGCGGCGGCCTCGGTCGATCACGTGCACCTGCTGAACAACGCGGTGCTGACCGATCCGGCCGGCGAGTGGCGCGTACTCGGCACCACCTTGTGGACCGATTTCACGCTGTATGGCGAGGACCATGACGCGCGCGCGGCATCGATTGCCGCGGCCCAGAAGGTCATGCTCGATTTTCGCGGCCTGATCCAGGTGACGTGGCCGCGTGGCGGCACAGGCCCGCACCGCGCCCTGCCCGATCTGGACCCCACAGCGACCCGCGACTTCACCCCTGCCGACACGCTAGCCCTGCATGCACAGGCGCGAGCCTGGCTCGAGAGCGAACTGGCCAAACCGTTTGGGGGCAAGACGATTGTCGTCACGCATCACGCGCCGCACCGGCTGAGTCTCGCCGAGCGCTACGCGGAAGACCGGGTTTCGGCGGGTTTCGTCAACCACCTGCCCACGCTGGTGCGCTCACCCGTAGCACTGTGGATTCACGGTCACACGCACACGGCGTTCGACTATACGGTCGACGGCACACGCGTGGTGTGCAACCCGCGCGGCTATCTCGACCGTCGCACGGGCCTGGCGGAAAATCCGCGCTTCGCGTGGGACAAGGTCGTCGAAATCTAGCGCAAGCGCGTGGTCACGAGAACCTGACGCGCGACGCCGGCGCCACGGCGTTCGTGCCAGCTCGATTTCAGGAGCGGCGGGCACGGCCGGCGGCGTCGCGGCGCTCCGCCCGGATCGGAATCAGTTGCGGCTGTGCGCGCAGATTGCGCAGCAGGTCGCGCGACGCGGCCATTCCAATCAGTCCCAGCATGACGGCCACGCCGATCAACAGATGCGTATCCATGAGTCCCTCTTCGATCCAGTAAAGTCCAGTTCCTGACAGCGCCTGACAGCGGGGTCAACACCGTTCTGCCAAGGCATTGACCTCACGTTACCAAATCGGACCGGCAGTGGAAGTAAGGAAATGTTGCGCCGCGACGCATGTGTAACAGCGCGGCGTCGATGCTCATGTGCGCGCGAATTGCCGCAGTTCGGCGTGATCCGCAGCCAGCGTGGCAGGCAATTCATCGCGCAGGAGTTCGACCCACGTCCGGATCTTCGCGTCGAGATACTGGCGCGACGGATACAACGCGTACACATTCATTTCCTGCGATGTGTATTCCGGCATCACCCACACCAGTTGGCCGCTGCGCAGGCCGCTGATGGCCGAATAGATCGGCAGCAGACCGAGCCCCATCCCTTCGCGCACGCCCACGGCGAGCGCTTCGGCCACGTTCACCTGAAAGGTCGACGTGCCATGGGCAAAGGTCTCCTGACCGTTGGGACCGTCGAAGGTCCATTCGTCGGTCGGGAAAACCGGCGTGACCAACTGGAGGCAGCTATGGCGGCTCAGGTCCGCAGGCGACTTCGGCACGCCATTGCGTTCCAGGTAGGCGGGCGACGCGCAGGTAATGCTGAACGCGCTACCCAGCCGCTGCGACACCAGCCCCGAATCCGGCAGATCCTGCGCCAGCACGAGTGAAACGTCGTAACCCTCGTCGAGCAGATCGGGCATGCGTGCGGCCAGCGTCAATTCAATATGCACGTCCGGATAGCGCTTCTGATAGCGCCCGACGGCCGGCACGACATAGTGCTGGCCGAAACTCGTCATGGCGTGAACCTTGAGCTTGCCGGAGGGCCTCGCGTGGGCGTCGCTCGCCTCGGCTTCCGCCTGATCGACATACGCCAGAATCTGCTCGCAGCGCTGCAAATACCGCTCACCGGCCTCAGTCAGCGCGATACGGCGCGTGGTGCGATTGAGCAAGCGCGTACGCAGATGCGCTTCAAGGTCCGACACCGCGCGCGAGGCATACGCAGTGGTCGTATTCAGGTGCTGCGCGGCACCCGTGAAGCTGCCCGCTTCGACGACACGGACAAACACGCGCATGTTTTGAAGCGTATCCATACATATCCTTACTGAGACGGGGCGATTGTTACATGCATCGTAAGAGCGATTGTCTCAAATACCGTAAAAATGCCTTGCATCTTTACGGGTTATTCAGGAATAGGTCCAAAAATATAATAACGCACAGGGTTCTATAGTCAAATAAGGGGGAAATCGTGCAGTTTCCGGTACAGAAAGGGGTCGCGGCATGCGCCGTTCTTACGATCTCACTAATAATTGCCGGCTGCGCCAGTACCGGAGGTGTGACCCCGCAAGCGAGCGGAATTGCACCGTCCTCCCTTGATGCCGGAGCCGCCATCCGTGCGGCCAATGCCGAGGCGCAGTGGCCCGCCGCCGACTGGTGGCGCGCCTATAACGATCCGCAACTCAACGCATGGATCGAGACCGCCCAGGCCAGCAATCCTACCCTCGCCGTGGCACAGGCGCGGGTGCGCGAGGCGCAGTCGCTGGTGGGCGTGGCGCACGCGGCGCTCTTGCCGCAGGTGAACGGCAATCTGTCGATCGAGCGTCAGCACTGGCCGGACAATCTCTACTACGGGCCGGGTCCGCTCGCCAATGCGAACACCTGGGACAACACGGGCACGATCGGCCTGTCGTATCACCTCGACCTGTGGGGCAAGGACAAGAACGCCGCCGAGCGCGCGCTCGACACCGCCCATGCGAGCGCCGCCGACGCGCGCGCCGCGCAGCTCGAACTCGAAGCCAATGTGGTGCGGGCGTATATCGGCATGTCGATGAATTACGCCCTGCTCGACATCGCCCAGGCCACGCTGCAACAGCAACAGCACATCGTCGATCTCGCCACGCGCCGCCTGAAAGGCGGTCTGGGCACCCAGCTCGAAGTGAGCCAGGCCGAAACGCCCATACCCGAGTACGAACGCCAGATCGACGAACTGGAAGAGCAGATCGCCCTCGGCCGCAACCAGCTCGCGGCGCTGGCCGGCAAGGGTCCGGGCGCGGGCGATTCGATCACCCGGCCGACGCTTGCGCTGAACGCGCCGGCCGGCTTGCCGTCAGCCCTGCCCGCCGAGTTGCTCGGCCACCGGCCCGACATCGTCGCGGCACGCTGGACCGTCGCGGCGCAGGCGCGCGGCATCGACGTCGCCAAGGCCAACTTCTATCCGGACGTCAATCTGCTCGCATCGATTGGCGGTTATGCGGCGGCGGGGCCGCTGTTCCAGTTCCTACGCTCGGCGAACGGCAGCTGGACGGGCGGCCCGGCGCTGTCATTGCCGATCTTCGAGGGCGGCCGTTTGCGCGCGGAACTGGGCGCCGCGGATGCGGGCTACGACACGGCCGTCGAGCAGTACAACCAGGCGATCATCAGCGCGTTGAAGGACGTGGCCGACCAGGTGGTGCGCATCCGTTCGCTGGAGACGCAGGCCAACGACGCGGACCGCTCGGTCGCAGCCGCCCGCAAGAACTACGATCTGGCGCAGGAAGGCTACCGGCGCGGTCTGACCGACTATCTGAACGTGCTGGTCGCGCAGAACCAGTTGCTGCGCGCTCAGGACGGGGTGGCACGCGTACAGGCGCAGCGCCTCTCCGCCCATGCCTCGCTGATGACCGCGCTGGGCGGCGGCCTCGCCGATCCGGCCGACAGTCCGAAACAAAATGAGACGCTGCCCGCACATGGCAAGGGCAAGGCCGCGGTGGCCGCCGCAGCGCCTCACCCCGCAGTCGTGCAGTAAGGGCCGCGCCGACCATGTCCACCTCCTCTTCCTCCGCCGCACGCCAGCCGCTGCCGTTCGCGGCGCTCTACACGAGCGCCGCCGACTGGGCCCGCACCGACGGACTCGCGTGGATCTATGTCTTCAAGGCGCTAACCGCAGCGTTTCTCGCGCTCGGCATCGCCATGAAGCTCGAGTTGCCGCAACCGCGCACCGCGATGACCACGGTGTTCATCCTGATGACGCAGCAAAGCGGCCGGGTGCTCGCCAAGAGCTTCTACCGGCTCTGCGGCACGGTGGTGGGCCTCGTGGTGATGCTGGTGTTCATCAGCCTGTTTTCCCAGCAGCCCGAACTGTTTATCGCCGCCACGGCGATCTGGGTCGGCATCTGCACTGCGGGCGCCGCGCGCAACCGCAACTTCCGTTCATACGGTTTCGTGCTGGCAGGCTACACCGCGGCGCTGATCGGCATTCCGGCTTCGCAGAATCCGGACGGCGCCTATATGTCCGCGCTCACGCGGGTGGCGGAGATCACATTGGGTATCGTCTGTTCGGGGGCAGTCAGTGCGCTGCTGTTCCCGCAGCATGTCGGCGAGCAGTTGCGCACCACCGTGCGGGCACGCTTTAGCGCATTCGTGGAATACGTGTCGGCGACGCTCGCGGGACGCATCGACCGCGCGCAGATCGAAACCACCAATGCGCGTTTCGTCGCGGACATCGTCGGCTTCGAGACCACCCGCAGTGTCGCGGTGTTCGAAAGCCCCGGCTCGCGGATGCGCAGCGGCCGGCTCTCGCGGCTCAATAGCGAGTTCATGAGTGCGTCGACGCGCCTGCACGCGCTGCATCAGTTGATGAACCGTTTGCGCGACGCGCAGGCCACGACGGTCATCGACGCGTTCGAGCCGTATTTCAAGGAAATTGCGCCGCTGCTCGACAAGTCGGGCCAACCGGTCCTGAGCGCCGCGGACGCCGTACACGCCGCCGCGCAACTCGACACCTACAAGGCCGCCTTGCCGCAGCGCGTGCGTGCAACCCGCGCTGAACTGGAAGAGCGAGCCGACGCCAACGCCGACGCCGATTTGCCGATGCTCGACTTCGACACCGCCGCGGAGCTGCTCTACCGCTTCGTCGACGATCTGCACGCCTACGCAGCCACGTACGCGTCGCTCGGCGTGGACATGCACGAACGCGAACGCTGGGTGGAACGCTACACGCCCAAGACCAACGCGCTCGCAGCCGGTATCGGCGGCTTGCGCGCGGCGTTCGTGGTGGCCTTGCTGGGTACCGTGTGGATCGCGACCGCCTGGCCCAGCGGCGCGACCCTCGTACTGACGGGCGCGGCCGTGTGCGCGCTGGCGTCGTCGT
Organism: Paraburkholderia sp. GAS41; assembly: GCF_050436545.1. Taxonomy (NCBI): domain Bacteria; kingdom Pseudomonadati; phylum Pseudomonadota; class Betaproteobacteria; order Burkholderiales; family Burkholderiaceae; genus Paraburkholderia; species Paraburkholderia sp. GAS41. Next base: position 73,906 of record NZ_JBNDMK010000029.1, read on the forward strand.
CACCGTATCCGGCACGCATGGCGTTCCAGATGGCGATGGGCACGGCGCTCGCCTCGGTCGTCGGGCTGGTGCTGACTTTCGGCGTGTATTCGCACATCGACGGTTTCCCGCTGCTGTGTGCCGTGCTGACGCCGTGCCTTGCACTCGGCGTGTTCATGACGACACGTCCGAAGCTGCTTGGCTATGGCTTCGGCTACTGCGTGTTTTTCTGCACGCTCGCGGCCCCCGACAACCTGCTCCACTACGATCCGACCGCCTTCATGAACGACGCCATGGCGATCGTGCTGTCGATGCTGCTGACATCCGTTGTATGCGCAACCTTTTTGCCGCCGACTACGCCCTGGATGCGTAACCGCCTGCTGATCGACCTGCGCCGCGCGGTGGTGACGACCTGCCATGCTCGCCTGACGCGGTTGCGGTCACGCTTCGAGAGCGGCGCGCGCGATCTGGTGTTGCAGATCAACGCGCTGGCCGAAGACGAACCCGAATTCAGGCGCGACACCTTCCGCTGGCTGTTTGCGGTGCTGGAGGTCGGCAACGCCGTGCTCGATCTGCGAGGCGAAATTGCGACGCTGCCGTCCGACGCGCACTACGGCGCCAGAGCGCCGTGGCGGGTCGCCGAACGCAAGACGCGCGACGCGCTGGCTGCGCTATTCAACCGGCCGGACGCACAGCGGATGGAAGCGGCACTCGGCGCCACCGCCGCCGCGAGCGCGGCCCTCCAGCAGTGCCTGACGACCTTCGCCCCACTGCGTGAGGAGCGTCATCAGCTGCAACGTATCCTGAGTCATCTGCATTTCATTCGTACTGCTTTACTGGATCCGCAATCGCCGCTGCAAACGCTGGTGGGCGAGCGGGCCGCAGAGCAAGAAGGAGTTAGCCATGCCACGTGAAGTTGCTGTGCTCGATGCGTACGTGCCGGCCATTGTGCTGCTGTTCATGGCCGGTGCTGCGCTGACCTGGGTGCTGGACCGTGTGATTGCCTATACGGGCCTGTATCACGTTGTCTGGCACCCCAACCTGTTCCGGGCCAGCCTGCTCGTATGTGTGTGCGGCGTGCTGGGTCTCGCCGTTTATCGTTGATCAGAGTCGAATCATGACCATCCGAAATATTCTGGGTTTTGTCGCGACGGCCGTCGTGTTCATTGTCGCGATCCTGGTTGGACGTGCCTTGTGGGTTCACTACATGGATGAACCGTGGACCCGCGACGGACGGCTGAACGCCGATATTGTCAACATCGCGCCCGACGTATCAGGCGAGATCGTCGGCCTGCCCGTGCATGACAACCAGTTCGTGAAGAAGGGCGACCTGCTGATGCAGATCGACCCGTCGCATTACCAGATTGCGGTCGAACAGGCGGAGGCGGCGGTTGCCGCGCGCAAGGCCGAATTGCAGATGCGGCGCGACGATGCGCAGCGGCGTGCGGATATGGACAGCCTGGTGGTTTCGAAGGAGGGTCGTGAAGACGCGGCTCATACGGCGTCGGCGGCCGATGCCGCCTATCAGCAGGCGCTTGCCGCGCTGGACGCAGCCAAACTCAATCTGGAACGCACGCGGGTGTTGTCGCCGGTGGATGGCTATGTGACGAACCTGCAGACGTTTCGCGGCGACTATGCGGTGGTGGCTAACGCGAAACTGGCTATCGTCGATAGCGATTCGTTCTGGGTGTATGGCTATTTTGAAGAGACGAAGTTGCCGCACGTCAGGGTTGGCGACAAGGCGGAGATGCGGTTGATGAGCGGCGGAGTGCTACAGGGGCACGTGGAGGGTATTTCGCGGGGGATTTACGATCGCGATAATCCGCAGAGCCGGGAGTTGCTGGCTGATGTGAATCCGACCTTCAACTGGGTGAGATTGGCACAGCGGGTGCCTGTGCGGATTCATATTGATCAGGTGCCTGATGGGGTTGTTTTGTCGGCTGGGACTACTTGTACTGTTGTTGTTAAGCCAAGCTGATTTTTTTGCCTCCGGCAGGTTGGTGGTTGGGTTTGGGTTTTTTGCCTTGCTGGCGGCTTTTGGGTTCTGGCTCTTGCTGGTTTTGCCTGCGGCGCTTTGGTGGTTTACTTACGGCGTTGGCCTATCCTTGTATTGTTATCGGTCTATTAGCTTCGCCCCTGTGCGGGGCGGCACCTACTTTCTTTGCCGCCGCAAAGAAAGTAGGCAAAGAAAGCGGGCTCACACCGCTAACTCTTAGCGAGCCATCTCTGTGTTGAACGGGAAACGGCCCAACACGAGACCGTCTCTCGCACCACAATCCTCAGTGACACAGCACTCATTCGTTCCAGCGTTGCACTGCGCGCCCCGCCGTCAGGCATAACCCGCCTGCGGGATATGTAGGCATCCAAACTATATTGAGGGCTGCCCCGGCAAGGCATGACGCCCCCCGTTCTGGTGCGCAGTATTTGTGTGGAACTCCACGTACCTCAGCGCGCGCCTTCCCAGGCAAACCCGACCGCGACGCACGCAGTGCGGAGTGGGATGGATGAGCCCTTTGTCACGAATGTGGGTGGTGCGAGGGCACGTCTCGTCTTGGGCCGTTTCCGCTGGCAGACCTAGACGGCTCACTACTGGCTAGCGGTTGCAGCCCGCTTTCTTTGCCTACTTTCTTTGCGGCGGCAAAGAAAGTAGGTGCTGCCCCGCACAGGGGCGAAGCTAATAGACCAATAACAAAACAAGGAAAGGCCAACACCGTAAGAAAATCACCAAAAAAGCGCCGCAGGCAAACCAACCCAAACCCAATACAAACCCAACACCCCAAAACCCAAACCGCCGCAGGCAAAAAACCCCCTACAACCGAAACATCCCCACCATAACCTTCAAGGCCCGAGCCTGATCATCCAGTGACCGAGCCGCCGCCGTCGCCTCCTCCACCAAAGCCGCGTTCTGCTGGGTCCCAGCATCCATCTGCGTCACCGCCAGGTTGATCTCCTCGATCCCGGCACTCTGCTCGGCGGACGCCGCCGAAATCTCCCCCATGATGTCCGTCACGCGCTTCACCGCCTTGACGACCTCGTCCATCGTGTTCCCGGCATCCTGCGCCAGCGCCGAGCCATTTCCCACCCGCTCGACCGACGCGCTGATCAACCCCTTGATCTCCTTCGCCGCCCCGGCACTGCGCTGCGCCAGATTCCGCACTTCCCCGGCCACCACCGAAAAGCCGCGTCCCTCCTCGCCCGCCCGCGCCGCCTCGACCGCCGCATTCAGCGCCAGAATGTTGGTCTGAAACGCAATCCCCTCGATCACGCCGATGATGTCGCCAATGCTCCTCGCGCTGACATGGATCTCGTTCATCGTCGCCACCACACGCCCCACCACCTCGCCACCCTTCTCCGCGATCTCCGAGGCGTTGTTGGCCAGCGTGCTCGCCTGCTTCGCGTTTTCGGCGTTCTGCCGCACCGTCGACGTCAACTGCTCCATGCTGCTCGCCGTACGCTCCAGCGCCATCGCCTGCTGCTCGGTCCGCTGCGACAGGTCGAGGTTGCCCATCGAAATTTCACCCGAGGCCGTCGCAATCGCGTCCGCACTCGCGGCAATGTCCGAGACCGTCGTCGACAGTCCGCTCTGCATGTCATGCAGCGCCGACAACATGCTCGAGTGATCGTTGCGCGCGAGAGCAATCCGGTTCGACAGATCGCCCGCCGCGATCCGGCTCGCAATCTCCTTGGCATACACCGGTTCGCCACCCAGTTGCCGCGCGAGCCGCCGCACCACCCATTCGCTGATGCCAAACGCCAGTACGATGAGGCCAATCGTCATCGTCGCCATCATCACAAACGACGAGTGGTAGATGAAGGCCGACGCCTCGATGGTCGCCTTCGCGGCCACGCTGCGCTGTTCGACCAGCGCGTCGACACGCTTCTCGAGTTTGTCCGTCTCGACCAGCAGCGACACGTCCTGCATGCCGACTTGCCAGTTCATCTGCGACAGATCCAGCGGCTGTGCCTTCACGAGAGTCACGAAGTCGCGCAGGTGGCCGCTCCACGCCGTCACCGCGGCGGCGAATGTCTTCTGCTGCGCGACCTGCGCCGCGTCCGACGTGTCCACGTACTGCTGCAGCGTGGTCATCTGCGTGGCGATGCCCGAGAGACCTTTCTCGATCTCCGCGCCCAGTTCGTCGCGCTCCTTGCCCGTCGTCGCGGTCAGCAACATCTTTTGCGCCCGGCTCGCCCGCAGCACGTAGCCGCGCGCTTCCTCAGCCGCCCGGCTGGCCACGTGGCCCTGGTCATAAATGGATTGCGCCGAGCCGTTGAGCCGGCTGATCTGCGTGAGCGAAAACACCCCGATCGCCAGCGTGCCGATCAGCAGCACGGCAAAAGCAAGTCGCAGCATCGCCTTGACGGACAGGCCCTTGAGCCGTCCCACCGGTTGACGTGAAGGCGACGATCCGCCAGCCGGCTCGCCACTCGCCACGAACCCAATCTCCGGCTGGCTACCCAGCGCAACTGCTTTCATATTTTGGTCCCCACGTATGACCTGCCGGAAAAGTCCATTCCGGCAATGCTCTTTATCTCATCAGGTCTACGGCATCCGCGGCAGCAATCTTTAATGCCGCCGGTCCGTAGCACTCCCCCGTGGACGCATCCACTATGTGAGAAATGCGCCCCTGCGACCGGTTTATACATGGCCAAAATTCATCCCGGCAGCCTCCCCGGCAACTTCCGTATGTCATGCGCTCACGCTAGCCGCGACTGCGCCGGGCACCTCTCACTGCCGTCTCTGGCACAATCAATGTCTCATTCGCGACAAAAGTTGTCTGAACATTTCACGCGAGCCACATTACACTTTCTAAAAGTTCCCCAAGCGCCGATTGCAGCGTCGAAACGTCGCGAAAATGCGGTCCGGCCCTCGCTCACCTTCTCTCCTTTTCTCCTTTTCTCACGCGTATGGAAACGAGCCTCGACAAAAACAGCCTGACCGGCGCCTCCACCGGACCAGGTGCGTCCCCTCTCGCCACCAAGGCCCAGCGCACGGTCTACTCGGTGCTCGGCGCGATCAGCTTCTCGCATCTGATCAACGACATGATCCAGTCGCTGATCCTCGCGATCTATCCGATGCTGAAGGACAATTTTGCGCTCTCGTTCGGGCAGATCGGCCTGATCACGCTGACGTACCAGATCACCGCCTCGCTGTTGCAGCCGTTGATCGGCATCTATACCGACAAGCATCCGAAGCCGTATTCGCTGCCCGTCGGTATGGGCTTTACGCTCGCCGGTCTGCTGCTGATGTCGGTGGCGCCGAGCTTTGGCGTTCTGCTGGTCGCGGCGGCGCTGGTCGGCTGCGGTTCGTCGGTGTTCCATCCGGAGTCGTCGCGGGTTGCGCGGATGGCCTCGGGCGGCCAGCACGGCCTCGCCCAGTCGCTGTTCCAGGTGGGCGGCAACGCCGGTTCGTCGCTCGGGCCGCTGCTCGCTGCGCTGCTCATCATCCCGCACGGCCAGCGCAGCATTGCGTGGGTCTCGGTGGCGGCGCTGGTGGCGATCTTCGTGCTGACGCAAATCGGCCGCTGGTACAAGCGTCATCCGGCCACCAAAAAGGCGCGCGGCGCGCAGGCTGGGCATGCGACGTTGTCGCGCAGTCAGGTGCTGTTCGCCATGGGCGTGCTGGTGCTGCTGGTGTTCTCGAAGTACTTCTACCTCGCCAGCATCAATAGCTACTTCACGTTCTATCTGATCGACAAGTTTCATCTGCCGGTTCAAGCCGCGCAGGTCCATCTGTTCGTGTTCCTCGCCGCGGTGGCGGCGGGCACGATCATCGGCGGTCCGATTGGTGACCGGATTGGCCGCAAGTACGTGATCTGGGTGTCGATTCTCGGCGTCGCGCCGTTCACGCTGCTGCTGCCGTACGCCAACCTGTTCTGGACCGGCGTGCTGACGGTGATCATCGGCGTGGTGCTGGCGTCGGCCTTCTCGGCCATCCTCGTGTATGCGCAGGAACTGATTCCGGGCAAGGTCGGGATGGTCGCCGGACTGTTCTTCGGCTTCGCCTTCGGGCTGGGCGGGATCGGCGCGGCCGTGCTCGGTCAACTGGCGGATGCAACCAGCATCACCTACGTCTACAAGGTCTGCTCGTTCCTGCCGCTGATCGGCATACTGACGGTGCTCCTGCCGAACATCGAAGGCAAGCGCGCGAAGGCCTGAACGGCCTGGTTGCGGTATGAAGAAAAAAGGCGCTGCGGCGCCTTTTTTCATTAGGTGACCGGCCTATGGTGAACCCGCGTTGTCCGCGCTACGGGGCCTGCTCTATGCTGTGCGCAGATGCACACCCACACGGGGCGGCACGAAGCCGCACGCCGTGCTGGGCCCAGCACGCGCGGCGTGCTTCGAACGCCCGCTCACCCCATGCAGCCGAAAGGATCGCCGTCGATGACCCGTTACCGCGAGTTCCACCGCCGTTCCGTCGAAGCGCCCGAAGATTTCTGGCGCGACGAAGCGCGCCGCATTCATTGGGAGACGCCGTTCGAGACCGTGCTCGACCGTTCGAATCCGCCGTTCGCGCGCTGGTTCGTCGGTGGACGGACCAATCTGTGCCATAACGCCGTCGACCGGCATCTGGCGGAGCGGGCCCAGCAGAACGCGCTGGTGTATGTGTCGACGGAAACCGGCATCGAGCGGCGCTACACCTATGCCGAGCTGTACGCGGAGATCAACCGGATGGCCGCGGTGATGCGCTCGCTTGGCGTCAAGCGCGGCGACCGCGTGCTGATCTACCTGCCGATGATCCCCGAAGCGGTGTTCGCCATGCTCGCCTGCGCGCGGCTCGGCGCGATTCACTCGGTGGTGTTCGGCGGCTTTGCGGCGCCGAGCCTCGCTGCGCGCATCGACGATGCGAAGCCGGCGCTGATCGTCACCGCCGACGCCGGTGCGCGCGGCGGCAAGGTGATCGACTACACGCCGCTCGTCGACGAAGCGCTCGCCCGCGCGCAGCACCAGCCGCCGCATGTGCTGCGGATCGACCGGCAGCTTGCGCCCGAACGCCTGAACGCCAGTTACCTCGTCGACTACGAGCCGCTGCGCGAACAGTTTTTCAACGCCCACGTACCGTGCGAATGGCTCGAATCCAACGAGCCCTCGTATGTGCTCTACACCTCCGGCACGACCGGGCGGCCCAAGGGCGTGGTGCGCGACGTGGGCGGCTACGCGGTGGCGCTGGCGGCGTCCATGGAATACATCTTCGAGGGCCGCGCGGGCGACACGATGTTCACCGCCTCGGATATCGGCTGGGTGGTCGGCCATAGCTACATCATCTACGCGCCGCTGCTAGCCGGCCTGACGACCATCATGTACGAAGGCACGCCGATCCGTCCGGATGGCGGCGTCTGGTGGCGCCTCGTCGAGCAACATCGCATCAACCTGATGTTCACCGCGCCGACCGCCTTGCGCGTCCTCAAGAAACAGGACCCGGCGCTGTTGAAGAAATCGGATCTGTCGAGCTTGCGCACCCTGTTTCTTGCCGGCGAGCCGCTCGACGAACCCACGGCCTCGTGGATCACCGATGCGCTCGGCAAACCCGTGGTCGACAACTACTGGCAGACCGAAACCGGCTGGCCGATGCTGGCGATCCAGCGCGGCGTCGAAGCTTTGGTGCCGAAGCTCGGCTCGCCGGGCGTGCCCGTCTACGGCTACAACCTCACGCTGCGCAACGAGCAGACCGGCGAACCATGTGCGCCCGGCGAGAAAGGTGTGCTCACGCTCGGCTATCCGCTGCCGCCGGGTTGCATGTCGACTGTGTGGGGCGACGACCGGCGTTTTCTCAGTACCTACTGGTCGAGCGTGCCGGACCAGCAGCTCTATTCGACCTTCGACTGGGGCGTTCAGGATGCCGACGGCTACGTGACGATCCTCGGTCGTACCGACGATGTCATCAACATTGCGGGCCACCGTCTCGGCACGCGAGAGATCGAGGAAGCGTTGTCGAGCCATAAGGCGGTGGCTGAAGTCGCCGTGGTGGGCGTGGCCGATCCACTGAAAGGCCAGGTGGCGTTGGCCTTCGTCGTGCTGCGCGACGCGGACCGTTACGCGCCGGACGCGGCGCGCGTCGAACTGGAGGCGGATCTCATCGCGACGGTGGACCGTCAGCTCGGCTCGATTGCGCGGCCGGCGCGGGTCCATGTGGTGTCGATGCTGCCGAAGACGCGCTCCGGCAAGCTGCTGCGCCGCGCGATTGCAGCGCTGGCGGAAGGCCGCGATCCGGGCGACCTGCCGACTATCGAAGATGCGAGCGCGTTGCAGCAGGTGCGCGATGCGCTGGCAGCGGCTGTAAAAAGTTAGCGGACGAGGCTGAGCGGCTGAACCCTTCGCAGGCCGCCTAAACGCGCGCCTGCAAAAACCGCTTGAGGATCCCGTTCGAATACGCCCCGGCGATCTCGGCCAAAAACGACGTGAACGACGCGGGCGCATGCGCATCGGCGGTGTCCGAGATCGTGCGGACGATTGCGCACGGCACGCCATATTCGTGACACACCTGGGCAATCGCCGCGCCTTCCATTTCGACCGCAAGCGCGTCGGGCAACGCCTCGCGCAATGCCGCGACAGCCGTTGCGCTGGCAACGAACTGATCGCCGCTGATGATGAGCCCCCGATGCACCTGCGGCAATTGCGTGCCGAAGCGCGCCGCGAGCGCGTGCCCTTCTTCCGCGACGAAGCGCTCGGTTGCGGTGGCCAGTTCATCGGCGAGCGCCTGATCGGCCGCAAAGCGGGCGATGCCGAGCAGCGGCACTTCGAAGCACGGAAACAGCGGCGAGGCGTCGAGATCGTGTTGCGTCAGCGTGTCGGCCACGACGATGTCGCCGATCCGCACCTCACGTCCGACTCCGCCCGCAACTCCGGTGAATACCACCGCCTCGACGTCGAACGCATGAATCAGCGCACTGACCGTCGCCGCCGCGGCCACCTTGCCGATGCGCGCGAGCGTCACGACGCACGGCGCGCCCTGCACCGTGCCGAGGTGATAGTCGCGGCGCCCATGCGTGACGGTGCGCACACTCGCTTCGGCGCGCATCGCGTCAATCAGATCACCGAGTTCCTGCGGCAACGCCGCCATGATCCCCAGCGGACGACGCGTGCCCGTAGCCCCGCTCTGCACGTTGCTCATTCGACCGCCTGCAGTTTGGCGACAGCAAGCGCGAGCCATTTTTCGCCGTGCCGCTTGAACTTGACCTGCGCCTTGGCGTCCGCGCCGCCGCCTTCGAGCGCGGTAATGGTGCCTTCGCCGAACTTGGTGTGGAACACCTGCTGGCCGACCCGGAAGCCGCTTTCAGCGGCGCGCTGTTCGTTGGCGAAAGCCGGCAGCGGCGCAGGCGTCGATGACGACGGCCCCGTGTAACCCGGCCGTGCGAACCAGTCACGGCCATAGCCTGCGTTGTCGGAACGGCCGCCACTGCGGGCGCCCGCTTCGACCTTGGGCGTGAGCCACTTGAGCGTCTCTTGCGGCAGCTCGTCGAAGAAGCGCGAGCGGATGTTGTAGCGCGTCTGGCCGTGCAACATCCGGCTCTGCGCAAACGACAGATACAGCCGCTCCTTGGCGCGCGTGATCGCGACGTACATCAGACGACGCTCTTCTTCGAGACCGTCGGTTTCCATCGCGCTGTTTTCGTGCGGGAACAGTCCCTCTTCGAGACCGGTGATGAATACGGCGGTGAACTCGAGCCCCTTCGCCGCGTGGACGGTCATCAATTGCACGGCTTCCTGACCGGCCTGCGCCTGGTTGTCGCCCGCTTCGAGCGAAGCGTGCGAGAGGAAGCCGGCGAGCGGCGTCATGGTGTCGGGGTTCTGCGCCGGGTCGGTGAGGTTCGGCGCGTCGAGCACGACGAGGTTGGGGTCGTCGGTCGCCGTGACGAGTTCCGGCGCGGCGGTCGCACCCGGGCGCAGCGGAATCGAACGCGCGGGCGTGTCGAGTCCATAGCCCTCTTCGCTGACGAAAGCCGCCGCGGCGTTGACCAGTTCCTGCAAGTTTTCGAGGCGGTCCTGACCTTCGCGCTCGGTTTGATAAAACTCGGCGAGACCGCTTGCGCGCACGACGTATTCGACCGTCTCGGGCAAGCTCATCTGCTGCGTTTCCGCGCGCATCTTGCCGATCAGGTTCGCGAAGCTGGCGAGACTCGATCCGGCCTTGCCGGCGACGTACGGAATCGCCGCGGCCATCGAACAATTGTAGAGACGCGCGGCGTCCGCGACCTGCTCGATCGAACGCGCACCGATGCCACGCGTCGGGAAATTGACGACCCGCGAAAACGCGGTGTCGTCATTCGGATTGTCGATCAGGCGCAGATAGGCGAGCGCGTGCTTGATTTCCTGGCGTTCGAAAAAGCGCAGACCGCCATACACGCGGTAGGCGATGCCCGCATTGACGAGCGAGTGTTCGATGGTGCGCGACTGCGCGTTGCTGCGGTACAGGATGGCGACTTCGCTGCGCGAGGTGCCGGTGCTGATGAGCGCCTTGATTTCCTCGACGATCCAGCCGGCTTCCTGGGTATCCGTAGCGGCTTCATAGACCCGCACCGGTTCGCCGTGACCCGCATCGGTACGCAGGTTCTTGCCCAGACGCCGCGAGTTGTTGGCGATCAGCCGATTGGCCGCATCGAGGATGTGGCCGTGCGAGCGATAGTTCTGCTCGAGCTTGATCATGTGCCGGACGTTGAACTCCTGTTCAAAGTCGCGCATGTTGCCGACGTTCGCGCCGCGGAACGCGTAGATCGACTGGTCGTCGTCACCCACGGCGAAGATCGAGTTGGTTTGTCCGGCCAGCAGCTTGAGCCACGCGTACTGCAGCTTGTTGGTGTCCTGGAACTCGTCGACGAGGATGTGGCGGAAACGCGCCTGGTAGTGGGCGCGCAGCGGCGGATTGTGGGCGAGCAGTTCGAAGCAGCGCAACAGCAGCTCGGGAAAATCGACCACGCCTTCACGCTGACATTGCTGGTCGTAGGCTTCGTAGAGTTCGACGAACTTGCGATTGAAGTTGTCGGTGGCGTCGACGTCTTTGGGGCGCAGGCCCTGCTCTTTGGCGTTGTTGATGAAGTACTGGAGATTTTTCGCCGGGTACTTCTCGTCGTCGATGTTCAGGCCCTTCATCAGACGCTTGATCGCGGAGAGCTGGTCGGCGGTATCGAGGATCTGGAAGGTAGCGGGCAGGCCGGCGTCGCGATGGTGGGCGCGCAGCATGCGGTTGCACAGGCCGTGGAAGGTGCCGATCCACATGCCTCGGGTGTCGATGGGCAGGAGGGCTTGCAGGCGCGCCATCATTTCGCGGGCGGCTTTGTTGGTGAACGTCACCGCGAGGATGGTGGCGGGCGAGGCCAGGCCCTGCTGGATGAGCCAGGCGATGCGGGTGATCAGGACACGGGTTTTGCCGCTGCCTGCGCCGGCCAGAATCAGTGCCGGTTCGTTGGGGAGCGTTACCGCGGCGTGTTGTTCGGGATTCAGGTTGAGGAGGAGTTCGGGCATTTTCCAGTGGTCGGCGGTGGTTCGTTCGTCATTATAAGGTTCAGGGTGGGTTTGGTTTTTGCCTGCGGCGGCTTGGGGTTGTTGGTGGGGTGTTGTGCTTTTCCCGCTCGTGACAAGGCGCTCATCCATCCCACTCCGCACTGCGTGCGTCGCGGTTGGGTTTGCACCGGAAAGCGCCTGGCGTCTCAGTGAGCCGGAGATTCCACCGCCGGTCCCCGCCCCCGGGCGCCTGCAGGAGGAACGCTCTGCCCATCGGCGGGGCGCGCAGCGCGACGCTGGAACGGATGAGTGCTGTGTCACTAGCGTGGGTGGCGCGAGGGCGCGTCTCGTGTTGGGCCGTTTCCGGTGGCAAGCCTAGACGGCTCACTACCGGCTGGCGGTGTGAGCCCGCTTTCTTTTGCCTACTTTTCTTTGCGGCGAAGAAAAGTAGGTGCTGCCCCGCACAGGGGCGAGCTAGCAAACCAATAAGAAAGCAAGGAAAGGCCAACACCGTAAGAGAACAACCACAGCGCCGCAGGCAAACAAACCACCCAAAACCCACCAACAACAAGCCGCCGCAGGCAAACCCCAGCCACCCCTTATAATCAAAGATTCCATTGCACCCCAGCAGATCACGAACAATGAGCGACACCACGCCCGACACCACGCTAGCCAAGAGTTTCGAGCCCCACAACATCGAAGCCCAGTGGGGCCCGGAGTGGGAAAAACGCGCCTACGCCGCGCCAGCGTTCACCGGGAACGGCACGAACTTCTCCATCCAGCTTCCGCCGCCGAACGTCACAGGCACCCTTCACATGGGGCACGCCTTCAACCAGACGATCATGGATGGCCTCACCCGCTACCATCGCATGCTCGGCGAAAACACCCTGTGGGTCCCCGGCACCGATCACGCCGGTATCGCCACGCAAATCGTCGTCGAACGCCAACTCGACGCCCAGGGCGTCTCGCGCCATGACCTCGGCCGCGAAAAGTTCGTCGAACGCGTCTGGGACTGGAAACAGCAGTCCGGCTCCACCATCACCGGTCAGGTCCGGCGGCTTGGCGCGTCCATCGACTGGTCGCGCGAATACTTCACCATGGACGACAAGATGTCCGCCGCCGTGCGCGACGTCTTCGTCCGTCTGTATGAACAGGGCCTGATCTATCGCGGCAAGCGCCTCGTCAACTGGGATCCGGTCCTCATGACCGCCGTCTCCGACCTCGAAGTCGCCAGCGAAGAAGAAAACGGCCATCTGTGGCACATCCAGTATCCCCTCACTGATGGCTCGGGGCATCTGACGGTCGCCACCACCCGCCCGGAAACCATGCTCGGCGACGTCGCCGTCATGGTTCATCCCGAAGACGAACGCTACGCCGCGCTGATCGGCAAAACGGTCAGGCTGCCGCTCGCCGACCGCGAGATCCCCATCATCGCCGACGACTACGTCGACCGCGAGTTCGGTACCGGTGTCGTCAAGGTCACCCCCGCGCACGATTTCAACGACTATCAGGTCGGCCAGCGCCACAAGCTGCCGCAGATCGAAATCCTCACGCTCGAAGCGAAGATCAACGACAACGCACCGGAAAAATACCGCGGTCTCGATCGCTTCGAGGCACGCAAGCAGGTCGTCGCGGATCTGGAAGCCATCGGTCTGCTCGAGTCCGTCAAGCCGCACAAGCTGATGGTGCCGCGCGGCGACCGCACCGGCGTCGTGCTCGAACCGATGCTGACGGATCAATGGTTCGTCGCCATGAGCAAGCCGGCGCCGCAAGGCACCTACAATCCCGGCAAGTCGATCGCCGAAGCCGCGCTCGACGTGGTCCGCAACGGCCAGATCAGGTTCGTGCCGGAAAACTGGACCACCACGTACTACCAATGGCTCGAAAACATCCAGGACTGGTGTATTTCCCGCCAGCTCTGGTGGGGTCATCAGATTCCCGCGTGGTACGGCGAAAGCGGCGAAATCTTCGTCGCCAAGACCGAAGACGAGGCCCGCGCGCAGGCTGCCGCCCAAGGCTACACCGGCGCCCTGAAGCGCGACGAAGACGTGCTCGACACGTGGTTCTCGTCCGCGCTGGTACCGTTTTCGTCGCTCGGCTGGCCGAACGAAACGAAGGAACTGGAAGCCTTCCTGCCGTCGTCGGTGCTCGTCACCGGCTTCGACATCATCTTCTTCTGGGTCGCGCGGATGGTCATGATGACCACCCATTTCACCGGCAAAGTGCCCTTCGACACCGTCTACGTACACGGTCTCGTACGCGATGCCGAAGGCCAGAAGATGTCGAAGAGCAAGGGCAACACGCTCGACCCGATCGACATCGTCGACGGTATCGACCTCGACTCGCTGGTCGCCAAGCGCACCACCGGTTTGATGAACCCGAAGCAGGCGGCGTCGATCGAGAAGAAGACCCGCAAGGAATTCCCCGACGGCATTCCCGCCTTCGGCACGGACGCGTTACGTTTCACCATGGCCTCGATGGCCACACTGGGCCGTAACGTCAACTTCGACCTCGCCCGCTGCGAGGGCTATCGCAACTTCTGCAACAAGCTGTGGAACGCCACCCGCTTCGTGTTGATGAACTGCGAAGGCCATGACTGCGGCTTCGGCAAACCCGCCGATGCATGCGGCCCGAATGGCGAGGGCAACTGCGGCCCGGGTGCTTATCTCGACTTCTCGCAGGCCGACCGCTGGATCGTCTCGCATCTGCAGCGCGTCGAAGCCGAAGTCGCCAAGGGCTTTGCCGACTACCGTTTCGACAATGTGGCCAACGCCCTATACAAGTTCGTATGGGACGAATACTGTGACTGGTATCTCGAACTCGCCAAAGTGCAGATCCAGAATGGCGCACCGGAACAGCAGCGCGCCACTCGCCGCACCCTGTTGCGCGTGCTCGAAACCGTCCTGCGTCTCGCGCATCCGGTGATTCCGTTCATCACCGAAGCGCTGTGGCAGAAGGTTGCCCCGCTTGCCGACCGTTACCCGCAAGGCGAAGCGGAGGGTCAGGCCTCGATCATGGTGCAGGCTTATCCGGTGGCGGATGCCAGCAAGGTGGACGACGCCGCCGAGCAGTGGGTGGCCGACCTGAAAGCCGTCATCGACGCCTGCCGCAATCTGCGCGGGGAAATGAACCTGTCGCCGGCCGTCAAGGTACCGCTGCTCGCTACCGGCAACGCCGAGCGTCTGCGCACCTTCGCGCCGTATGCCCAGGCGTTGGCGCGCCTCTCGGAAGTGCAGATCATCGCCGACGAGGCGACCCTCGACGCCCAGGCGCATGGCGCGCCAATTGCTATCGTAGGCAATGACAAGCTGGTGCTGAAGGTGGAGATCGACGTCGCAGCCGAACGCGAACGCCTGTCGAAAGAGATTGCGAGACTGGGCGCCGAAGTGACGAAATGCAACGCCAAGCTGCAGAACGAAAGCTTTGTTGCGAAGGCGCCTCCCGCAGTCGTTGAGCAGGAGCAGAAAAGGCTGGCAGAATACGAGATGACTATCGGCAAGCTGAATGCGCAACTTGCGCGACTGCCGGCCTGATTGATGCTCCACGCCTGTGCCGACGCACAGGCGTAGTCACTAGAGGATTCAGGGGTAAATAACATGCTAAAAGTTACAAAAGCCGTATTCCCGGTAGCAGGTCTTGGCACCCGGTTCCTCCCCGCCACCAAGGCAAGCCCCAAGGAGATGCTGCCCATCGTCGACAAGCCGCTGATCCAGTATGCGGTAGAAGAGGCCATGGCCGCGGGCATCACCGAAATGATCTTCGTCACGGGCCGCAGCAAGCGTGCCATTGAAGATCACTTCGACAAATCCTACGAGATCGAAGCCGAACTCGAAGCGCGCGGCAAGGACAAGCTGCTGGAACTGGTACGCAGCATCAAGCCGAGCCACGTGGACTGCTTCTACGTGCGTCAGCCCGAAGCGCTCGGCCTCGGCCACGCGGTGATGTGCGCTGAAAAGCTGGTGGGCGACAACCCGTTCGCCGTGATCCTCGCGGACGACTTGCTGTACGGCAAACCGCCCGTGATGGCGCAAATGATCGAGGTATTTGACCACTATCACAGCTCGGTGATCGGTGTCGAAGAGATCCCGCACTCCGAGACGAAGTCGTACGGCATCGTCGACGGCAAGGAATGGGAAGATTCGATCATCAAGATGTCGGGCATCGTCGAAAAGCCGGCGCCGGACGTCGCGCCGTCCAATCTCGGCGTGGTGGGCCGCTACGTGCTCAAGCCGCGCATTTTCGAACATCTGCGCGCGCTCAAGCCGGGTGCCGGCGGCGAGCTGCAGTTGACGGACGCCATCCAGTCGCTGCTGGCCGATGAACAGGTCCTCGCCTACAAGTATCACGGCACGCGTTTCGACTGCGGCAGCAAGCTCGGTTACCTGAAGGCGACGGTCGAGTTCGCGCTGCGTCACCCGGAAGTGGCCGCGGACTTCGAAGAGTACCTGCGCACACGCTCGCCGGTGCTGGAAGGCTAGGCAGTCGGAAGGTTTAAAGTAGAAGCGCGGCGAACGTAAGGGAAAGCGCGCAATAGAACTGAGAAAGGCGCTGCTGCCCTCTATGCCGGGCGGCAGCGCCTTTTGTTTTGTGAGCGGATGGCACACCATCGTGCAAGTCCAGCGTGCCGGCTGCAGCGCATTCCTGCAAAGCGAAGAAGCTCAAAAGACGGTCGAAACGGGAGTCGGATATGCCGAATGAACGGCGCTCAAGCAACACGATCCAGCATTGGACCGACAAGTGGGTGTCCTCTGTCTCCGACTATTCAATCTTTGCGGTTTCGCTGGACGGCCAGATTCTGACGTGGAATGCTGGCGGCACGGTCATCCACGGCTATGAGCCGGCAGAGATAATCGGCCAGCGCCTCGATATCCTCTATACCCACGAAGATCGCCAAAAAGGCGTGACCGCTCACGGCCTGGAGATCGCTCGCCGCACAGGCCGTCACGACACCGAAGGCTGGCGCCTGCGCAAGGACGGCGGGGCGTTCTGGGCCAGCGTCGTGATCAACGCGTTGCACGCTGAAGATGGACACATGGCCGGTTTCGTGAAAATCGTGCGCGACATGACCGATAAAAAGGCCGCGCACGACGCCGTGCTGGAAAGCGAGCGGCGCTTCCGCATGCTGGTTCACGGCGTCACCGATTACGCCATCTTCATGCTCTCGCCGGAAGGTCTCGTCACCAACTGGAACGCCGGCGCGCGCCGCATCAAGGGCTACACCGCGGAAGAAATCATCGGTTCGCATTTTTCGCGCTTTTACCTGCCCGAGGACGCGGCAAGCGGATTGCCGCAGCGGGGCCTCTCGATTGCCGCGCGAGACGGACGCTTCGAAGCGGAAGGATGGCGCGTGCGCAAAGACGGCACGCGCTTCTGGGCCCACGTCGTGATCGACGCCATCCGCGAAGACGACGGCACACTGGCCGGCTTTGCCAAGATCACCCGCGACATTACCGAGCGGATGGAATCGAACCGCCTTCTCGAAGATGCCAAAAAGGCGTTGTTCCAGTCGCAAAAGATGGAGGCCATCGGCAAGCTGACGGGCGGCGTGGCGCACGACTTCAATAACGTCCTGCAGGTCTTGCGCGGCAACCTCGAATTGCTGGACCGGCGTCATTCCGGCGACGTCTGGACACGCGAGCGGCTGGACAAGGCCATCGATGCCGTCGAGCGCGGCGCGAAGCTCGCCTCGCAACTGCTCGCCTTCGGTCGCCAGCAGCCCTTGCAACCGGTGGTCATCAACCTCGCAGCCGCCATCCGCGGCATGGACGACCTGCTGCGGCGTGCCCTGGGTGAGACGATCGACGTGGAAACGGTGGTGGCCGGCGGCCTGTGGAATACGCTGGTGGACATCCATCAGCTCGAGAACGTTATCCTGAACCTTGCGATCAACGCGCGCGATGCCATGCCCGAAGGCGGCAGGCTGACCATGGAACTGGCCAATGCCATGCTCGACGACGGCTACGTTGCCGGCGTGCCGGACGTGACTGCCGGTCAGTACGTCATGCTGGCCGTGACCGACACCGGCACGGGCATGCCACCTGACGTGGTCGAGCGCGCGTTCGATCCGTTTTTCACCACGAAACCGGAAGGCCAGGGCACCGGGCTCGGCTTGAGCACGGCCTATGGCTTCGTGCGGCAAAGCGGCGGACATGCCCGTATCTACAGCGAGCCCGGACACGGCACGACGATCAGGATCTACCTGCCGCGTTCGACCGGAATCGCGGTCGAGCCGCCGGCGCGACCCGCCGTCAAGCTGCAGGGCGGCACCGAAACGATCCTCGTGGTGGAGGACGACCCGAAGGTGCAATCCACGGTGGTCGACACGTTATCCGGCCTCGGCTACCGCGTGCTGAAAGCCGACAGCACCCAGCAGGCGCTGACGGTCATCCGCAGCGGCGTTCACCTCGACCTGCTGTTTACCGATGTGGTCATGCCGGGATTGCCGCGCAGTACCGAGATGGCGGCCCAGGCAGTGCAGCTTCTGCCGGGCCTGAAGGTGCTGTTCACCTCTGGCTACACGCAGAACGCGATCGTGCACGGCGGACGGCTGGACCCAGGTGTCGAGTTGTTGAGCAAGCCGTACAGCCGGGAGCAACTCGCTTCCAAGATCCGCCACATCCTGCAAACGGCCGGCACGACCGATGTCGACGCGGACCTCACGCCCCGCGCAACCACCGCGGAACCGAACGGTCTGCGCGTGCTTTTGGTCGACGACGATCTTGCGTTGCTGGAAGCCGCGAGCGAATTGATCAAGATGCTCGGTCACGTTCCGGTGATGACCGGCTCGCCGGACGAAGCGCTGCGCTGGTTTGGCGAGCGGCCATTCGACGTGCTGGTGGCCGATCTCGCGATTCCCGGCAAGTCGGGCATCGAGCTGGCGGAAAAAGCGGTGGCGTTGCAGCCGGCGTTGCGGGTGATTTTCGCCTCGGGCAGCGAGATGCCTGACGCGCCGCCGCTGACGTTCCGCTGGAAGGCGTTACGCAAGCCTTATACGCTGGACGAACTGAGCGTGGTGCTGGACAGCGCCCGCCCGTGATACAGCGACACTCACGTGCTCAGCGGCGCCGCATCAGAAACACGAACACCTTGTCCTGAGTCGAAACCTCGACGATTTCGTTTCCGGTCTGTTTGGCGAACGCGGCGAAATCGCGTTGCGACCCGGGATCGGTGGCGAGCACCTTGAGAATCTGGCCGCTTTCCATGTCGGCGAGCGCCTTTTTGGCGCGCAAAATAGGGAGCGGACAGTTCAGCCCGCGCGCATCGACTTCCTTGTGAACCTGAATTTGCATCGACGATGACCTTCGGGATGAGGCGCCGCATGCGACGCCGGACAGAGGGTCAAATTCTACCGCAGCCGCCCTCTCCCCGCCTGACGCGGCGCAGACAGGGCGGCCATCATGGACGCGCGCTGCGGCCCTTTACAGCGTGACGGCCTGGCCAGTCTGCAGCGACTGCCGCAGTGCGCTGCCAATCCGCGTCGCTTCCAGTGCATCGGCGAGCGTCGCCCCCGCGGACTCGCCGCCCTGCACCGCCGCGACGAATGCCCGCGCCTCGTACAGAAACGCGTCTTCGAAACGGTCGAAGAAGGTCGGCGTGCATTCGTTGCGAATCCCGCTCGCGTCGGTAATCTCCACGCGGTTCGAGCGCGGATTGTGACCGATCGCCAGCGAACCCGCCGTGCCGATCACCTCGCTGCCGGTGTCGTTGCCGTGCGCCATGGTGCGCGACGCGTAGAACATCGCGAGGCGCCCGTCTTCGAACTCGCAGATTGCCACGCCGTTGTCGACGTCGCCGAACTCGCGCAGTCCTTCATGCAGCGCAATCGTGCCGCTGGCAAACACCCGCTTGGCGCGCGGCTTGCCGAGCAGCCAGCGGGCGACGTCGATGTCGTGCACGGTGCAGTCGAGAAAAATCCCGCCCGAAGTGGGCGCGAAGCGCACGAAGAAACCGTCGGGATCGTTCTTGTCGGTGGTCTGCGAGCGCACCATGAACGGCCGCCCGATCACGCCCGCAGCGATTTTGTCGAAGGCGTCGCGATAGCTCGGATCGAAGCGGCGCATGAAGCCGATGGTGGCTTGCAGATGCGGCTGCCGCTCCGCTTCCGCCAACACGCGCTCGCACTCCGCCAGATCGAGCGATAGCGGCTTCTCGCAGAACACATGCTTGCCGGCACGCAACGCGTCGACGATCTGTTGCGCGTGCAATGCCGAAGGCGTGACGAGCCACACTGCGTCAACCTCGCGGTCGTCCAGCAACGCGGCGTAGTCCCGGTACAAACGAGGCGCCGGCAATGCCCCGGCCGCCCACGCCAGCTCTTCTTCCACGGGACTGCAGGCGGCGACGAGCGCCGCGCCGGGCACATGGTAAGCCAGATTCTCCGCGTGCCGCTTGCCGAGCCGCCCGAGCCCGACCACCCCTACGCGTACCGGCTGGCGGTTAGAAGTCGTCGTCATCATGCCTCCCCGGCGAGGTTCACCGGCCGGCCTTCGCGCCATGAACGGGTCGCGGCGTCGGCCAGTTCGAGCGCCTTCAGGCCGTCCGCCACGGTGGTGCGAACCGCTTTGCCTTGCGTGACCGCGTCGAAGAAATGGGCGATTTCCGCGGCATAAGCAGCGCGGTAACGCTCAAGGAAAAACGCTTCCGGCACGTCGCTGGAGACGTTCGTTTTCGAATACGCCACCACTTCCGTTGGCCGCACGTTGCCGGCTTGCAGCATCCCTGTACTGCCAAGGACTTCGAAACGTTGATCGTAGCCATACGCCGCGCGCCGCGCCGTGTTGATCTGGCACAGGCGTCCGCGCTTCGTGCGGATCGTCACGGCCGTCGCGTCGATATCGCCTGCCTCGGCGATGGCCGGATCGCTCAGACAACTGCCGGTGGCGTGCAAGGTCTCGGCTTCGTCGTCGAGAATCCAGCGGAAGATATCGAAGTCGTGAATCAGCATGTCCTTGAAGATGCCGCCCGAATGCTTGATGTATTCGACCGGCGGCGCGCCCGGATCGCGGCTCGTGACGATCAGCATTTCCGGCGTGCCGATTTCGCCCGCGTCGATGCGCGCTTTCAGGGCCGCAAAGGTCGGATCGAAGCGGCGCTGGAAACCGATCATGCACACCACGCCCGCTTTCGCCACGGCATCCGCACAGGCGCGCGCGCGTTCGAGCGTCAGGTCGACCGGCTTTTCGCAGAAGACGTGCTTCTGCTGCGCCGCGGATTTCAAAATCAGATCGGAGTGGGTATCAGTGCTCGAACAGATCACGGTTGCACCGACCGACGCGTCGCCCATCGCGCCGTCGATATCCGCGACCTGCGCGCCGTGCAAGGCGGCCAGCGACGCCGCCGCTTCCCGGTTCACATCCACCACGTACTTGAGCCGCACGCCCGGTTGCCGCGCCAGATTGGCCGCATGAATGCGCCCGATGCGCCCCGCGCCGAACACCGCTACGTCGATTGTCTTGCCGCCTGCCACGTCAGTCATCGTATCCTCCAGTGTCTTTCGATTCTTCCACGTTTAATTCCAGCTTGTATGCAAGCGCGATGAACAGCGCCTGGCACAAACAGATCGTGCTGGTCAGCGAGCGGAACGCGAACGCGCTCCCCTCCTTCACATAAAGTTGCGTCGTGGCGTAGCGCGCGAGCGGCGACAACTGACTGTCGCTGATCACGAGCGTCTTCGCCTGATGGTGATGCGCCACTCGCAGGCAGTACTGAGTTTCCTTCCCATACGGGGCGAAGCTGATCGCAATCACCACGTCGCCCTTTCTGACGCTGCGAATCTGCTCGCGATACATGCCGCCGAAACCCGAAATCAGATGCACACGTTTGGGCGTGTGCTGCAGCGCGTAGACGATATAGCTTGCGACCGGAAACGAACGGCGCACGCCGACCACGTAAATGTTGTCGGCGTGCTGCAGCATCTTCACGGCCGCGTCGAACTCCTTGTCGTCGAGGCCCGCTTCGAGTTCTTCGAGCCCGCCGCGCGAAGCGGCGATGAATTCACGCGCGACCGACCCACCCGAAAGCGCACCCGGTTTCTCGTCGATCAGCTTGCGGATGCGCTGCTGATAGCTCGGTGACGAAGCGCCCTGGCCCGTATAGGCCTGGCGAAACACCGCCTGCAGATCCGAGAATCCCGAGAAGCCGAAGCGCTGCGCAAAACGCACCACCGCCGACGGATGCACGCCGCAACTCGCCGCGATGTCGCTGGTGCGATCCATCATCACGCTTGCACGATGCTGCTCGAGATACGTCGCGACGCTCTTCAACTGGCGCGGCAACGATTCGTAGTTCTCAGCAATGCGCTGCATCAAATCTTCGACGCTCGGTAGTTCTTCTGTGCTGTCTTCCGCCATGGCTCTTCCTTTGCTGCTTTATTGCGTTGCAAAACGGCCTCCAAGACTATCCATGCACCGCACTGACGCTGGGATTATAGGCAGCAGCCCATTGAAATGGAACATATTTTCCATTTTTCTTTGTCATGAAATTTTCATTGCAAGAGCGCGAAAGTTGGCCTAATCTTGGTTCTGAGCGATGGTGAGCGAGCATGCGTGTAAACGCCAAGAGGGCTTGCGAGTAGGTAAAAACACCAGACGTTCCCTTCAATAACGAAGACCGAGAAAGGTGGAGACAATGAGACTTTGCAATGGCAAGGCAACGCTGAGGATTCTGGTAGCGGCATTGGCAATGACGGCGGGATTGGCCGCCACGACCGCAGCGCGCGCGGCGGATGCGCACTTCGTGTTGATCAGCCACGCACCGGATTCCGATTCCTGGTGGAACACCATCAAGAACGCCATCAAACAGGCCGACGAGGACTTCAACGTCGAGACCGACTACCGCAACCCGCCTAACGGCGACATCGCCGACATGGCCCGCCTGATCGAACAGGCCGCGGCGCGCAACTACGACGGCGTGATCGTCACCATCGCCGACTACGACGTGCTGAAGGGTTCGATCGGCAAGGTCACCGAGAAGCACATTCCTCTCGTCACGATCAACTCGGGCACCGAGCAGCAGAGTGCGGATCTCGGCGCGATCATGCATATCGGCCAGCCTGAATACACCGCGGGCAAGGCCGCGGGGGAAAAGGCCAAAGCCGCCGGCGTCAAATCGTTCCTGTGCGTGAACCACTACGCCACCAATCCGGCTTCGTTCGAACGTTGCCGCGGTTTTGCGGAAGCGCTCGGCGTCGACTTCAAGTCGTCGACGCTCGACGCCGGCACGGACCCCACCGGCATCCAGTCCAAAGTGAGCGCATATCTGCGCAATCATCCGGACACCGGCGCCGTGCTCGCCCTCGGCCCGCTCTCGGCCGCGCCGACCATCAAGGCCCTGCAGCAGATGGGTCTGGCCGGCAAGATCTGGTTCGCCACCTTCGACTTCGACGACGACATCGCCAAGGCCATCAAGGACGGCACGATCAAGTTCGCCATCGACCAGCAGCCGTACCTGCAGGGCTACATCGCAGTGGCGGTGCTGGCCATCGTCAAGCATGACCACACCACCGACCCCGTAAAGATCCGCCAGATCCTTCAGGCCAACCCGAAGTTCCAGGCACGTCTGTCCACCTACGGTCTCGCTCCCTCCTACGGGCCGCGCAATATCGGTTCGGGCCCAGGCTTCATTACGAAGGAGAATATCGACAAGGTAATCAAGTACGCAGGTCAGTACCGCTAAGCAATCTTGCGTTGAGTTCGGGTACGGAATAACCACCGTCCCAGCAGGCATGAAGGGAGCGCGTGCCGCCAGCCACCCCTGGCCCCGGCCGCACCCGCTTCCCTTCGCAGAGTTTCATCTGCACTTCACTTGCATCAAGCGCCGTTAAGCGAAGCGTCACGCCGACGCCATCCGCTGGCGCATCAAGGAGAGTTTCAATGGGCGTCGCCAACCCCTTTCACGCCAAGCATCCCCCATCCGAACAGGACGCCGCCGCAGCCGCGGCCTCCGGCACCGCTGCGGCAGCAGACGAGCGCGTGCGTCGCGAATCCTGGTTCAAACATCTATTGAGCCGACCGGAATTCGCCGCGCTCGCCGGCACGGTGATGGTGTTCCTGGTGTTCGGACTCTCCGCCGGCAACTCCGGCATGTTCGCCCTCGATGGCGTGATGAACTGGTCACAGGTCGCGGCCTATCTCGGCATCATTTCGGTCGGCGCGTGTCTCCTGATGATCGCCGGTGAGTTCGATCTTTCGATCGGCTCGATGATCGGCTTTTCCGGCATGATGGTCGCGCTGCCCACGATGTACTTCCACTGGCCGATCGCACTATCGATCCTGTTCGCATTCGCCGGCTCCATGCTGCTCGGCGCGCTGAACGGCTATCTCGTGATGCGCACCCGCCTGCCCTCTTTCATCGTCACGCTGGCCTTCCTGTTCATCCTGCGCGGCCTGACCCTTGCGCTCTCCGTGATGTTTGCCGACCGCACCATCATCTCCGGTGTCGGCGACGTTGCGGCGCATGACTGGCTCGCCCATACCCTGTTCCAGGGCGTCGCGTTCAAGGGCCTGTTCACCTGGCTCGGGCACATCGGCGTGGTCAAGCTGCTGGACAGCGGCTTGCCGCTCGTGCCTGGGATTCCGAAAGTTATCCTGTGGTGGTTCGCACTTGCCGCGGTCTGCGCGTTCGTCCTCGCCAAAACGCGTTCAGGCAACTGGATCTTCGCAGTGGGCGGCGACGCCAATGCGGCGAAGAACGTCGGTGTGCCGGTGCGCCGCATCAAGATCTCGCTGTTCGTGCTGACCGCCTTCTGCTCGTGCCTCTATTCGGTGCTGCAGGTGTGCGACATCGGTTCGGCAGCGGCCGACCGCGGCCTGCAGGCGGAATTCGAATCCATCATTGCGGCAGTGATCGGCGGTACCTTGCTGACCGGCGGTTACGGTTCGGTGGTAGGCGCATCGTTCGGTGCCCTGATCTTCGGTGTCGTGCAGATCGGCATTACCTATACGAATATCGACTCGGACTGGTTCCGGGTGTTCCTCGGCGCGATGTTGCTGTTCGCGGTGCTGTTTAACCACTACGTGCGCAGCCGTGTTGCGGCAGCCCGCTAAACGAGGAGACCACCATGAACACTCCCACGAACACCACCCAACCGGCGGACGCGGACTATATCCTCGCGCTCGAGAACGTCAGCCGTTATTTCGGCAACGTGATCGCGCTGAAGGACATCACGCTGCGCCTGAAACGCGGTGAAGTGCATTGCCTGCTGGGCGACAACGGCGCGGGTAAATCCACGTTAATCAAGACGCTCGCCGGCGTACACCGGCCGAGCGAAGGCACCTACCTCGTCGACGGCAAGCCGGTGCATTTCACCTCACCCAAAGACGCGCTCGATCTAGGTATCGCCACCGTTTATCAGGATCTCGCGCTGGTGCCGCTGCTTTCAGTCGCGCGCAACTTCTTCATGGGCCGCGAGCCGCAGAAAAAGCTGTTTGGCTTCATCAACGTGATGGATCTCGACCATTGCGCGACCGCCTCGCGCGACAAGCTCGCGGAAATGGGCATCAACGTGCGTGACGCACATCAGCCGATCGGCACGATGTCGGGCGGCGAAAAGCAGTGCCTCGCCATTGCACGCGCCATTCACTTCGGTGCGCGCGTGCTGATTCTCGACGAGCCGACCGCGGCGCTTGGCGTGAAGCAGAGCTTCAACGTGCTGAAGCTGATCCACACCGCGCGCGCCAAAGGCATTTCGGTGATCTTCATCACGCACAACGTGCATCACGCGTATCCGATCGGCGATTCGTTCACGCTGCTCAATCGCGGCAAGTCGCTCGGCACCTTCACGAAGGACACCATCAGCAAGGACGAAGTGCTAGACATGATGGCCGGCGGCGCCGAAATGCAGAAGATGATCGGCGAGCTCGAAGGCGCGACGATCTGAATTGCGCCATGCGGCGGATCGCACGGCTTCGCCGTGCGTGCGCCGCGTGCCACGCTTGGCCGTCAGGTCAAGCGCCAAGACATACAGGACATTCCATGGCTCTTACCAGTACATCCACGCCGTCCGTTGCCAGCACCGCCAGCCGCTTCGAGCCGGGCCGCAGCCGCGACATCATCTGCCTCGGCCGGCTCGCGGTGGATCTCTACGCGCAGCAGGTCGGCGCGCGTCTCGAAGACGTGTCGAGCTTTGCCAAGTATCTGGGCGGATCGTCCGCCAATATCGCCTTCGGCTGCGCGCGCCTCGGGCTCGCCGCGTCGATGCTGGCGCGCGTCGGCAATGACCATATGGGCCGTTTTCTCACCGAAACGCTCACCCGGGAAGGGTGCGACGTCAGCCATGTGCGCGTCGATCAGGAGCGCCTCACCGCACTCGTGCTGCTCGGCCTGAAAGATCGCGATACGTTCCCGCTGGTTTTCTACCGCGAAAACTGCGCCGATATGGCGGTGGACGAGGCCGACTTCGATGAAGCGTACATCGCCTCATCGAAAGCGCTGCTGATTACGGGCACGCACTTCTCCACCGGGCAGGTCAACCGTGCGAGCCGCCGCGCGCTCGACTACGCGCGTCGCAACGGCGTGCGCACCGTGCTCGATATCGACTACCGTCCCGTGCTGTGGGGCCTTACCGGCAAGGCCGACGGCGAGACCCGCTTCGTCGCCAATGAAGACGTCACCGCGCATTTGCAGCGCATCCTGCCGCTGATGGATCTGGTGATCGGCACCGAAGAGGAATTCCGCATTGCCGGCGGCAAGGACGATCTGATCGGCGCCCTCGCGATGGTGCGCGCCGTCACGCCCGCGACGCTGGTGGTCAAACGCGGCCCGCTCGGCTGCCAGATCATCGACGACGATGTGCCGGCGACGCTTGACGACGCGCCGATCCATGGCGGCGTCGAAGTGGAGGTCTTGAACGTGCTCGGCGCAGGCGATGCATTCGCCTCGGGGTTCCTGTCCGGCTGGTTGCGCGATGCACCGCTCGAAGCGTGTGCGCGCGCGGCGAATGCGAGCGGCGCGCTGGTGGTGTCGCGCCATGGCTGCGCCCCGGCCATGCCGACCCCCGCCGAACTCGACTATTTCCTGAGCGAAGCAAAAGCCGACCCGCAACGGATGCGCCGGCCCGACCGCGATGCGAAGCTCGCGCGCCTGCACCGTGTTTCCCCTGCCCGCAAGCAATGGGATGAGGTGCTTGGCTTCGCCTTCGATCACCGCAATCAGTTCTTCGATCTGGCTCAGCAGACCGGCGCGGACGAAGCGCGTATCGCGCGGCTCAAGAGCCTGTTTGTCGATGCCGTCGCCCAGACCGAAAGCAAGCTTGGCTTGCAGGGACGTATCGGGGTACTGATCGATGACCGTTACGGCCAGGATGCACTGAACGCCGCCACCGGCCGTGGCTGGTGGATCGGCCGCCCGGTGGAACTGCCGGGCTCCGTGCCGCTCGTGTTCGATCACGGCCGTTCGATCGGCACCACGCTGATCCCCTGGCCGCAAGAGCACGTCGTGAAGTGCCTCGTGCAATTCCATCCTGACGAGCCCATCGAACAACGCCTCGAACAGGAAGCGCAAATTCGCGCGCTCTACGACGCCACCCAGGCGAGCGGCCACGAACTGCTGCTCGAAGTGATTCCGCCGAAGCATGCTCATCTGCCGGGCGGCTCCGATATCGTGTATCGCGCGTTGAAGCGTCTGTACAACATTGGCATCTATCCGGAGTGGTGGAAACTGGAGCCGATGGAAGCGGCCCAATGGCAGGCTGTCGACGCGCTGATCGCCGAACGCGATCCGTATTGCCGCGGGGTGGTGCTGCTCGGCCTGTCCGCCGCCGTCGAGCAGTTGAACGATGGCTTTCGCGCCGCAGCTCAATCGGCAACCTGCCGTGGCTTCACCGTGGGCCGGACGATTTTCCACGAGCCGAGCCATGCGTGGCTGGCCGGCACGATTGGCGACGACGAACTGATCGCCCGCGTGCGACAGACCTTCGAAACGCTGATCGATTCGTGGCGCACTGCGCGCGGCAACATCACGCCGCAAAGCGCCCCGTCGCAGCACGTTCACCAGGAGCAGGCTGCATGAACCAGCGCAACTTGCATCACGATACCTCTTCCGCTCCCGCTGCTGCCGCGGCGCCAGCGAACGCACCGGCCACCGGCACGCTGCGGCTTACCACGGCGCAGGCGCTGGTCCGCTACCTCGCGGCGCAGCGCGTCAGGACCGAGGACGGCACCGGCACCGAGCCGCTGTTCGGCGGCGTGTTCGCGATCTTCGGACACGGCAACGTCGCGGGCATCGGCGAAGCGTTGTATCAGCATCGTCATGAACTGCCGACGCTGCGCGCGCATAACGAACAGGCCATGGCACATAGTGCGATAGCCTATGCGAAGGCCCATTTCCGGCGCCGGATGATGGCGGTCACGACCTCCATCGGACCCGGCGCAACCAATCTGCTGACCGCTGCGGCGCTCGCGCATGTGAACCGCTTACCGGTCCTCCTGCTGCCCGGCGACATCTTCATCTCGCGCGCACCGGACCCGGTTTTGCAACAGGTCGAGGACTTTCACGACGGCGGCATTTCCGCCAACGACGCATTCAAGCCCGTATCGCGTTACTTCGACCGCATCGTGCATCCCGCGCAATTGCTGAACGCGCTGCCGCGTGCGCTGCGTGTGCTGACCGACGCGGCGTTGTGCGGACCGGTGACGCTCGCCTTGCCGCAGGACGTGCAGGCCATGGCGTGGGACTTCCCGGCCGACTTCTTCGAACCGCGCGTGGTCGGCTTTCATGCGCCCGCCCCCGTGGCCGAAGAGATCAGCGCCGCCGTCGAACGCTTGCGACAGGCCAAACGCCCGATGATCGTCGCCGGCGGCGGCGTGCTGTATGGCCACGCAACCGACGCACTGCATGCGTTCGCCAGTGCCCACGGCATCCCCGTGGCCGAAACCCAGGCCGGCAAAGGTGCGCTCGCCTGGAACGACCCGCTCAATACGGGTGCGCTGGGTGTGACCGGTTCGCCCGCAGCGAACGCACTCGCGCACGATGCCGATTGCGTGCTGGCAATCGGCACCCGTCTGCAGGATTTCACGACCGGCTCGAACACGCTCTTCACGCAGGCCGATGTCATCGGCATCAATGCGAATGCTTTCGACGGCCTCAAACATCGCGGCCGCCTGGTCGAGGCGGATGCCCACCTCGCGCTCGAAGCGCTCACCGCGGAACTAGGCAGCTGGCATGCCGACCGCGCGTGGACCGCACGGGCACACCAGCTTGCCGCGGGATGGCGCGACGCCGTGGGCATGCTCACGCACGCGCCGCAACACGAAACGGTGCTGCCGTACGACGCGGATGTGATCGGCACGGTGCAACGCTCGAGCGCGACGTCCGCTGCCGACGATATCGTCGTGTGTGCGGCGGGCACCCTGCCCGCTGAATTGCACAAGTTGTGGCGCGCGGGCCGACCCGGTGCGTACCACGTCGAATACGGCTATTCGTGCATGGGCTACGAGATTGCCGGGGGGCTCGGTGCGAAGCTGGCACGCCCTGAACGCGAAGTGATCGTGATGGTCGGCGACGGCAGCTACCTGATGATGAACAGCGAGATTGCCACCTCGGTGATGCTCGGCGCAAAGCTCATCATCGTCGTGCTCGACAATCGCGGCTACGGGTGTATCAATCGTCTGCAACAGGCTTGCGGCGGCGCGCCGTTCAACAACATGTTCGACGATTGTGAGCAAGGCCCGCTGGGCGCCCCGCCGATCGATTTCGCGGCGCATGCGCGCGCGCTCGGTGCGCAAGCCGAGCACGTCGCGAACGTGGCCGAACTCGAAGGCGCGCTGCAACGCGCGCGCGCGGCCGACCGTACCTATCTGATCAGTATCGACACCGACGCGGCGCGTACCACCGACGACGGCGGCTGGTGGTGGGAAGTCGCCGTGCCGGAGGTCTCCGAACGCGAAGGCGTGCGTACTGCACGCGCGCAATACGAAACCCAGATTGCCGAGCGCGCCAAAGCCGCCGGCGACACCCAACACGATTGAGGACGCTCGCATGACTCAGTTCGAAGTACGAATCGGCATCAACCCGCTGTCGTGGATGAACGACGACCTGCCATCGCTGGGTGGCGAAACACCGCTCGAAGTCGCGCTGACCGAAGGACGCCAGATCGGCTATGACGGGTTCGAACTCGGCAACAAGTTTCCGCGCGAACCGCAGGCCTTGAAAACGCTGCTCGCGCAATACGACCTCGCGCTCGTGTCCGGCTGGTATTCGGGGCGGCTCGCGCGCGGCACGGTGGAGGAAGAGATGGCTTCGGTGGACGCGCATCTGGAGCTGCTGTCGCGCAACGGCTCGACGGTAATGGTGTACGGCGAGGTCGCCGATTCGATCCAGGGTGCGCCGCAGCCGCTCTACCAGCGCCCGCGCTTCTTTAGCGAAGCGCAGTGGGACGCCTATGCGGCACGCGTGGATGAGTTCGCCCGTTATACGCTGAGCCGTGGCGTGCGACTCGCGTACCACCATCACATGGGTGCCTACGTGGAAACACCGGCGGACGTCGACAACCTGATGGCGCGCACGAGCGACGCCGTGGGGCTGCTGTTCGACGCCGGACACATCACGTTTGCCGGCGGCGATCCGCTCGCGGTGCTGGACAAACATATCGGCCGCGTCTGCCACGTCCATTGCAAGGACGTGCGGCCTGCGGTGATGAAACTCGCGCGCAACCGCAACTGGAGTTTTCTGGACTCGGTGATTGCCGGCGCGTTCACGGTTCCCGGCGATGGCACGGTGGATTTCCCATCGATTATCGACCGCCTGAAACGGCACGGCTATCGCGGCTGGCTCGTGGTCGAAGCCGAGCAGGATCCGGTGATCGCGCAATCGTATGTTTATGCGGAGAAGGGGTATCAGACGTTGCGGGCGCTGGTGGATGCACCGCTCGATGCCGGCACCTCTGCGACGAAGGAGGCAGCATGAGTTTGCTGGTGAAGGCGCAGCGCGAGGGCCAGACGATCGCGCGAGTCACGCCGGAGACAGCCGCGTGGCGTTATGTGGGTTTCGCGGCTTATCGCCTCGGCACGGACGAGGTGGTGCATGTGTTCGAACCGGCGCGCGAGGTTTGCATCGTGGTGCTGTCGGGCGCGGTGGACGTGGAGACGCCGGATCAGAAGTGGAGCAGCCTCGGCTCGCGCGACAGCGTGTTCGAAGATGCCGCGCCGTATGCGGTGTATTTGCCGCCGGGGGTGCGATCGACGGTGCGGGCGCTGCGTGATGCGGAGGTGGGTGTGGCTAGCGCGCCGGGTAAAGGCGGGCTGCCGGCGAGGCTGATTGAGCCTTCGCAGATGACCCGCTCGACGCGGGGCAAGGGGCAGAATACGCGATACGTATGCGATATCTTGCCGCAGACCGAGGTTGCGGAGTCCTTACTGGTTGTCGAGGTGCGCACGCCGGGCGGGAATGCTTCGAGTTATCCGCCGCATAAGCATGACACGGACAATGTGCCTCACGAGAGTTCGCTGGAGGAGACTTATTATCACCGGCTCAATCCGCCGCAGGGGTTTGCTTTTCAGCGCGTGTATACCGATTCGAGGGATATCGACGAGTCGATGGCTGTCGAGGATCATGATGTGGTGATGGTGCCGCGTGGGTATCATCCGGTTGTCGTTCCCTATGGGTATGATTCGTATTATCTGAATGTCATGGCTGGGAAGCAACGGACCTGGCATTTCAAGAATGATCCGGCGCATGAGTGGATTATTAATAAGGAGTGAGGTTTTTTTTGCCTTGCGGGCGCTTTGGTTGGGTTTTTATGGCGTTGGCCTTTCCTTGTATTCTTAGTGGTCTATTTACTTCGCCCCTGTGCGGGGCAGCACTCACTTTCTTTGCCGCCGCAAAGAAAGCAACTGTATTGAAGGTCAAGTGCCAGAGGCTCAGTGGATCATGATTTCGGCGGAGTCCAGGGTGTAGAGT